>JANNRP010000477.1:0-5823 GCA_031401535.1 Hyphomicrobiaceae bacterium | reverse complement strand
ATCGACCATCCGCAACGTCGCTGCACGATTGAGCAAGTGCGGATAGGTATCGAGTGTTGCGATGACGCCTGACCGCATGAACTCGCGTAACGGGCCGCGTACCCACTCTTGCTCCGGTGTCGCAAACCCGATCTTGTCCTGACGATGGAGCACCGGCAGCGGCAGCCGGTCGGCCATGGCCCGCCGCAGCACGACCTTGGTTTGCGCACCCTCAATTTTGTGTTGTGCGCCGAGTGCCATGGCATAGTCGACGAGCCGGTGGTCGAGAAAAGGCACGCGCGCCTCAATGCCGTGCGCCATGCTGCTGCGGTCCTCCCAATGCAGCAGCATCGGCAAGCTGGTGGCCGCGGTCGTTAGCCAGCACATGGAGCCAATATCGGTACATCCGGCAAGGCTGTAGGCAGCGGCGACGGCTTGCAACGGGTCAGGGTCATGTGCATACGGAGCGAATGCCGCGCCAGCGAGCCAATCGACCCCACCGCGACCGCGGCGCAAGGCGTATGCCGTGCCGCGCCACCGATCCGGGATCAAGAAGGGTGTTGCTCGCAGCATTTGTGATGCGTAGGAGGCGCCGTGCGCGACTTTGCGTTCGGCCAGCATCGCCGCGGCCTCTCGCCAACGCCCACCACGGATCAGTGCCGCCAACGCTGGACCAAACAACCAATGATAGCCAGCCAGCGGCTCGTCGGCACCCTGGCCGTCGAGCATGACTTTGATACCAGCCGCGCGCGCTGCGGCAAACACTGCCCATTGAGCGCAGATGCTGGTGGAGCCGAACGGCTCGTCCTGATGCCAGATCATGGCCTCGATGTCGCGTTCGATGTCGGCCGGGCTGGGTGTCACGAAGCAGGGCTTGGCATGCGTCGCGCCAAGCACCGCGTTGATGTAGCTGCGTTCGTCGACGCGCGCTTCGCCGTAGACGGCGCTGATGGCGGTGAAGCGTCCGGCGAAAGCGTCAGAACCGAGTTGGCGGGCAGCCGTGCATACGATCGACGAACTGTCGAGTCCGCCCGACAGGCAGGAGCCGACGGCCACGTCTGACCGCAGGTGCAGCCGCACGGCATCGTCGAACAGGTGGCGGTAGGCGTCGGTCGCGGCATCGCGGGTGATTGTCGATTGGCCGGGTCTCGGCAATGTGTACCAGAGGCGTGGCGGTGGCATTGTGCCGGGCGTGGCGCCGTCCGTCGCGATCGTTAAACACCCACCGGCATGTAACTGTTGGATTCCAGAAAACATTGTCTCAGTCGTATGGTCGCTCAGTCCGAAGCCCAGGAAATCGTAGACGCGGGCAAGGTTCATCGTGCGCGGCATGTCCGCCAGATCGTAGAGCTGCTTGATTTCGGATGCGGCAGCAATGCCGTCGGGCCGGACAGCGATATACAACGGCTTGATGCCGAACCGGTCACGCGCCAGAAACAGTGACTTGGCCGTATCATCCCAGATCGCAAAAGCGAACATCCCCAGCAGCCGATCGAGACACGATTCGCCCCAGTGGATGTATGCTGCGAGCAGCACCTCGCTGTCGGAATTGGTTCGGAAGGTAACGCCGACATCGATGAGCGCGCGGCGCAATTCGAGATAGTTGTATATTTCGCCGTTGAAGGTCAGCCAGTAGCGCGCGCCTGCATCGCACATCGGCTGGTTGGCGTTGGCCGATGTGTCGATGATCGCCAACCGGCGATGTCCTAGCGCCACCGGACCCCAGGGGCAGTCGAACGTGTTCCAGCCTTCCCCGTCCGGGCCACGATGCGCGACCCGGCTGATCCGCGAACGCTCGACAGCTAATCCGACTGATGCCCAAACACCGCACATTCCGCTATTGTTTCCCCGTCTTTGGCGCTGGCGTGGGTTGACCGCTTCACAATGCGGGTACTAGCTCCCGTTGTATCGCGATTGGACGGGAATAAAAGGCGCATGACTGATTTGGTCGTTCCACTGCCTGCATTGTCGGCGCTTCGCATCGGCGTGATCGGACTTGGCTATGTAGGCTTGCCGCTGGCGGCCTACCTCGGCCGGGTGTTCCCGACGGTTGGCTTTGACATCAACGGGGCGCGAATCGCTGAGTTGAAGTCTGGCGTTGATCGCACACGCGAGCTCAACGAGGAGGAGCTGGCGCACCTGGATCGCGTGGCATTCACGGCGCAGCCTAGCGACTTGTCGTCATGCAACGTGTTCATTGTGACGGTGCCAACGCCGATCGACGATGCCAAGCGACCAGACCTGACGCCATTGGAGAAGGCGTCGGACTCCGTCGGCCGCGTGATCAAGCGCGGCGGTATCGTGATTTACGAATCGACGGTTTATCCGGGCGCCACGGAAGAGATCTGCATTCCGATCATCGAGCGTGTATCGGGCTTGACGTTCAACATCGATTTCTTTGCTGGCTACAGCCCAGAGCGCGTCAATCCGGCCGATCCCCACCACCGGTTGCCGCAGGTCAAGAAGATCACGTCGGGTTCGACGCCCGCGGCCGCAAACCTGATTGACCAACTCTATGGCCGCATCATCACGGCCGGCACGCACAAGGCAAGCTCGATCCGGGTGGCCGAGGCCGCCAAGGTGATCGAGAACGTGCAGCGCGATGTCAATATTGCGCTGACCAATGAAATGGCCCTGCTGTTCAAGCGCATGGGTATTGAAAGCCGCGAAGTATTCGAGGCGGCCGGCACCAAGTGGAATTTTCATTCCTACCAGCCGGGTCTGGTCGGTGGTCATTGCATCGGCGTCGACCCCTACTATCTGACGCACAAGGCGCAGACGCTGGGGTTCCATCCCGAGATGATCCTTGCCGGTCGGCGCATCAACGACGGCATGGCCGGCATCGTCGCGCAGGACATCGTCAAGTCGATGCTGCAGCGCAAGCTCAGGGCGGACGGCGCGCGTATCCTGATCGTCGGTTTCACCTTCAAGGGCAATTGTCCGGACGTGCGCAACACCAAGGTCGCCGATCTTGTAGCCGAGTTGCAGGCCTTTGGTCATCACGTCACGGTCTATGATCCGTTGGCGCACAAGGATGAGGTCGAGCACGAGTACGGCATCACGCTGCTGGACCGGATTCCGACCGGGCCGTTCGATGCCGTGGTGCTGGCGGTCAAGCATGACGTTGTGGCCGAGATGCCGGTCGCCCGCTTCCGTAACATCCTGGTGCCCGGTGGACTGCTGTATGACATGAAACTTGTGCTGCCCATCGCTGACAGCGATGTCAGGCTTTAAGGGGATAGAGCTCTTACATGACGGGGTTTGGGCCATGAGCGGCGCGGAAATGGCAAGGGCTGCGAACAAGGCGGCGCCGAAGTCGTTCGCGCTGATCGGGGTTGCTGGCTATGTGGCGCGGCGGCATTTGAGCGCCATCAAGGATGTCGGCGGTCATCTGGTTGCAGCCCTTGATGTGTCCGACTCGGTCGGCCAGATCGATGCGTCGTTTCCAAGTGCGCGGTTTTTTACCGAGTTCGAGCGTTTCGGCGATTACATCAACAGCAAACGACAGGCCGGCCAGCCAGTCGACTACATCGGGATCTGCTCGCCGAACTATCTGCACAAGGCGCATGCCAGTTTCGCATTACGTGCGGGCGCTGATGCGATTTGTGAAAAGCCGCTGGTGCTCGACCCGTCCGACATCGATGATCTGGCCGCGCTTGAGCGCTCAACGGGACAGCGCGTCAACACCATTCTGCAATTGCGGCTGCACCCGGCGATTATTGACCTGAAGCGCCTTGTGGAAGCAGACACAACAGGCCGCATCTTCGACGCCGAGCTGACCTATGTGACGGCGCGCGGGCACTGGTACTACGAATCGTGGAAGGGTCAGGTGACCAAGTCCGGCGGCATTGCGACCAACATCGGCGTGCACTTCTTCGACATGCTGAGCTTCGTGTTCGGGTGTCCGACGCAGAATATCGTGCACCACCGGGCGATCGATTGCGCGGCGGGCTACCTCGAATTTGAGCGCGCACGCGTGCCATGGTTCCTGTCGATCAATGGCCGTGACCGGGTTCAAGGCGATGGTGGTTTTGCCAAACGCCAGCTCAACATCGAAGGGCTTGGGCTCTATGATTTCTCGAAGGGGTTCGAGGATCTGCATACTGTGAGCTACGCCGAGGTGGCTGCCGGTCGTGGCTTTCCGCTGTCATCGGCGCGGCCGTCGATTGAGACGGTGGCGCGGCTGCGCAGCGCCGACATGGAGCCTAAACGTGGCAAGCGGCATCCGCAGCTCGACGCGGTGTTGAGCCAGACTGGAAGGTATCGCGATGGCTTCCCAGTTTGACGGCGTGACCATTCATCCCAGTGCCTATATCGATGAGCCGGTCCGCATTGGCGCCGGTACTCGGATCTGGCATTTCGTGCATATCTTGAAGGGCTGCGAAATTGGCACCAACTGCTCGTTCGGCCAGAACGTCATGGTCGGGCCCAACGTCGCCGTCGGCAATGGCTGCAAGATCCAGAACAACGTCAGCCTGTACGAAGGCGTGACACTCGAAGACGATGTGTTCTGTGGGCCTAGCTGCGTGTTCACCAATGTCAACAATCCGCGCGCTGCTTATGAACGCAAGGCGGAGTTCGCGATCACCCGTGTCGGGCGTGGTTCGACCATTGGCGCCAATGCGACGATCGTGTGCGGCCATGATCTGGGCGCTTATTGCTTCATTGCGGCCGGTGCCGTCGTGACCAGTCTTGTGCCCGCCTATGCGCTGATGGCAGGCGTTCCGGCCAAGCGCATCGGCTGGGTCAGCCGGGCTGGCCGGAAGCTTGGGCCTGACCTTGTCTGCCCAGAGGATCAAAGCCGTTACAGGGAAACACCGGATGGCCGTCTTGAAGCGCTCTGAACCTGCCCCCGCGGCAATCGAGTTCGTCGATCTGGCCGCTCAGCAGGCACGCATCAGGCCCGCGATCGATGCCGCGATCGGGCGCGTGCTGACCCATGGCCAGTACATCATGGGGCCGGAGGTTGCTGAATTTGAGCGGCGGCTGGCCCGGTTCTGCGGCGCCCGCCACGCCATCACCTGCGCCAGCGGCACCGATGCGCTGCTGATCGGCATGATGGCCAAGGGCGTGACGGTGGGCGATGCGGTGCTGTGCCCGGGGTTCACCTACACGGCGACGCCTGAGACGATTGCGCTGCTCGGCGCCGAGCCCGTGTTCGTCGATGTCGAAGCGGCAACATTCAATATTGACGTTGCGGGCCTCGAAGCCGGGCTGGTGGCGGCACGGCGCCGCGGCTTGAAGCCGGTCGGCTTGATCGCCGTCGACTTGTTCGGCTTGCCGGCCAACTACGCGCAGGTCTCAGCCTTCGCCACGGCCAACGGGTTGTGGGTGATGGCCGATGCGGCGCAATCGTTCGGCGCTTCGACGCGATCCGCCAAGGTTGGCACGTTCGGCGATATGACAGCGGCGAGCTTCTTTCCGGCCAAGCCGCTCGGCTGCTACGGCGACGGCGGCGCGCTGTTCACCGATAACGATGACCTGGCTGGCGTGATGCGATCGATCCGGCTGCACGGCAAGGGCGAGGGCGCTGACAAATATGAGATCGTTAGGATCGGCGTAAACGGACGGCTCGATACCATCCAGGCGGCGATCCTGATCGAGAAGCTCAATATCTTCGAGGACGAAATCGCGGCCCGCAATGCGATCGCGCAGCGCTACAGTGCTGCCTTGCGCGGTCACGTCATCGTACCGGAGGTGCCCGACGGCGTCACATCGGTGTGGGCGCAGTACACGGTGCGCATCACCAACGGCCGTCGCGACGCAGTGCGTGGTGCGCTGGCGGAACAGGGCATCCCATCGATGGTCTATTACCCAAAGCCCCTCAGTCATCAGATCGCCTAT
>JANNRP010000476.1:0-12646 GCA_031401535.1 Hyphomicrobiaceae bacterium | reverse complement strand
CGTCCGTGACAGTTCCGAATGCGGCGCCGTTGAGCAGGATCGTGTCGGCGCCGATCGTCACCAGCGTATTGCCGCCTGAGTTCGACAAGATAATCGTGGTGCCGATCGAGCCCGCGTTGAAGCCGCGCCCCGCGACGTCGATTAGATCCTGGCCGTCCGCCGGATTGGCGTCGAAATCATAAATCGTATCCGCGCCCGTCCCGGAGCCGAGATAGCGGAACGTATCGCTGCCGTTGCCGCCAAAATAGAGATCGGCGCCGTGGCCCCCAGTAAACACGTCGTTGCCATCATTGCCGTAGAAGGTGATCGCGTGTGACGCTCCCGCCGCGTTGAAGACATCATTGCCGACGTTGCCGACCAAAACCTCGATCGACGACGCGCCTGTCGCGATATTGGCGCCGATCAAGCTATCGACGATAAGCGTGTCGGTGCCACTGCCGCCGTTCACTATTGCGTCGGATTGGTCGATGTACAGGAAATCGTCGCCGCCCCCTCCATTGATCATATCGATGCCGGCGCCGCCAACAAGGATATCGCCGCCGGTTCCGCCTGTAATCACATCGTCGCCGTCCTGGCCAAATGCCAGCGTCGAGCCATTGCCGGTCGTGATCGTGTCGTTACCGCCACCGCCGTAGAGGCCCATGCTGACGACGGTGCCAACGGCATTGATCGTATCGTTGCCGACGTTGCCGACGAACACCTCTATGCCGCGGCCGTTCAACGTTGCGTTGACGCCATCTGTGGTTTCGACGATGGCGTAGTCGCCAGTGCCGCCGCCGCCATCGAACCCGTTGCCATCGGCCGCATCGATATATAAAACGTCGTTGCCGTCACCACCATTGAGCAGATCGGCGCCCGCATTGCCGAGCAGAATGTCGGTGCCCGATGAACCTGTGAGCGTGTCGGCCCCATCCTGGCCGAAGATATAGCCGCCTGCCGCCCCCAGCAATAGAATGTCATTGCCACCACCACCATAGATCAGCATGCTAGTGGGCGAGCCAACGCCATTGAGCACGTCGTTGCCACTACCTGCGATGAACACGCTGACGCCCAAACTGCCGATAACGCGATTAAGGTGCACGTTGTCGAGTTGGATTAGGTAGTTGAAGCCGCTGCCGCCGTCGAGCAGGATGTCAGCGGAATCGAACCACAGCACATCGTCGCCGGTGCCGCCGATCAACGTATCGGCTCCTGTTCCGCCGATCAGCGTATCATTGCCCGCGCCGCCATTTAAGACGTTGTTACCGGAGTTGCCGACCAGTGCGTCGTCGAACGTGCCACCGATAAGACCTTCAATGCCATAGAACGTATCGACGCCAAGATCGGCTGCGGATAGGTCCGCTGTCCCGCTCCCTCCTTCAGCCAAAGACACCACGATTCCTGAAATCGAATCGGAAAAGTCGAGCGTATCCTCACCCAGGCCGCCGTCGACGATGTCGTTGCCGCCACCGCCCCTCAGCGTGTCGTTACCGCCTAGTCCTCGCAGTTCATTGTTGGCGCTGTTGCCGGTGACGTTGTCCCAGCCCGACCCGCCATAGGCATTCTCGATCACCGTGCCGCGGGCGATGGCGATGTTGTTGGCCCCGCCGCCGACATCCGACCGCATCTCAGCTCTGAGATCGATGCGCTGGCTCATCGTATAACCGGACAGGTCGAGCGTATCGGTGCCAAGACTGTCAAAAATCGTCAATGCAGGCGCCGCACCACCATAGATCGCATCTGCGAAGTTGAAGAGTTGCCCGGCGTTCGCGTTAAAGCCATAGACCGTGTCACCCATCCGGGTGGTCGTCGACAGGCCGTACAAATTTCCGATCGCAATGATGTCGGCGAGTTGCGGGCCAACGACAAGAGCATAGGAACCCGCACCGGCTTCATCCTGGGTGAAGTACGACATGATGGACGTCGCCCAACTGTCGTTCGTGTAGATATTGTCGACACCGTAAGTTGCCGCGCCGTTATAGGGCCCGCCGTGCCCCAGTCCAAGTGCATGACCAATCTCGTGGATGTAAGTCTGCAGCGTGTAGCTGAAGATGCTGGTGTCGCCACCGTTCCAGTTCGACGAGATGGTGATCTGGGCCGACGACCCGTTCGAACTGGTCGATGCGTTGTTGGAACCAGTGTGGTCGAATGTGATCTGCGCCGATGCCGTCGTTTCGACGAATGTGAAGCTGCCGACATCATCCCAGGTCTGCAGTGCCAGGCGCGCCAATGTCTGCTCCGCAGCCGTCAAGCCTTGGACATTGTAGGTGATCGTCGACGTCGAGAACTGAAAGCCGGAGCCACCCCAGTAGCCGTCGGTCAGATAATCAGCAACTTGATCGAGCGTGTACGTTGAGATGGCGGGGGCTATCGCGGCTGTCAGTTGATAGTCGCCCGTGCCAGAAACATTGTAGTCGGCTGCACTCAGATAGTAGGTGCCGCTGGATGATGCCGTGAAACTGATCAGGGAGTTCAGCCCCGGGCCGCCATCATCATTCGACGCGAGCAAAGTGCCGCCGGCATTGTACAGCCTCAGAAAGGGATCGCCGAGCAGCGTTGGGCCGACCCCATCCAGACTGAAGGTGTAGCGTTCGCCCGCCGACAGATTGATCGAAAACCAGTCGACATCGCCACCGCTATCGACCGTGCTGGCGACCGAGCCACCGACTGACAGCGACGCCAACGTGCTGGTATTGTCGGCAATGGTATCTGGCATCTTCGTCCCCAAACGGCGCGTGATTCGGCGTCAGGGTTCGGCGTAACACTGAGGCGCACAACAAATTAGGGCACAACCGGGACAAGCTGTTCGCTAATCCAGTTCAATGCCAATGAACGGTTAAGTGACCGCCGAACTGTGCCAAAGTCGCACCACTCGTGCGACGTATCGGCCCACGGAACGTCGCGTCCGTTGCGCCCGCCTGGCACCGCACTGGAATGGGGGCTTACTCAGAATATCGTCAGCCGCGGACCGATCACCCCTTCTTGGCCGCCTTGCGGGCCGCGTAGCGGGCGTCACGAATGGCTTTTTGCTTGAGCTCCAGCTCTTCCTGAGCGCGGATTTCCTCCTCGTAAGCCGCCTGTTCGGCAGCTTTCTTGGCAAGCAGCTCCGCCTCGTGAGCGGCAGCTGCCTCTGCTTCCAGCCGCTGCTTTTCAAGTTTAGCGACTTCCCGGCGGGTTTGCCGCTCGGCTTCAATACGCACGCGCTCAGCCTGTCGGGCCTGGAATTCAGGATCGCTCGGTCCTGGCTTGGCTTTGAACTTCTCAAGCGCCGCCTGCCTCGCCTTTGCGGCGCTGCCTAGCCGGTCATTAAAGTTCGGTATCTTGTAGCCGCTCATAGGTAGAAAAACTCCGTTCGATGAAAGCCTTATTCGGCCGCGTGTTGGTGAGTCGCTTGATACTGATCGATCCGTTCTTCGATCACATGACGGAAATTGCGGATCAAGCCCTGTACCGGCCATGCCGCCGCCTCGCCAAGCGCACAGATTGTATGCCCTTCGATCTGCTTGGTCACGTCGAATAACAGGTCGATTTCACGTTTTTCGGCTTCGCCCCGGGCCATCCGCTCAAGCACCCGCCACATCCAGCCGGTGCCCTCACGGCACGGCGTGCACTGGCCGCAGCTCTCGTGCTTGTAGAAATAGGCGATACGGGCGAAGGCCTTGATGATGTCGGTCGACTTGTCCATCACGATGATGGCCGCCGTCCCCATCCCCGATTTGAGCTTCGACAGCGTATCGAAGTCCATCGTCAGATCCTGGCACTGCGAGGCCGGCAGCAGCGGCATCGACGAGCCGCCCGGGATAACGGCCAAAAGGTTGTCCCAACCGCCGCGCACGCCGCCGCAATGACGGTCGAGCAGGTCGCGCAGACCGATGCCCATTTCCTCTTCGACGACGCATGGATGGTTCACGTGACCGGAGATCTGGAACAGCTTGGTGCCAGTATTGTTGGGTTTGCCCAGTGCCGCAAACCATCCAGCGCCACGACGCAGGATCGTCGGCACCACGGCAATACTCTCCACGTTGTTGACGGTGGTCGGCGCTCCATAGAGGCCGACGTTGGCCGGGAACGGCGGCTTCAACCGCGGTTGCCCCTTCTTTCCTTCGAGGCTTTCGAGCATCGCGGTTTCTTCACCGCAGATGTAGGCACCCGCCCCGTGGTGGAGTACAACCTCGAGATCCCAACCGTGAATGTTGTCGCCGCCAATCAACTTGGCCGCATACGCCTCATCGACGGCTGCTTGCAGGCGCTCACGCTCGCGGATGTATTCGCCGCGCAAATAAATATAGCAGACGTGCGCGCGCATGGCGTAGGACGCGATCAGCGCGCCTTCGATCAGAACGTGCGGCTCATGCCGCATGATCTCGCGATCCTTGCAGGAACCAGGCTCGCTCTCGTCGGCGTTGATCACAAGGTATGACGGCCGGGTATCGGCCTTCGGCATGAACGACCACTTGAGCCCGGTGGGAAAGCCCGCGCCGCCGCGACCGCGCAGACCGGACGCCTTGGTCTCGTTGATTATCCAGTCGTGTCCCTTGTCGATGAATTCTTTCGTGCGGTCCCACGTGCCGCGCGATTTCGCGGCTGCAAGTCCGGCATCGTTGAAGCCATAAATGTTGGTGAAGATGCGGTCTTTATCTTCGAGCATCGTGACGATTCCCAATCAACGCCGTGTCTGAAACCAAGCGAGCGCCGCAGCACCAATACCCAGCAAAGCGCCCCAAAGCACGCTCGTTTCAATCGTCTGATTGAGGCCGAAGCGCTGGAGCACAAAGAAAAACACCGCCGCCAGCGTACCGTGCGTCGCGACGTGGCCCCAGCGTCCGCCCATGGCGCTCAAGCCTTCGCCTTGATGAATTCTTTCAACGTCGTCGGTCCGCCAACGGGACACGACGCTTGGCGCCCGATTTGCGAACCGGGCGTTGGTGGGTGCCCCTTGGCGAAGCCCTCCAAAACCTTGTCCAGAAGTTCAGGCGTCAGGTCTTCGTAGGTGTCCTTGAAGATCTGCACCATCGGCGCGTTGGCGCAGGAACCGAGACACTCGACCTCTTCCCAGGAGAAGTTGCCGTCGGCCGACAAATGATGCTGATCGTGATGGATGCGATGCTGACAGGTCTCGATCAACTTGTCGGCGCCCCGCAACAGGCAAGGCGTCGTCCCGCACACCTGGACGTGGGCTTTTTTGCCGACCGGCGACAACTGGAACATCGTGTAAAAGGTCGCGATCTCATAGACGCGTATGTAGGCCATGCCCAGCATATCGGCGACATAGCGGATGGCGGGCTCCGTGCACCAACCTTCCTGCTCCTGCGCACGCCACAGCACCGGGATCACGGCCGATGCCTGCTTGCCGGACGGATACTTTGTGATGGTCTCGTGCGCCCATGCCAGATTAACCGGAGAAAAGACGAACGCAGCGGGCTGGTCAGGATGGAGGCGGCGAACAGACATGCAGCAGGGAGCCTTGTCGACATAGGATTTGTTCGACCATCACCTAGGCCGAAGCTCCGCCGATGACAAGCGTGCCGAACCGCTTGGACCTATGACAAGGTGCAGCAGCTTGCCCTTACTGCGGGGTCGACTTGCGCGCAGGCGGCGGGATTATGGTCGGCATTGGATCTGTGGACGGCACGGCATCCTGGGGCTGGCCGCGCTGCCGCCAACGTTCTTCAATCCGCTGCTCAATGCGCTGCGCGCGCTCCAATGCACGATCCTCAAGATTGCGGATTTCGGCAAGACCGTCCTCATTACTGGCCCAAAGCACGCCGAGCAGCAGCGCTGAGATCGGCGCCAAGAACAACGCGGTCTGGGCGGCAACACGCAAGAAACCAAGCCAAAACAGAGAGAACAACAACCCAAGAAGCAGGATTGGCCAGCGCTGCGCCGGAGCCGCTGCAATGAACAGGAACGACAACACGAGAGCTGCCACACCGAGCAGCGTCACGATCAACGGATAGCGCGCCTGCATGTGCCCCATTGGCCAACCGTTGCGAGAGGCGACGGCGCGATAGATGGCGAGACTGAAGCCCCAGCCTAAGGCGCACGTTGCCAGAAAGTACAAGGGATTGATCGCCATGGTCGTCCCCAAACTTGGAAGAGGCAGTCGCGTCTTTTCATTCTGCTCAGACTTGGCAACCGAGCACGGGTGCAAGCGCCAAGGATTTATCGATAGCGTCGCAACAATCCTCCGATGCGCAAGAAATTGCCAGAGATTCAACGCCGACGAGGTTAAGGTCGGAGGCCAGCATCCGAACGCTCTGCGCTAGTCCAACAATTTCGCGCCAAAATTGCGAACGGGATCGAGTTCAGGCTGCAGCAGGCCGGATGGTCGCGCCGCGTCGCCGCCAGTCCGAGCAAGGAAGCGTCCCGAACCGGGCGTTGCACGACATGCATCATCTGCAACCAACACGCGACCGCGCCGCAGGACAGTGACCGGCCAACCCCGCACTGTCCGACCAGCAAACGGTGTATATCCAGTCCGATCGTGCATCATTGCATCGGTCAAAGTCACAGTGCGTTCCGGGTCCCAGATTGCGATATCGGCATCGGCCCCAATGGCAATCGACCCCTTCCTCGGCGCCAGGTTGTAGATCCGCGCCGGTTCCGTCGCCGTCAAGGCTACGAATTTCGATAAGCCTAGCCGCCCTTGACTGACCATCGCATCAAACAACAGTGGCAGCCGCGTTTCGAGCCCGGGCAGGCCATTCGCGATCTGTTTGAAGGTGGAATTGGGCCCGCCACTCAGCTTGCCGGTGGCATCATAGGCATAGGGCGCATGATCCGATGACACCGTCTGCAGATCGCCGAGGTCGAGTGCCCGCCACAGGGCTTCCTGATCGGCCGTTTCACGCGGCGGCGGCGAGCACATCCACTTGGCGCCCTCCATACCCGGCCGGTCGAGATCGTGTCTGGTCAGGAACAGATACTGCGGACATGTTTCGGCATAGACCTTGAGCCCTTCCCCGCGCGCCCGCCTGATGACGCCTGCCCCTTCGGCAGTAGAGACATGGAAGATCATGATCGGTTGATCGACCAGAGCCGCCATGGCAATCAGACGCTCGAAGGCTTCCTTTTCGGCCAGTCGCGGATGGCTGATCGCGTGGTATTTAGGCGCCGTGTAACCACGTTCGATCAGCCGCTTGACCATCCACGAGATCATACCGTGGTTTTCGGCATGTACGGTCACCAGCGCGCCGCCTTCGCGCGCCGTCAACAACACGTCGAGAAACGGTGCATCCTGCACCTGCAGCAGATCGTAGGTCATGAACACCTTGATCGAGGCATGGCCTTGCCGGATCAGGGCAGGCAGATGCTCCTTGATGGTCGCATCGGTCGGGTCAGCGACGATCAGATGAAACGCATAGTCGATCACCGCGCCCTTTGCCGCCAACGCTTGATAGTCGGCGACGACCTGCATCAGGTTCTTGCCCCGGTGCTGAGCGGCAAACGCTATGACGGTCGTGGTGCCGCCAAAGGCCGCCGACACGGTCGCGCTTTCCCAGGTGTCGGCGTTCATGATGCCGCCGGCGGATAGCTGCTCGATGTGCGCATGACTGTCGATGCCACCCGGCAACACGTAATGATCGCGGGCATCGATCTCGGTGTTGCCGCTTGGCAATTCGCGTCCGATGGCTGCGATCTCGTCGCCGATGATGCCGACGTCAGCCTTGAACACGGCGGTCGCCGTGCCGACGGTGCCGCCCCGGATGACGCAATCGAATTTGGTATTGGACATGGGGAAGCGCTCCTGGACATCGCCCTGCATATGCCATCACAATACCGCGAACAGATAGGAGCGCCAGATGAGCCGCCGCCCAGTCATTCTCGTTATCAACCCGAATTCAAATGACTTGGTTACCCAAGGGCTGGTCACGGCACTGGAACCGTTAGGGTACCCAGGTGCGCCCCAGATCAGATGCGTCACCCTGAAGGAAGGCCCTGTCGGTATCGAAACCCAGATCGATATCGAGTGCGTGACAATGCCGCTGCGGCGGATGGTGGAAACCGATAAAACGGCCGATGCCTACATCATTGCGTGCTACTCCGACCCCGGGTTGCACGTCTGCCGTGAGGGCACCGCCAAGCCGGTGTTCGGCATCGCCGAGTGCGGCGTGCTGACGGCATTGACGCGGGGCAATAGGTTCGGCGTGCTCGCCATCAAACAGCGGTCGATCGCCCGCCACATCCGCTATCTGCGCCAGATGGGGTTGATGGACCGGCTGGCCGGCGAACGTCCGCTCGAGATGAGCGTCGCCGAAACCGCCTCAGGCGACGGCACGCTGGCAAAGATGATCGCGGTTGGTCGCGATCTCAAGGACAAGGACGGCGCCGATGTCGTTGTCATGGGCTGTGCCGGCATGGCGCGTCACCGGTTGGCACTACAGGACGCGCTCGGCATCCCGGTAGTCGATCCGACGCAGGCAGCCGTTGCCATGGCGCTCGGAGCGGTGGCGTTCGGTTAGGCAAATAGGTTGCCTTGCGGCTGACCGATGCCTTGTGCGCGCAAGGTCGGGATGATCTTGGATTTCAGATTGAAGAAGCTTTTGGTGGCGCACGGCCAAAGTGCATCATCCCAGTCGCGGCGCACCTCGGTGATGGCGAGCCCGCCAAGGCGCAGCCGATCGATCGCCGTCCGCCCCGGCCCGACGGGGACAGTCGCCGTCACGACACGTAATCCGCGCAACTGTTCGATGATCTCGCTACCTGACGTCGGTGCTGGCAACATTCTTGAATTCAGTCCGAAGTGTATATGTGACCGCTGCATCGCATCGCCGAGTGCCGCTCGTTTGAACGCGAGCACGTTTGGCGCCAGTTTGATGTCGTAATCGGGAGTAAGGGCCGCAATCCGCACAACCGTGCCGGCACCCATCGGCCAGGTCTCGGGCGCGAGATCATCTTCGGTCAGCAGCAACCCGATCTCCCCGTCGGCTGGAGCGGAGTGACGCGGCGGCAGCTTTTTCATCGGTGGATGAGCCGTGACGCCTGGGGCAACGGCAACTTCCGCCAGACCAGTTGCAAACGGGAACCGCCCATTGGTGTAGCGCTCGATATTATCGGCGCGCGCCAGATACGTTTTGCCAATCGTGTGCTGACCCGCAACCCAGCGCCAAGACAGTGTGTTGGAGGCTGGGTCGCCATCCAGCAAATGCCGGAAAAAGAAATCGGCGCCAAGTTGCCAGGGCAGCCCGAATGTAAAAATCCATATACTGGCGAACCACATCCGCGCGTGATTGTGCAGATAGCCCGTTGCGACAAGTTCATGGGCCCAAGCATCGAAACAGGCGATTCCAGTTTCGCCTCGAACCGCTGCTGTCATACGTTTGCTCTGAAACACACCGCCGTTGGCCGTCAGCGTCGCTACATCGACCGCATACTCGGCCCACACCTCTGGTCGTTGCTCAAGCCAGCCCTTCCAATAGGTGCGCCAACACACTTCATCGATGAATTTCTCGGCGGCCGTCAGGCTATGCCGGCCGAGAACGGCATCGATCACCTCCGCTTCTGTGATTAGCCGATGCCGCAGATAGGGTGACAACGCCGATACGTTGGTACGATCATGCGGACCAAGGTCGTAATTGCGTGTGGTGGCGTACGACCTGCCCGCCGACGGTACGAACGCCGCCAGCCGCCGTTGCCCCTCGGCACGTGTGGCTGGCCATTCGTCAGCGCGCGTTTCAACTGTGTGCATAGCGTGCTAACGCACGCGGCGACGTTGCGGATCAGACTTCGCCAGCGATCAGAAGCGTCTCAGCAAGCGCTCGATATAATCGAGTTCCATCGTGGGCCGCGTCGTTTCTCCGAGGCGGCGACGCAGTTCCTCCAGAATCTCGCGCGCGGTTTGCATCTCGATCTCGTCCGGGACTTTAACGGACGTGCCCAGATCAGGCCCCTCGCTACGCTGCGGTCGACCCAGCGGATCGCGCGGTGCGTCCCCCCCCGGCCCCTGCCCAAAGCGATTGCCGCCGCCCTGCTGACGCTGCCGCATCATCTGCTCAGCCATCGACTGTGCACCCTGACGCAGCTGATCGAGCGCGCGCCCTTGCTCCCGCGTGGCGGTCTCAAGGTCACCTTGCTCGATCGCCCGCTGGGCGTTTTCCATGGAGCGTTGCGCCTCACCCAACTGGCCGGGCGCCTGAATGCCATTCTGGTTCATGCCGCGCTGTAGCTGGCCAAGCTGATCACTCAATTGGCCCTGGCGCGTTCCGAGCTGCCCACGCCCGCCTTGCCCCTGCTGACCTTGTCCGCCCTGGCCATTCTGGCCCTGCTGTCCAGGCTGGCCACCCGGCCCAGGTTGGCCTTGGCCCGGTTGGCGCTGTCCTTGCTGGCCTTGTTGGCCGCGGCCGCGTTGTCCCTGCCCCGGTTGCTGGCCTTGTTGCCCCTGTTGTCCTTGGCCCTGCTGCCCTTGTTGCCCTTGCTGGCCTTGCTCACCTTGGCGCTGCTCGCCAAAGGTATCGTCCTGCAAACGCTGCTGCTGACCGATGATGTCCCCGAACTGGTTCATCATCTGGTTCATTTGCTGATTTTGTTGATTCTGCTGGCCCTGCCCACTGGCCATGCGACCGGACTGTAACTGCTCGAGCAATTCCCGCATCTGGCTCAGCATATCCTGAGCCTGATCACGGGAGCCCTGCCGCGCCATGTTCTCCAGGTTATTCAACATCTGCTCCAGATCCTGCTGGCGCACCGTCTGGTTCTGTTCGCTGAACTCCACCGGCGGTTGGCCTTCGGCCTGCTTCTGCAGTTGCTGCATGAACTCGGCCAAGGCCTGCCGCAGCTCTTGCATCAGCTTCTGCAATTCCTGATCCGATGCGCCGTCCTGGATCGCCTTCGACAGTTGCTCCTGGATTTCGCGAAGGCGGCGCTCGGCAGCCGACAGATTGCCGCCATCTTCAAGCCGGATGGCGACGTGCCAGAGCTGATCGATGACGCTGCGACGACCGACGCGGGTCTTGTCGCGCTCCAGTCGATGATAGGCATTGCGCAATCCCAGATAGGCGATGCGATCCTTGAAGAAGTCGTCGGGCTCGTAGGTGAGCGCGTCGATCGCCTTCAGGATTTGCGACCGGTATCGCGGATCTTCAACCAACTTGCGCCGCTGCTCGATCACGGCGCGTGCCAACGGCTTCGTGAACCGCCGCTGCGGCAGCGTCATTTCAACGACCGCACTCTTGCCGATCTGCCCGGCGTGGTCCTTGGCAACAAGGGTCATGTTGACGCGACTGCCGGCCCACAGGTGCGAACCGGTTTCGTGCAGGCTCGTGGTGTCGACTGGTTTGGTGACATCGCGCGGCACGCGCAGAGCAAACACCGGCGGACGCTCCATCGGCGGACGCGGACCCTTCAATTGCAGCGATTCACGCGCCCAGGCGTTGGGCAGCGTCGACAACTGCGGTTTGACGCGCTCAAAGCGGCCCTCGGCGCTGGCGATACCGTAGTCGTCCTCAATCTTGTACGTCAGCTTCATCGACCCGCGCAGCGTAAACTCGGCATCTTTAGTCAGTGCGATGCGCGGAGGCTGATCCGGGCTGACAACGAAACTCCAGCGGGCAAGCTCGCTGCGCCCGCTCAATACCCTGACGGTTCCCGACTTGCGCAGCTCCAAACGCGCTTCCGCCGCATCGCCTGGCGTCGCCGCAGCGGCTGCAGCTCCAACAGCCTTCTGCGTGCCCGGGGCTGACTCGGACTTCGCCGCCGCAGGCTTGACCGTCTCACCAACCACCTCCAGCACCAACTCCTTGATGCCGGCGCCGACACTGCGCACGATCAACAGGCTGCGCTCAGGTATCTCAATCGGCTTATCGTCGATTGGCAGCGGCCCGACGTTGCCGCGCGCACCGTCAGCCAGCAGCAATGGCGGTTTTGCCGTGTAAGCTGGAGGCGTGACCCAGGCATCGAGCCGCGCGTTGGCAAATGTAATGACCGGTCCGAACCTGAATGCGGCCATCAGGCGGTCACGCGCACTATCGCCGACCAATAGGCCGAGGAGGGCAATGGCCAAAATCATGAAAGCGCGCAATGCCAGGGGATCGTAACGGTCGGCGCGTGGCTCGGGCCGACCAACCCGCATCCGGTCGAGCAGGGCCGCCAACCGCGACTTGTGAGCCACCCAGATCGCCTGGGTCGTCGGGTCGGTGCTGACCGATGAGAGCGTGTCTTCGTAGGACGACGCCGGCCGATGCGGCACGCCGGACTTCGCCTCGATACGACGGACGACTTCATCTCTCGACGGCCACCGCACGCGGGCAGCAACAATCAAGCCCACCAGAAACGCGGCACCAAACCCACTGAGCACGAGCTTATGAGCCAGTTCGCCCAGATGTGCCCAAAGCCCGGCAAGCGATACGAGTACGAAGGCGCCGAGCACGGCAATCATGAGCCATGCGCGCGGCCACAGTCGTTCGAACAGAAGCGCCCAGGTGCCGAGCCGAACCTTGCGCTCGAACGCAGCGGTGACAGGAGACGTCGACGGAATCTGATCATCCATGGAATAAGCCTAACACGCAGATTGGGGCTACGCACAACACCTTTGCGCGACCGATTTGCGCAGTGAGTTACCCGCCCGCGATGCCCAAAATACGGCAAGTGCCCGTTTGACAGCCCTACGGATCATGGTTGACATGGTCTATTGAGCCGCCTCCAGCGAGAACTGCAGCTCAGCCAACCGCGT
>JANNRP010000475.1:0-2432 GCA_031401535.1 Hyphomicrobiaceae bacterium | reverse complement strand
AGCGAGCGTGCTGCGGCGGATCGGTTCGGCATCAATGCCCGAACGGTCTCGAAGATGCTGAAGTTCTCAGTGCCGCCTGGATACGTGCCGCTCCAGTAGGTGCTCTCGAAACTCGGCCTTACCGTCGGCCTGACCACTTGGGGATAACCGAGCTCGGGCGTGGTCGGCCCTTGCTATACTGCGACCATGCCCGACGAGCCGCGCCCGGCCGCGACAGACCCCGACACGGAATTCAGCCTTTCGATCGAGGAGGTCGCCGTGCGCTACGCTCGCGCCGGTCACCCTCGGACATTCCGCACTCTGCAACGCTACTCTGCCTCGGGTCAT
This sequence comes from Hyphomicrobiaceae bacterium, assembly GCA_031401535.1. Taxonomy (GTDB): domain Bacteria; phylum Pseudomonadota; class Alphaproteobacteria; order Rhizobiales; family Hyphomicrobiaceae; genus JAKFWF01. The sequence continues at coordinate 2,105 of JANNRP010000475.1, read as the reverse complement.
CTCGATGCGCGCAAGGTTGCGACAGCCCTCGGTGACAAGTACCTCATCACGCCCCAGTCTGTTGCCCGACACATCGCCCAGATTGCCGAGCTGGTCGCCCTGCAGCCGGCAACGACAGGCCGCGGCTTGTCGCGACCGGACGCTGACCATCCACCGCAAGAGCCATCGCACGACATGCACCGACAGGACGCGACACGTCGCGATGAGACGCAGGGTCTTTTCGCTGCTTATCCGGCAGAAAATCCAAGCGACATGGGACGACGGTCGGGGACAACTCCGTCCGACCTGTCGCGGTAGGGCAGTCACACTTGTCGCTGTTGGCCACCCATCGCGAAGCCGAGCTAGAACGCTTGCATGATGACAACAAATTTTTGAAGAGCCAAATCGCGACCAAGGACGAGCAGATCGCTGCCTTGCTAGAACGCGACAAAGAAACCAACTTCTTGGTGCGCGGATTGCAGCAAATGCTGACGCCGCTCCTTGGCAACCCACACGCACAACGACCCGAGGACGGGCCAACGGCAAGTTAGCTAGGCCGCGGTTGAGCTTGATCTGGATCAAGCGACCAGCCGCAACCCGCCGTACCATGCGTCAGCTGCAAGTGGAGCTGCCGCTGTGCTTCCATTTTCGCAGTGCCTCCTGAGCCGAAGGCGCGGCACGTTTCTAGTTTCTGCGCCAACATGCACTTCAATCGGCATTGCACAGCGGAGATGGGCACAGCGGCAAATCTGCAAGGAGGATGCCCATGGGTCGAGTATCTGAGGTAGTTGCCAAGCTACGCGAGGATTGGAGGCGGAAGATGGGTGCCCGTCGGGCAACGGCGGAACTGGCGGCCTACTCACCCCAGGATCTGCATGGGATCGAAGCGGATCTTGGACTGAGTTCCACCGATCTGGAGCTTCTCACCTGCAATCATCCTGGTCCATCGGAATTGATGCCGCAGCGTCTGCAGCAGCTTGGGTTAGATCCGAACTTTGTCAGGCGGGCGAAGCCGGAAACATACTTAGATCTAGCGCGTATATGCGCAACGTGTACGGCCTGGCGCCGGTGCAAGCACGATTTGGCACACGGCGACGTGCAGGTCGGCATGGACGGCTATTGCCGCAACTCTGCAACAATCGATGAGCTGATCGTCGAGGGTCATACGCGACAGTAGAGCTTGCTGGATGGCAAGGAGGAGTTGGCCGTGCGATCGCCGATGGCTCGCCGTGTGGAACTTCGGGCGCGTCGGTTGCACGACATGATGAGACGACTCGACTTGGATGCTGTTGCCTTGATGCGATTGCAGCAAGGCAACGTCTATGCCCAAGTGCGCAGCCGATGCTTGTCGTGTGGCACAAGCGACGAATGCCTCCGATGGCTCGATGAGCCACCGCAGATGGGCAGACGGCCCGACTTCTGTCCGAGTTTGTCGCTTCTTGATGCGTGCAAGCGCACGCTATAGTCCGCGCACGCCACCCCTTTTCCCGCGCCCAATCAGCCTACCAAACTTTACTTGAAGCATCGTGCGGGATTCATGCACTGCGGTCGGCACTCATCGCTGCCGGTTAGCTAATGCGGCATCAGACGGAAGTCAGGCGATACGACTCGGTGCTTACGCAGCCAGGCGCTTGAGCACGGCCCCGCCCAGCGCCATCCTCACCGGGGGCACCGGCATGGGCACGATCGATGTCGGAGTGGCCAACGACAACATCGCCGACTACTTGCGCTTCGGCGCTACGGCGGAGTTTGGCGATATCGTTACGAACTTCGACGTTAGCCGCACCAACGACCTTGTCCAATTCTCAGGCGCTCTTCGAACCGCTCACGACGATGGCGCGACCGACGGCGCCTTCATGTGGTCTCAAGGCAACAAGTGCGTCGGCATCGGCTCGTCGAACGTCACCGTCGGCCAGGGCAGCACCGACCGCGAGGGCCTGTTGCTCCGCAGCGGTGACGGGTTGTCTACCGCCAATCTCGACAGTGCCTCGGCCGTCGCTGCCGCCTTCAGTGCCGAATTCAACATCACCGCCGCCAATGGCGAGGATGCGGTTCTCGTCATCAACAATACAAGTGGCAATGGCTTCTCGGTTCGGCTCTGGGTCCAGGCCGGCGGCGGCGAGGTC
>JANNRP010000474.1:0-5912 GCA_031401535.1 Hyphomicrobiaceae bacterium | reverse complement strand
GGCGCTAAGGTTGCGGGCGTGTCGCTGGACGTGGCGACCATCGGTCCGAACGATGCCCTGCCGCCAGGAAATAAGCCTGTTTTGATCGACCTCGGACATCTTGATCCGGCATCGATACCAGTTGGCGCCTTGGCCAAATTGTCGGGCGACTTCGCCATGACCAACTTCCGCAAAGCACTGGCGCTGGCGAAAGCTGGTATGGTTGATGCCGTAACGTTCTCGCCGTTCAACAAGGCATCGATGCGCTTGTCGCATCCGTCCTACGAGGATGAGGTTGTCTTCATGAACGAGTTTCTCGACTTCGCGGGCACGGCCAGTGAGTTCAACATTCTTCCCGGTCTGTGGAATGCGCGGGTCACATCGCATGTGCCGATTTCCGGTGTGGCGGAACTGATCACCCGCGATGGCGTGTTACGCAGCTTGCGACTGACCGACAGCGCCATGCGCGCGGCCGGATTTGCACCACCTCGGATCGCTGTCGCTGGTCTCAACCCGCATGCGGGCGATGGCGGCAACACTGGCCGCGAGGAAATTGACGAGATCCGCCCGGCCGTCGAAAAGGCGCTGGCTGCGGGTATTGTCTGTGATGGCCCGTTCCCATCGGATACGGTGTTCGTGCGGGCCCGCAAAGGTGAATTCGATGCCGTTCTGACGATGTATCACGATCAGGGTCAGATCGCGATGAAGCTGATCGGCTTCGATCAAGGCGTGACCGTGCTCGGCGGCTATCCGTTCCCCGTGGCGACCGCAGCGCACGGCAGCGCCTACGACATCGCGGGCAAAGGCATTGCCAATCCCGGTGCCATGCGCAATGCCATGCTTATCGCAGCGCGGATGGGTGCTGCCCGCCGAGCCACTGTCGTTTGAATAGGAGAAGCGTCCATGGTGTCGATGTCCACCCAGCCCTACCGTGGCGTTTATCCAGTCGTACCTACGATCTTTAATGAGGCGGGCGAACTCGATCTTGATGGTCAGAGGCGCGCCGTCGATTTCATGATCGATGCAGGATCACAAGGTCTGTGCATTCTGGCGAACTTCTCCGAACAGTTCGTATTGACTGACGCCGAGCGGGAACGTGTGATGGACGTGGTGCTGGCGCATGTCGCCAATCGAGTGCCAGTGATTGTTACGACCACGCATTTTGGTTCAGCCATCTGTGCCGCGCGCAGCCGCCGGGCACAAACTGCCGGCGCTGCCATGGCGATGATCATGCCGCCCTATCACGGTGCTTCGATCCGCGTGCCTGAGCAGCGGATCTTCGAGTTCTACAAAACCGTCTCGGATGCGATCTCGATCCCGATTATGATCCAGGATGCGCCCGTCAGCGGCACCACGCTATCGGCGCCGTTCCTTGCCCGCATGGCGCGCGAGATCGCAAACATCTCCTATTTCAAGATCGAAGTGCCTTTCGCGGCGGCCAAATTGCGCGAGCTGATCGCCCTGGGTGGCGATGCCATCGTTGGCCCTTGGGACGGCGAGGAAGCAATCACGCTGATGGCCGATCTCGATGCGGGCGCTACGGGGGCGATGACGGGCGGCGGTTATCCTGACGGCATCCGTCAGATCATGGATGCGTGGTTCAAGGGGGACCGGGCGAAAGCAGCGGCGGCGTATGCTCGGTGGTTGCCGCTGATCAACTACGAGAATCGTCAGTGCGGGCTCATCGCTGCCAAGGTGCTGATGAAGGCCGGCGGTGTAATCCGCTCCGATGCCGTGCGCCATCCGCTATCACCGCTGCATCCGGCCAGTGCGGCAGGCCTGATCGAGATCGCACGCGGGCTCGACGCGACGGTCCTTCGCTGGGGCAAATGATCAAGTGGGCGATGGCTGCGACCGGCGGCGCCGCACGGCTACGATCAACGGCCAAACCAGGAATGCTGTCCCGATCAGCATCAAGCAGCTGACAAGCGCGTTTGACCCGAAGATTGTCAGCGATCCTTTGGACATGATCATCGACTGGCGGAAGGCATCTTCCGCCTTGTCGCCGATCACCATGGCAAGCACCAACGGCGCGATTGGGTAATCAAGCTTCTTGAACGCATAGCCTACAAAGCCGAACAGCAGTGCGAGCCATAGATCGAATGGCCTACCTGCAATCGTGTAGGCACCGATGAAACAGACCACCACGATGGCCGGCCCGATGACGGCGAAGGGGATGCGCAGGATCGAGGCGAACAGTGGTACGGTTGCCAGCACGAGCACCACGGCGACGACATTGCCCAGATACATACTGGCGATCAACCCCCATACGAAATCCGGGCGTTCAACGAACAGCATTGGTCCAGGGTTGAGGCCCCAGATCATCAAGCCGCCAAGCATCACTGCCGAGGTGGCTGATCCTGGTAATCCCAGTGCCAGCATCGGCAGCATTGCACTGGTGCCGGCCGCATGATCAGCGGTCTCCGGAGCGATCACGCCGTCGGGTTCGCCGGTTCCGAATCTCGCGCCGTTCTTCGAGAAACGCTTCGCCAATCCATAGCTCATGAATGATGCAGCCGTTGGTCCGCCCGGTGTGATGCCCATCCAACAGCCGACCGCCGCGCTTCTGATCAATGTCACCCAATGGCGCGGCATGGTGATCGCCGTGCTCCATACGTCGCGCGGTGTCACACGGGCATGGATGCCTTTGAGATTGAGGCCGTCCTCGATCGTCAACAAAAGTTCCCCGATGCCGAATAACCCGATCACCGCCACGAGGAAACTCACGCCTGAGAGCAACTCGTCGAACCCGAACGTGAGCCGCAAGCTTCCCGATACCGAGTCCATGCCGACGGCGGCCAGCGCAAAACCTATGCCGATCGATACGGCAGTTTTCAACGGGGGGGCGCCGGATAGGCCGATGAAACTGGCAAAGGCCAGAAAATAGACGGCAAAAAATTCCGGCGAGCTGAATTTCAGGGCGAATTTTGTCACCCACCCCGACAGCAGGGTAATTAGAATGACCCCAGCCATCGCGCCAAATCCCGCGGATAAAAACGCCAGGCTGAGGGCTTCGGTGGCGCGACCCTGTTGGGCCATTGGATAGCCGTCGAATGTGGTGGCGACCGACGAAGGCTCCCCTGGAATGTTGAACAGAATTGATGTCGTAGAGCCGCCGAACAGCGCCCCCCAGTACATGCTCGTCAGCAGGATGATTGCGGCGACCGGGTCCATCGTGAACGTCAGCGGCAGAAGCAGTGATACCCCATTAGGAGCACCAAGGCCTGGGAGGACGCCGACCAGGATGCCGAGCAACACCCCGATGATCATCAGCGCGATGTGGTAACCGGTCAGCGCAACGCTGAAGCCGTGCATGAGTGACGCGATGCTGTCCATGGTGTCAGAGCCCGAGTGCTGCTTCGAGTGGCCCTTTGAGCATGTTGACGCGGAATGCCTTCTCGATCAGCAGGTAGAAGAACACGGGCAATCCCAGCGAAATGATAAGCGCCGGGGCCAAGCGATAGCGATTCTGGAGCACCAGCGTTCCAAACATGTAGAGCGCAGTGCCAACATAAAGCCCGAGTACCAGGCTCACGATCACAAAGCCGATCATAGGCAGGGCAAAGCCAGCCGCACGGGCGAACTGCTCGCGCGTAACGAAGGGGATCAGATCGACTTTGTCGATCCCCTTTGCCATCAAAGCGGTGATGGCGTTACCAATGCTGGCAACTAGGATCAGCAGCCCGATATAGAACGGAAACGTTCCGGGTTGTGGGCCGGACCTGCTCCACCCGATGCCATATTCGGTTGCGCCGAGCATGGCCGACGCCCCGAATAGCCCGGTGATGGCCGCCATGCCGACTTCGGCCGTGCGCCGTCCAATCATTCTATTTGACCCCATGCCAGACCGGAACGTTGCTGCTTACTTGACGATCCAGCCTTCGCGCTCGAAGACGTCGCGGGAGCTTTTTTCATCGGCGGCGACGAAGGCCTTGAACTCGTCCCCCGCAAGGAAGCGTCCAGTCTGGACGGTGCGGGAGATATAGTCCTTCCACTCGTCGGTTTCGCTGACCTTCTTGAGCACGTCAGCATAGAAGCTGACGACGTCGGCTGGCACGCCGCCCGGCAGCCATACAGTACGTGGCATCTGGAACTGGTTGATGGCGATGCCCTCCTCCTTACAGGTCGGGATGTCGGCCCAACCCATAGTCGGCGAAACGTTCGGCCCCTTCGGCAGACGCGCTGGGCTGAAAACGCATAGCGGCCGCACCTGTCCGGCTTTCCACTGGCCGATGCTTTCGTTTGGATTGTTGGTGTGGGAATCAACATGCCCACCTACAAGCTGTGTGTTCACGAGGCCGCCGCCTTGAAACGGCACATAGATGAAGGTCGTGCCTGACACCGCTGACAACATGCTAGTCAACGTCTGGTCGGTATCTTTTGACTGACTGCCGCCCATCTTGAACGTATCGGGCTTGGCTTTAACGGCCGCGAGGTAATCTTTGACGGATTTGTAGGGAGCGTCATCCTTGACCCAGAGCAAGAACTCGTCAAGCGCGAGAGCGGCTACTGGTGTCAGGTCTGCGAATTTGTAACCGAGCTTGGCCACGTAGGGCAGCAGGTAGGCGTTATTGGTGCCGAAGATGACCTTATGGGCATCACCGGTTGCGGTCCGTGCCGTCAGATAGCCCTCGGCGCCGCTACCGCCGCCCTTGTTGACCACAACCATAGGCTGGTCGATCAGTTTGTATTTTGTGATGATCGATTGGATCATGCGGGTGAAATTGTCCGTGCCACCGCCGGGCGACGACGTGACGACAAATTCGATCGGCTTGGTTGGTTGCCAGGCCATTGCCTGGGTGCTGGCGGCTGCAAGGGTGGCGAGCGCCACGCTGGCGCGTGTGATGCGTTTCATGGGGAACCTCCAAAGCGCCGCTGTCGGAAACGAGGGTATCTGTCGCACCCCTTTCGCGCGGCCAGTTTCACCTAAGCATGTGATGTGTTGTAATTCAAGTATGCTGTATGCAACATGCACGTAGCTGAGCCTGATGCGCCGAGGAGCGGTCCGGATATGACGATCAAGCACGCAGACACAGCGGTAAAAGACGTCTTGGGCGGGGTGACCCGGATTACGCGCGTGACGCTACACGACGCAGTGTTGAACCAGATCCGCGACATGATTATCGAGGGGCATTTGCTGCCGGGCACACGCATCAACGAGGGGCTGGTCGGCGCATCGCTTGGCGTCTCGCGGACTCCATTGCGCGAAGCGATTAAGACGCTTGCCAGTGAGGGGTTGGTCGAGATCGTGCCGGCTAAGGGTGCCGTTGTTCGCCGGTTTTCTGAACAAGACACCCGCGAGATATTGGAGGTGTTAAAGACGCTCGAGCAAGCTGCGGCGTACCTAGCCTGTAAGCGCGCATCGGATGCTGCGATCAAGAAGATCGTACAGATTCACAGGAAGATGCTTAGCCTATACGCGGTGCGCAACCGCTTGGCTTATTTCAAACTCAACCAGAGTATCCATTCGGAAATTGTGGCTGCATCCGGCAACGCGATGCTGGCGCAAACACACGAGACGCTGCAGGCCCGTATCAAGCGCATCCGTTTCATAGGTAACGAGACTCCGGACCGCTGGGCCGCTGCGGTTGCGGAACATGAGGAGATGATCGTGGCCCTTGTCGCTCGCGACGCTTCGGCACTGGCCGACGTGCTGGGACGGCATTTGGACAACACCCTCGAACGGGTCCGCGACGCGATCTGAAACCGCACAAAGTGTGGCTTGAACCGATGTAGGCTCAACTGCGCAGACAAGAAAATTATCGTGCGAGATCGAACCGATAGGTGATCGCCGCGCCGCTATAGAACTGGTTCGGTGTCTCGATGACGGGGCTGTCCGCGGCATCGCCTACCAAGCGCGCATACTTGCCGAACAGCTTGAGCGACCATTGCGGCGCGAGGGTCACATCGGCAACGAGGCCAATGTTGACATC
>JANNRP010000473.1:0-28252 GCA_031401535.1 Hyphomicrobiaceae bacterium | reverse complement strand
AGCCAGTTGGCCATGGGGATGCAAAGAGCGAAGGCTGCCAAATATAGCAATCCCTCCGCACGCGCGCGGGATAGCGGCATGGTGGATCTCCGATTTATCAAGCGCAACGAGATGGCGCGCCGGCCAGTTAGGCCAAAGTGGAATTTGAGCGTGAACGCCCGGTGACAACGTTGCGTATGTAACGCAGTCAGGCTCTTGCTGCAAACGTCAATGGTTTTTGACTGCCAAGAGTCGAACTGCAGTCAGGTGTCACACACGACAAACCGCACGTTGCCGACTACGGCTTTTTGATCTCAGCAAGCGCTCGTTCCGCCAATTCCCGTACGCTGCGCTCTTTTAGCAGTTCAGCGCGGGTCTCTAGTACTGCTTTCTCGGCAACATCCTTCGCTGTCTTATGGCTCGCGATCTGTTCGAGCGCAGACTTAGCTGCAGCCTCGGCGGTATCACGTGCGACAATGGCCTGCGCTGCCTGATCTTCAGCGGCCTTGCGTGCCGATTTCGCGGTATCCTCGGTCTTCTGCAGCTGCTTGATCTGCTCTTGAGAAGCGGTGACGGCGGCGTCCGCCGCATCCTTGGCAGCTTTTAACGGAGCCAACTGCTCAAGTCCCAGCTTCAATTTTTGTTCAGCAGCGGCCCGACCAGCCATTGCCTCCTCGGCGCTCTTGGCGGCATCATTGAGCTGCGCATAGAGCGCCACGGATATGACGGCAAACGCCGCCGCGATTGCAGATATTAATGCGACTAATGAACGGTTCATTCTGGTGTACTCGCCCGCATGCTCGGATTGCTACTTTTTAGGCGGATTGCTGCCACCGCCTCGACGTCCACAATAATTGCTCTGATAAAGTTCGCAATCGAAGAAAAAGTGAGTTTGTTGTATAAATTTACATGGATGCGAACGGTGGTGCAGCTTTGGGAATGGTGTCGGCTATCGATGATTCAGATAGCCGACATTAGGGCCATACAGCATAGCTTAACCCTGAATCACTGGCATTTAATGCCCGTTCTGGCGCCATGCCATTTATGTGGAGCATCGAGGCAGCACGGATGCGATGGCAATTTGCTGGCCGGGCCCGTCAGGTCTCGACAAACGGCACGGCATCGCCGTCAACAGCCACGCGCTCGTCGAAGACGAAGCACGCGCCTTGCCACAGGCTATCCTCCGGCCGCACGCGAGCCAAATAGTTCAGGATACCGCCCTGCAATTGGTACACTTCAGCAAAACCAATCGACTTCATAAAGGCTGCTGCTTTCTCGCAGCGGATGCCACCCGTGCAGAACATCGCGACTTTGCGGTGGTGCGCGGTATCGAGATTGGCCGCCACAAAGTCGGGCAAGTCACCGAACCGCCGCGTCTGCGGGTCGATGGCGCCAGGAAAAGTACCGACCGCCACCTCGTAGGTGTTACGGGTGTCGAGTACGACGACGTCCGGGTCTCTGATGAGGGCGTTCCAGTCTTCGGGGGCAACCGCAATTCCAGCGCATCCTGCGGCCTTCGCCATCGCGGGATCGGAGCCGGGCTGTCCGAAACTGATGATTTCGCGCTTGAGTTTGATCTTGAGTCGCCGGAACGGGTGCGCTGGCGACGTTGCATCCTTGGTTGCGAGGTCGGTGAAACGCGGGTCGGAACGCAGCATGACCAGGACTGCGGCCATTGCCGACGACGCACCCGAGATCGTGCCGTTGATGCCTTCCGGCGCGACAAGGATCGTGCCCTTCATGTCGTGCGCCTGCAACATCGCTAAAAGGCTGCCGCGCAGTACCGACGGATTGTCGATAACAACGAACTTATAGAACGCCGAGATTGCGACGGTCATGGCGCAGGGCTCATCGACGTGCGATTATCGCGTCGGCACTGGTTTTTCACCGCGATAGTCATAGAATCCGCGCTGGGTTTTGCGACCGAGCCAGCCAGCTTCGACGTATTTTACCAGCAGCGGGCAGGGGCGATATTTCGAATCTGCCAGCCCCTCATAGAGCACCTGCATTACCGACAGGCAGGTATCGAGACCGATAAAATCGGCGAGTTCAAGCGGGCCCATCGGATGGTTGGCGCCGAGCTTCATCGACTTGTCAATCGCCTCCACGGTGCCGACGCCTTCATAAAGGGTGTAGACGGCCTCGTTGATCATCGGCAGCAGTATGCGGTTAACAATGAAGGCCGGGAAATCTTCTGATACGGCAATCGTCTTATTCAAGCTCGAGATAAACGTTTTCGCGGCTGAGAACGTCGCATCACCGGTGGCGATGCCGCGGATAACCTCCACCAGCTGCATCACCGGCACCGGGTTCATGAAGTGCAGACCGATAAACCGTTCCGGCCGGTCGGTCGATGCTGCCAGCCGCGTGATCGAGATCGACGAGGTGTTGGAGGCGACCATCGTATCGGGTGGCAGGTTCGGGCATAGTTCGGCAAAAATGCGCCGTTTCAGCGTCTCGTCCTCGGTAGCGGCCTCAATGACAAGATCACACTTGGTAAAATCTTTCGAGGTTGGCGCATAGTGAATACGACCGATGGCGGTCTTGGCGGCATCCGCGCTTAGTGTGCCCTTGGCGACAAGGCGACCCAAACCCTTCTCGACAACCGCCAGCCCCTTGTCGACCCGCGCCTTGTCGAGGTCATTAAGGTCGACGGTGTAGCCAGCGGTCGAGATGACCTGCGCGATGCCAGAGCCCATCTGCCCGGCACCAATGATGCCGATGCGCTTGATGGTGACGACCTTTTCCGGTGTGGTACCGGTTTTAGAATTGACGAGCGCATCCATCGTTCAAGTTTCCCAATTCAATTGAAACCGCGCATCAATAGCCGGCCTTTTGCAGCTCGGAATCGAGTTCTGGCAGCACCTGGAACAGATCGGCGACGAGGCCATAGTCGGCCACCTGGAAGATCGGCGCTTCACCGTCCTTGTTAATGGCGACGATGACTTTCGAATCCTTCATCCCGGCCAGATGCTGGATCGCACCTGAGATGCCGACGGCGACGTAGAGATCCGGTGCTACAACCTTGCCGGTCTGCCCAACCTGATAGTCGTTCGGCACGAAGCCGGCATCGACAGCCGCTCGGCTCGCGCCCATGGCAGCACCGAGCCGATCAGCGACTGGCTCGATGTACTTCTTGAAATTCTCGCCCGACTGCATGCCGCGTCCGCCCGACACGACGATCTTGGCGGAGGCGAGTTCGGGGCGATCCGACCGGGCGATTTCTGCCTTCTCGAAGATCGAGAGGGCTATGGCGTCAGGAACGGATATGGACTCTATCGCAGCGCTGCCGCCGTCTTCGGTGGTCGCGAACGACGCTGTGCGCACCGTAATGACTTTCTTGGGGTCCAGCGATTGCACATGCTGGATGGCGTTGCCGGCATAGATCGGTCGCTCGAACATGTCGGCGGATTTCACCGCGGTAATGTCCGATAATTGCATGACGTCGAGCAGGGCTGCAATCCTCGGCATGACATTCTTGGCGCGGGCAGTCGAGGCGGCGACAAGGGCATCGTAGTTCGCCATCATCGGAACGATCAGGCCGGCGACCTCCTCGGCCAACTGATGAGCCAGCTGCGGCGCGTCGGCGACCAAAACTTTGGTCACGCCCTTCAGCTTGGCGGCAGCATCGGCAGCCGCTTGGCAGTTTTGCCCTGCGACCAGCACATGGACGTCGCCACCGAGCGCGGCAGCCGCCGTTAATGCCTTTGCAGTCAGGGCGTTGAGCGCGTCATTCGTGTGTTCGGCCAACAAAAGAACAGCCATTATATTACCCCGGCTTCGACTTTAAGTTTTTGAACCAGCTCGGCGGCGTTAGCCACTTTGACACCGGATTTGCGTGACGGCGGCTCGACCGTTTTCAGGACCTTGAGACGGGGCGCCATGTCAACGGCGAGGTCGGCCGGTTTTTTTATGTCGAGCGGCTTCTTTTTGGCCTTCATGATGTTGGGCAGCGACGCATAGCGTGGCTCGTTGAGGCGCAAATCGGTCGTGACAATCAGTGGTAACGCCATATTGAGCGTTTCCAGGCCGCCATCGACCTCGCGCATGACGGTTGCGCGACCACCTTCGATGGTAATCTTGGAGGCGAACGTCGCCTGTGACCATCCCAGGAGCGCCGCCAACATCTGCCCGGTTTGATTGCAGTCGTCGTCGATAGCCTGTTTGCCCAGAATAACGAGGCTCGGCTGTTCTGTCGCAACAATCGCCTTCAACAATTTGGCGACTGCAAGCGGTTCGATCGTGTCGCCGTCTGCGGTCTCGACCAGGATGCCACGGTCAGCACCCATGGCGAGCGCCGTGCGGATCGTTTCCTGCGATTTCGTCGGCCCGATGGAGACAGCGATGATTTCAGTTGCAACACCCTTTTCCTTAAGCCGGATCGCCTCTTCAATGGCGATCTCATCAAACGGGTTCATCGACATTTTGACGTTGGCGAGTTCAACACCAGTGCCATCCGATTTGACACGGATCTTGACGTTGTAATCAACCACGCGCTTGACGGGCACGAGGATTTTCATGGGCTTAGTCGCTCCAAAACCTTAAGGGTTAGTCTCTGCCTGAGCCATCACCACGCCATTGCGCGGGGCAATGTTCGCGGGCCTATTGGCTCAGAGGAGGAGCCATTGTGTCTCGCCAGAGTGCAAATGACAGTTTTAATGGCGCTCAGACCTTCTGACCTTCGCACCTGCGAGAAGTAGCGTAGGCATGAGGTTTGCCGGTGTCAATTGCGCCTTGTGTGCAATTGTGGCGCGGCAACTATGCCTAGTTTTTGGGCGACGAAGTCACGACGGCTTTGGCAAATAGTGGCACTCCAGGACGCCGCATGACAATCACCAGCAGCGCGCCGGCAACGAGGCCACCAATGTGGGCCCACCAGGCGACAGCGGCGCCTGGACCGGACGGTGGCAGCATCAACATGACAAGCTGTGTTGCTATCCACGCGCCGATGGCGAACGCGGCCGGGATGTTCAATGGAATGATCCGGAAGGCAAGGACCCAAACCATAACCCGCGGGTAGAGCATCATGTAGGCCGCGATCACGCCGGCCACTGCTCCGCTCGCACCGAGTAAAGCGACGGGGGACGCTGGAAACATCAGCGCATGGGCCAAGCCCGCAAGGATACCGCAGGCAATATAGAAGCAGAAAAACTTGAAATGTCCCATGGCGTCTTCGACGTTATCGCCGAAAACCCAAAGAAACAGCATGTTGGAGCCAAGGTGCCAGATGTCGGCATGAAAGAACATGTAGGTGACGACGGTCAGCCACACGGGCAGCACCAGTATGTCGCCCGGTAACGTAATGACGCCGCCGAGCATGCGCGCACCGATCAGCTTCTCCGGCACGATGCCGAAGCTGGCGATTGCCTGTGCCTGCATGCCGCTGACTTCCAGCGCGTAGACCAGGACGTTTATGGTGATCAAAGCCAGCGTTACATACTGGAAGCGGACGGTGCGGAGCTTGTTGTCGTCGTAGACGGGTACGAACACAGGACGTGGTCCTTGGGCTGGAGAGCGCCCGAACAGATCGAGCTACCGGTTTTTGCCCGGCACCCATAGCACATCGGCCTGGCCGCGATCGTTCACATATCGGCTGGCGACAAACAAGAAGTCTGAAAGCCGGTTAACGTAAGTCAGTGCCGCCGTGGTCACAGGCTCGCCGGGCACAGCCATCAGCTCAACGATCAGGCGTTCCGCGCGCCGAGCCACGGTGCGGGCCACATGGAGCGCCGCGGCCGCTCCCGAGCCCCCTGGCAGCACGAACGAACGCAGTGGGCTCAAACTGGCATTCAAAGTATCAATCTCGGTCTCAAGCCGTGTGACCTGGTCGGGGGTAATCCGCAGGGGTTCGTATTCCGGTTTTTTCCCCCGGTCGGGCATGCACAGGTCAGCTCCCAGATCGAACAGGTCGTTTTGGATGCGGGCAAGCATGGCATCGACCAGCACGCCATCATCGGTCAGCGTCGCCGCAACGCCGTTTGCGGACCGTGCCAGATGATATCGCGCCATGCCGATCACGGCATTGGTCTCGTCGATTGTACCATAGGCTTCGACACGAGCGCCGTCCTTGCGGACACGCTCGCCGTTGCCGAGCCCCGTGGTGCCGTCGTCGCCGGTGCGCGTGTAGATTCGATTGAGTACGACCATGCATGCCTTCGCGTCAGCGCTTCAGATAGACCGTAATCATAATGACGATAATGGCGACAAATTGCAGCCCGACCCGCCAGCGCATGAATGTTTGGCTGAGATTTGGGCTGTCGCCTTTCAACATCGTGCGTAGGCCGAGAACCAATGCGATCAGGACGGCGATTGTCGCGAAAGTAGTCAGATAGTAAAATGTTGTGCCCATGAAAGGTTGATCCTGCCGCCGGGATTATTGAGCAAACGCTCATAGGCCTTTCGCAATGTGCTGGCAAATTGTGGCATAAGCTGTGGCCGTTGTGTCGCGGACACGGTCTAGCCCTCATTCGGCTTTGTGAGTTGCACTGCAGTACAAAAGCCGCAATCCTACCACTGGTAATGATTTGGGTCCTGAACCTGCGCGCTACCCGCGATTTCAATTCAGGTTGGTAAGATTTTGGCGAAACCGAATCGACCGGATGTAACCGAACCCCTGGCGGCGCGCGTGCGTCGGCGGCAGGCTTGGCTTGCATTTGGCTTAGGTTTTGCTGCGTTCGCTGCCTTGTCAGTGCTGCCGGAATCCAGCCTGGCGCAGGATGTGGCGGCTGAACTGCGTGCCAAACAACAGACCTTGGAGGCAGCGGAACGGCAAGCCCGGACGTTGAAGGCCGACTTGACGCAGATCGATTCCGAGCGCGCGCGGCTCAATGCTCAACTGCAGGATACTGCGCGGCGTGTTCAACGCAGCGAAGGTCAGATGACCGTAATTGAGGCGCGGCGCGACGAACTGGAAAGTCAACAAAAGCTGCTGCAGGGGTCGCTGGCCGTGCGGCACGAGCAGATCGCGAAATCGCTTTCGGTAATGATGCGCATGGGCCGCAACCCGCCGCCCGTCATTATCACCCGGCCAGAGGATGCGCTGCAGATGGTGCGCAGCGCCATGATGCTTGCGCACGCGTTTCCCCGGTTGCGCACCGAGGCGCTTGAGCTTGCCGACAAGCTCACTGAGCTTAGCCGCGTGGTGGACGAGATCAAGGACGAGCGCGACAAGCTGGAGGGGGAAACGTCACGCCTCAAGGATGCACAATTGCGACTGGCAGGTCTGATGGAGAGCAAACGCCAGTCGATGTCAGAACGTCGGGAGCAGCTTGAGGATGTCGCCAAGGCGGTGGCGGAGAATGCTCGAAATGTTACTGATTTGTCGGAGTTGATTGCCAAGATCGACCGAGCGGTTGCTGATCGCACGGCCATGGGTGACTACGAGCGGCGAATGGCGACGCAATCACGATCGGCGTCGGAGCCGACGGACGGTGCGGCGGTTGCGGTGCCGCCGACAGCATCGTCGGTTGGCCAGTCTGGTGTCGCGACGGCGCCCGACACGCGGTCGGTACAGACCGCGCCAGTAGTGGTTGCAGCTCTGCCGAAGATGCCCAACCCGGCCATCGAGATTGCGCCGCGTGGCGGCCCGATGGCGTCTAATCAGAGTCGGATGGAACCGGCAATTCCATTCCATCAGGCGAAAGGGCAATTGCCGCTGCCAACCCATGGGCGCCGTGTCATCAATTTTAACGGTAAAATGCAGTCGGGGGCGACCTCGAAGGGAATCGTCATTGAGACCCGTCATGGTGCCCAAATCACGGCGCCGTGCGACGGCTGGGTGCTATATGCCAGCGAATTTAGGTCGCTGGGTCAACTTTTGATCATCAACGCGGGCAATGGCTACCATGTTGTTGTGGCCGGACTATCGCAAATTGACGTGCAATTGGGACAGTTTGTGCTGGCGGGAGAGCCAGTCGGCACGATGAGTTCCGCACCAAAAGGCAAGGTACAGGACAACGCCGCCCCGGTTCTGTATGTTGAGTTTCGAAAAGAGGGGCGCCCGGTGGATCCAGATCCCTGGTGGGCTGACAGTTCGAAAAAGGTGCAAGGATGACGCGCAAATCAGACGTCGCATTCTGGTCGTTCCTGTTGATGACAGGATTGGCCGGTGTCACGACCATTCTTAATGTCAGCCGGACCTATTCGGCGACGACGCCCAACACGGAAATCTACAAGCAACTCGATCTGTTTGGCGACGTACTCGAACGGGTGCGTTCGGATTATGTCGAGAAGCCCGAAGACGCGACGCTGGTTGAGAATGCGATCAACGGCATGCTCACCGCGTTGGATCCGCATTCGGCCTACCTCAGCCCAAAGCACTTCCGCGATATGCAGGTGCAGACGCGCGGTGAGTTTGGTGGCCTCGGCATCGAGGTGACAATGGAAAATGGCGTCGTCAAGGTGGTGTCGCCGATCGATGATACACCAGCCTATAAGGCGGGTGTGCAGGCCAACGACCTGATCACGCATCTGGACAACGACCAGATCGTCGGTCTGACCCTTGAGCAGGCGGTCGAAAAGATGCGCGGACCGGTCAACACGCCCATCACGCTGACTGTGATCCGCAAGGGCCG
Source organism: Hyphomicrobiaceae bacterium (assembly GCA_031401535.1). Classification (GTDB taxonomy): domain Bacteria; phylum Pseudomonadota; class Alphaproteobacteria; order Rhizobiales; family Hyphomicrobiaceae; genus JAKFWF01. The sequence continues at coordinate 19,700 of JANNRP010000473.1, read as the reverse complement.
CGACGATCCGTTCGACATCAAGGTGACGCGTGACGTGATCCGGATCAACGCCGTGAAGTCGAGGCTCGAGGCTGACGGCGAGGTGATCTACACCAAGATTTCGACCTTCAACGAACAGACCCATACCAATCTGCAGAAGCAAGTCGATGCCTTGAAAAAGCAGACCACCAAGAAGGTCAAGGGCTTCATCGTCGATCTTCGTAACAACCCGGGCGGATTGCTCGATCAGGCCGTGGCGGTTTCGGACGACTTCCTCGAGAAGGGCGCGATCGTGCTCACCAAGGGGCGCAACCTCGAAGAGACACAGCGCAGCCAGGCCCGTCCCGGTGATATCACCGATGGAAGACGCATCATCGTACTGATCAATGGCGGATCGGCGTCAGCCTCTGAAATCGTGGCCGGTGCCCTTCAGGATCACAAGCGGGCGACCGTTATTGGTACTCGTTCGTTCGGTAAGGGCTCGGTGCAAACCATCATTCCACTCGGCGCCAACGGCGCATTGCGGTTGACTACGGCGCGGTATTACACACCGTCCGGTCGGTCCATTCAGGCCAAGGGAATAGATCCTGATATCGTTGTTGAACAGGACCTGCCCGAGGAACTGAAGGGCAAGGAGCAGCCGAAGCCGCGCGGCGAATCAAGCCTGCGTGGACATCTTAAGAATGATCCGAAGGAAAAAGAGCAGTCCGGTTCGTCGGCCTACGTGCCCCGCGAGCCTGAGAAGGACGTGCAGTTGCAGTACGCCTTGAAGATGCTGCGTGACGGCACCGAAATCGCGCCGGCCGCGGCTGCTACTCCGGAAAAGAAAGTCGAATAGGGTCGGCTGATTGTAACGGGATAGGTATTGGGCGTGCCGGTGGCGCGCCCAATTTCGTTGACCAAGATGAAAGGGTGCTTTGGATGAGGGCATCGGATCAAAATCAGGGCCTGGGCTATCGCTTGAACGTCGGCATCATGGTGCTCAACGCCGATGGCCATGTCTGGGTTGGCTGTCGTCATGACATGCCGTCGGACCCGGAAGGTCCGGGCACATGGTGGCAGATGCCCCAAGGCGGCATCGACGAGGACGAGGACCCGGCGACCGCCGCCTTGCGCGAACTTGCCGAGGAGACCGGCATGCGCAGCGTGATTGTGATCGCGGAAAGCGCTGGTTGGCTGACCTATGATCTGCCGCCTGAGTTGGTCGGCAAGGCCTGGGGCGGGCGTTATCGGGGCCAGCGCCAGAAGTGGTATGTTATGCGCTTCGTCGGCCGCTACTCGGAAATTGATATCTCTGGCGGGACTGATCACGCGATCGAATTCATCGCATGGCGCTGGGCGCCGATTGCGACGCTGGTGGACAGCATCGTGCCCTTCAAGCGCGATGTTTATATGCAAGTCGTGGCGGAATTCGGAAGTCTGGCCGTGCCGATGACAGATCGAACGCAGGACGCGTAACTGTCATAATAAATCTGTGGAATCAGATTACGCTAGAATTCAATAGTTCTTGCTGGATTCCAGGTGAATTGGATACGCCGTTGAGCCCGAAGAAGTTTGCGAAACTGTTAGAGCTGCCCTATCGCCCCTGTGTCGGCATGTTGGTACTAAACCGTCACGGTCAGGTCTGGATCGGGCGTCGTTCACCAAAATGGTTGGCAGCAACCGAGGCACCGATCTGGCAAATGCCGCAGGGCGGTATCGAGCCGGGTGAATTGCCCCGCGACGCAGCACTCCGCGAACTGGAAGAAGAGACGGGCATTTTGACCGCTGTGATCATAGCCGAGATCCCCGATTGGTTGACATATGACCTGCCGCCTGAACTCCTGGGGATCGCTCTAAAAGGCAGATATCGCGGGCAACGGCAGCGCTGGTTTGCACTCCGGTTCAACGGACCAGACAGCGAAGTCAATATCCAGGCACACGAAGGTCACAAGGCAGAGTTCGACGCCTGGCGCTGGGTCGGCATCGACGAATTACCGGACCTGATTTTACCGTTCAAGCGAGCGATTTATCAGCGGGTCGTCACTGAGTTCTCACCGTTGATCGACCTTCAGCCAGCGGTCTGAACCCGAGCGCCAGGTGAGATTGAGCGGACACTAAGATAAACAGCACGGGTTCGTCGGTGTTTAGTCACCCCGTACCAAAACCCAAGTGCGATGCAAGCATTCGCATATGGGGATGGCGCTTTGTTGGTTCTCGCACCATAAATCGAGTTGACCTACAAAGCTGCCAGTAACGTCAGAGCTCCCCGTGCCCACGCCCGCCACAAACGCCCCCCTGTCCGGCCTTCTCGTCGTCTCGCTCGAGCAAGCGGTCGCGGCACCGATGGCCAGCCGTCGGCTGGCGGACGCAGGTGCACGTGTAATCAAGCTCGAACGCCCCGACGGTGACTTCGCGCGCGGCTATGACAAAGCTGCCAACGGTTTGAGCTCCTATTTCGTCTGGCTCAATCGCGGCAAGGAATCGGTGCAGGTCGATCTGGCAACGACCGCTGATAAAATACTGTTCGAGGCGATCCTCGCCCAAGCCGATGTATTCATCCAAAACCTGAAGCCCGGCGCACTTGCCCGCCTCGGCTACCCGTTCGATGCATTGCGGGAACGCTTCCCCCGCCTCATCCTGTGCTCGATCTCGGGTTATGGAGAAACCGGCCCTTACGCCGATCGCAAGGCATACGACCTGCTGATCCAGACTGAAGCTGGCCTTGCCGCCGTTACCGGTGGACCCGAAGCACCTGCCCGCGTAGGCGTCTCGGTCGTCGATATCGCCACGGGCATGAACGCCTATGAAGCCATCCTTGAAGCGCTGATTGCACGTGGCCGCACCGGACAAGGCGCCGACATTCGGGTCTCGATGTTTGATAGCGTCGTCGAATGGATGGCAGTGCCGCTGATCCACGCATCGAACGGTAATCCACCCAAGCGTATCGGCCTGGCCCATCCATCATTGTCGCCCTACGGCGTGTTCGAAACCGGGGATGCTGTGCCGATCCTGATCAGCATCCAGAACGACCGGGAATGGACCGTATTTGCAGCCGAGGTGCTTGGTCGGCCGGAGCTTGGAGCTGATCCACGCTTTGCCACCAACGTCGCGCGCGTCAATAACCGTCCCGAGACGGACGCCATCGTTGCCGCGCACTTTGCAGCTCACGGTCACGAAGCGATGATCACGTCGCTGAATGCCGCCGATGTCGCCTTCGGCCGCGTCAACGACCTCGATGCACTGTTGGAACACCCGCATCTGCGTCGTGTTCCGGTCGGCACGTCGGCTGGCGACGTACTGATACCTGCCCCCGCTGCCCGGCAGATGGGCGAGACCCGCAGGCTTGGATCGGTCCCTGCACTTGGCGAACATAGTGCCGCTGTTAGGGCCGAGTTTGCTGCGACCTGAACGCGCGCCAAAGACTGAGCAAAACCTTGCGTTCATAAAGGTTCCCCCTGAAAGTGGTAGCGATCGCGGTAGAGTGCCTTCCGTCCTCGGTTACTGACTATGGATACCCCACGCATGAAGACTGAAGCTCCACGCCCGATCCTGCTGAAGGATTACCGTCCGTCGGCCTACCTGATCGACACAGTGACGCTCGACGTCACCTTGGAGCCGACGGCAACGCGCGTGCGGGCGCGCATGAAATTCCGGCATAACCCGGCCGCCACCAGGCCCGAGCCGCTGGTGCTGGACGGCGAACAGTTGCAGCTTGAGCAAATTAAACTCGATGGTGAGACGCTTGGTGAGGGCGACTACGATCTCGATTCAACGGGCCTCCGGCTCAAGAAAATCCCGGCCAAGGCATTCAGTCTCGACATCACAACGATCATCAATCCAGAAGCCAACACGGCGCTGCAAGGGCTCTACCGCTCGCGTGGCATCTATTGCACGCAGTGCGAGGCGCAGGGCTTTCGGCGCATCACGTTCTTCCTCGACCGGCCGGATGTGCTCGCCCGCTACACGGTCCGCATCGAGGCCGACCGCGAGGAAGTTCCCGTACTGCTCGCCAACGGCAACCCTACCGAGCGCGGAACGCTCGACCGCGGCCGCCGCCATTATGCCGTTTGGAAAGATCCGCACCCGAAGCCGTCCTACCTGTTCGCGCTCGTTGGCGGCAACCTGAAATCGATTGCCTCCAGTTTCAAAACCCAGTCAGGCCGTAACGTCGATCTCGCGATCTACGTCGAGCCCGGCAAAGAGAGCCGGTGCGGCTGGGCGATGGATGCGCTCAAGCGCTCCATGCGATGGGACGAGACCAGGTTTGGGCGCGAATACGATCTTGAGGTGTTCAACATCGTCGCGGTATCGGATTTCAACATGGGCGCGATGGAGAACAAGGGCCTAAACATTTTCAACGATCGGTTGGTGCTGGCTAGTTCCGATACCGCGACCGACGCCGCGTTCGAAGCCATTGAGGCCGTCATAGCGCACGAGTACTTCCACAACTGGACCGGCAACCGCATTACCTGCCGCGACTGGTTCCAGCTCTGCCTGAAAGAGGGGCTGACAGTATTTCGCGATCAGGAATTTTCCGCCGATGAGCGTTCACGCACCGCCCAGCGTATCCAGGACGTGCGGCTCTTGAAGTCACGTCAGTTCCCCGAGGATGCCGGGCCGCTATCCCACCCGGTGCGGCCGGAGAGCTACGTCGAGATCAACAACTTCTATACGGCAACCGTCTACGAGAAAGGCGCCGAAGTCTGCCGCATGCTGCAGACGATCTTGGGGTTTGATGGTTTCAACAGAGGCCTCGATCTTTATTTCGACCGGCACGACGGGCAGGCGGCGACCGTGGAAGATTTCCTGACGTGCTTTGCCGACGCGACTGGCGCTGACCTGACCCAGTTCAAGCTGTGGTATCGCCAGTCGGGCACGCCAGAAGTGATTGCCCAGTTCGACTACGACCAGAAGGTGGGCCGCGCGACGCTGACGCTCGAACAAGTCTCTCGCGCCACTGCCAACGACGCCAAGAGCCGCCCATTCCACATCCCCGTGCGTCTCGGATTGATCGGTGCGGACGGGCAGGATCTAGCCCTCAAACTCGACACCGGCGACACCATTAAGGCTGGCCTGATCCACTTGACAAAACGCTCGCAGAGCTACCGTTTTGTCGACATTCCGGAACGGCCGGTGCTGTCGCTGCTGCGCGGGTTCAGCGCCCCTGTCAATCTGACCATCAGCCAATCGGAAACCGACCTCGCATTTCTGATGGCGCATGATCCTGATCTATATAATCGCTGGCAGGCCGGACAAGACTACGCTACCCGCGTTCTTCGGCATGCCGTGACCGAGATCCGGGCGGGACGCCGGCCACCAGTGCCGCACGCCCTCATCAACGCACTCGGCGGGCTGCTGTCGGATAACGATCTGGAACCGGCACTCGTTGCGCAGATGCTGACACTGCCGGGCGAGGCAGACCTCGCCCGCGCTATTGCGAGCGACATTGATCCCGATGCCATCCACAAGGCCTGCAAGGGGCTGCGTCGCCAGGTCGGCACCAGCCTCGCAAAGTCACTGGAGGCGACCTATGTGCGACATGCAATCAAAAGTGCCTATTCGCCAGCCGCCGAACAGGCAGGCCGTCGCGCGCTTCGAAATGCGTCACTTGGCCTGCTGACCGCTCGTGGCCGCCCTGAGGATATTGCACGCACCGCCCGGCATTTCAGCGCGGCTGCCAACGCCACCGACGAGGTTGATGCGCTCGGGCTGCTGGCGCACGTGCGTTCGCCGGAACGATTGAAGGCGTTCGATGCCTTCCGGGATAAATGGCAGCACGACCACCTCGTCATCGATAACTGGTTCAGCTTCCAGGCGGCATCGTCGTTGCCTTCGTGCCTTGCCACGGTTGAGCGGCTGACCAAGCACCCGCTGTTCCAGCCAAAAAACCCCAACAAACTGCGTGGTCTGATCGGGGTGTTCGCCATGAACCCGGTTAACTTCAATCGACCGGATGGCCGCGGGTATGACTTCGTCGCAGCCAAAGTGCTCGAGATCGATACGTTCAACCCGCAAGTTGCTTCGCGCATTCTGACCTCGTTCCGCAGTTGGAGCGGGCTGGAGGCAAACCGCCGTAAACGCGCAAAACGCGCGCTCACCACGATTGCCAAATCCAAAGGGCTGTCGCGCGACGTGCATGAGATCGTCAACCGCATCCTTGGAACCTGAAACGCTCCGCACGCTGTGACACGAAAAACAATCCGTGCGGGGAACTTAATTGCGACAAATTTAAACTCCCTCGACAGGTGAGTCGCGATCGAGTCAACTGGTGTTGTGATTCGGGTGGGCAGTCCGAATCGCTCAGGGCAGCGGTCAGACAAAATTTCGGCAGGAGAGCAGGATGGTTCGGACGTGGTCCGCCAATCCCGGGAGACGTATGCGCTGGATTCGGCGCACCGCACCGGTCTGGATCATACTGTTGGCCCATCTCGGCTTGCTGTCGATGCTTCTGGAGCAGCGCGCGACCGCACCGACAGTGGTGGGACAGGATACCACGACTGCCAGCTTCTGGACGGGACTTACGGCAGATCCTGCCACCCTGGCGATCGTCTCCGGACTGCTGCTTGGCCTGCTGCTGATCAGTAGTAGCCGAAATCAGGCCGCACCAGTTGACAGCGAACATTCCAACCCAACTAAACCCCTGCGTTCGGCCTATGCCTCGACGGCCAGCGCACAGCCCATTCAGGCAGCGACCTGCACGTCCCAGGATGCCTACGCGTCGTTGATGGCTCGCATCGGCCACGACCTTCGTACGCCGTTGAACGCACTGCTCGGCTTTTCCGACTTGATGAAGTCGGAAACTTTTGGTCCCTTGGGTGACGCGCGCTACCGCGCCTATGCAGCCGACATGCATTCTTGCGGCCTCGACTTGTTGCGAGCCACCGAATCGACATTGGCAATGACCGCGCTACTGGCCAATCCTTCGACCTGCGACCGCGCCATCGTTTGTCTTATCGATCTTGTGGCCGAAGCCTGGGCAACAGCATCGCTGCAGCGTGGCGGGCAGGCGTGCAATCTTAATGCGGCGATCACGCCCGACTTGACGGTGCGCGGTGATCTGGCCGGATGTCATCAAGGGCTGGTTCATTTGATGAGTGCGGCGCGGTTGCGTGCAGCCCCCGGCGCCGACATCGACGTCAGCGCCATTGGTAGCCATGGCAGGGTTCAATTGCGGGTCAGCACACGAACCACGCCACAGCATCGCGAAATCGCCAACACGGGCTGCCGCAGCGGCTCCAGTGCCTATGGGACCGTCGATGATCTGCCGCTCAGCCTGTCTCGCACGATCCTGGGATTGCAGGGACTGCTGCTACAGCATGGCTTGGAACCCAACGGGCGTTGGACCGCCACGATTGACCTCGAAGCTGCTGGCCAGACCGATTTTTTCGCAAGCCCTGCCGCCTCCCGCCCTGCCCGCACCCTGGTCTCGGTCATCGCCGTAGCCCCGAGCCACGATCACTCTGGTGCCTTCTTGGGTGGCGCTGTTTCGTTGTCGCGCTCAACCGGCATCTGACCACGCGGTCCACCTGGACGATTGAGCCCACGCCAGCGAAGAAAACCACCGCGCTCATCGGCTGTCAGCTGTTCGGCAATGTCTGCCGATAATGCCGCAATTGCCTGGCGCAGTTTGAGGTCAGCCGTCGCGACACGGGCCTCAGCCGCCAGGAACTCCTCACGTTGGAACGGCTCCGCCTTGAACAGGTCAGCAGCGACCCGCCGGGCAGCACGGACCTCTTGCCGCAACGGCCTCAGCCCGGCGAAGACCCGCTCTTTCTTGCCCGCTGCCCGGACGGCCGCCCGCCGCGGTTCCGGCAAAGTGTTGACGTAGGCCAGCATGTTTCCGGCAAGCCCCGGTCCGCTGCCGGCAGAGCCGTAACGCGCTGGCCAAAGCGTGCGGGCCGCGACCCCAACGACAAACAGGTTCAACGCCAGGGACAGCAACAGCAGAACCCACAGCCAACGCGGCACGCGGGATCGCAAACTCTGCGGCTTTGGCTCAATGGCGCTCATAGAACGTCCTCATCGCTGGCGCTGATACTGTCGTCGGCGGCAACCACGAGTTGGTCGACATAGGGACCAAGCCCTGTCGCATCGGCGATCTCCTGCAGCGTTGCCGCAAATGGGATGCTGTCACCGGTAAAAATACCGACAACCAGCGACGCCGCCAGCAAAGCTGCTGCACTCCAGGTGGCAAAACCCGGACGACGCACTGGCGCCATGACCAGAGCTTTGTTCGTCGCCAAACCCGGTTTTGCAGGGCCGCGCACAAAAGGCACGACCCTATTAGCCGCTGCTGGATCGCCAACAACCTCCGCCGTTACTGCCTGCATGATCCGCGCGGTCAGTGCATCGGCCTTTAATCCCGAGACGAGCGGGGCATGTGCCAACAGGCGGTCGAGCGCACGCGCTTCCCGCAACGTCGCCCGCAGCGCCGCGCTCTCGGCCCCTTGGCCTGCGAGGTCAGCTTCAATGCGAGTGCGCTCATCGGATGGCCACCGCGATCGATCGGCGCCATAGACCGACAACAGCCGGTTTAGGATCGTTGCCGAACCGCTTTCCTTGCCCTGGTCGTCCGTCGTCTTATCCATCGTCATCGTCCTAGAGACCGGTCAGCCCGGGGTTGAAGCATTGCAGTCATATCCGTCTCACGTCTCTAACAATTGCCGCCATTCGTCTGCCAGATCTGCCTTGAGTGCGCGCCGCGCCCGCGCCAACAGGCTCTCGACCGCTTCGTCCGATACGCCAAGCACGTTGCCCACTTCGACCTGGCTTAACCCTTCGAAGTGAAACAGCGTCAATGCCAAACGTTGCCGCTCTGGCAGCATTTTCAACGCACGATCGACGCGGATACCCAACTCCGCATCGGCGAGACCGCTGAGTTGCGTCGCCGGTTCCACTTGTTCGGGTACCTCGTCAGTCACATCGACGCGCCGCCGCGACCTGATCCGATCAATACACAGGTTGGATGCAACCCGTCGCAGCCACGGCCCAACGCCACCGTCACCGATCTCCAAGCCATCCGATGCACGCCATAGCCGAAGCATCGCGTCTTGGGCCACGTCCTCGGCCTCGGCGTCATCGCGCAGCATACGGCGGGCAACGCTGAGAACCGAAGTCAGGTGCCGGTCGACGAGGTGGCGAAACGCTTCCGCGTCCCCAACCCGCATGGCCGCCACCAGATCGGGATCGCCTGAAACTGCTGCGGCGTCACTTGTACCCAGCCTGGCAGCGCCGACCGACACGGCCGTCAATCGCGGCATCGACGCTTGCTTCGATCCTGGCACAATGCGCTTGGCCGCCACGTGCTACCCCCGAAATCACCTGCACGCAGGCGACCTACGTCTCTGACCAGACCTTAGCGCAAAATACCCCGGCCGCGCATCCGTGGCGGCAAGTCCTCCTCCGTAATGCGGCCATCGCTGTTGAGGTCGAGGTCGGCAAAGCGTGCCTTGGCAAACCGCTCGAACTCGTCACGCGTGACACGCCCGTCCTTGTCGGCATCAAAGCGCGCCATGAACTGCTTGACCGCGAACGCATTGCGCTCTGCGCTGGATGTCTCAAGTTCCTTGGCGTCGATGAAGCCGTCACTGTTGGTATCGAAACGCTTGAACATGCCATCGGCACGCCCAAGGATCCGATCGAGGGACCAGCGGCGTCCGCCCTTCTCGTCCTTCTTGGCGCCATCCGGAGCGCTGGCATCTGGTTTGGTGGCGTCCGGCGCATTGGCAGTGGAGCCGCGACCACGACGGCCCGGCGGCATGTCTTCGGCAGTAATCTGGCCGTCGCTGTTCAGATCGCGCATGGCAAAGCGTTCACGCGGAGCGCTGCGGAACTCTTCCAGACTGACGCGGCCGTCCTTGTCCTTGTCGAGCCGATGCACGAAGCGTTTCGCCCAGTAGTCGGAGCTTTCCTTAACCGATGCCTCGAATTCCTTGGTATCGATCGCGCTGTCTTTGTTAGCGTCAAGTCGATCGAACTCGGTTTTCCGGAGGGCGACAAATTCGCCGAACGTAACGGCTCCATCCTTATCGGCGTCGAGCTGCTTGAGCATGCCCGGGCCACCACGCATCCCACCAAACATCATCGGTCCCATGCCACCGCCACGGTCCATGCCGTGATGTCCGCGCCCGGCGCCGCGCTCGTGTCCGCGATGACCAACGGCTGCAACGGCCGCAGCCCCGCCTGCCAGAATGACGACGCCTGCAATAAGAAAGCGCTTTTTCCTGCTCATGTCGTGAACTCCACTGTTGCGAGGCCTTCCCAAAGGCGCCTCTTGCAGGTGAGAACGGTGATGGCGTTGCGGTTCCGTCGCAGTCGTCGTTCGAAAGTGCCGCCACGTCACACGTGCGGCACCCCAAGCCCGGGCGCTTCGACTGTCAATCGATCCAGGATCTCGCGAGCACGGGCACAATCGTTTGACATCTGCAGTTTCAGCGCCTCAATGCCGTCGAAAGCACCGTCCGGTCGGATAAATTCCACGAACTCGACGCTGACTTCACGACCATAAAGATCGCCGTCGAAATCGAGCAGGAATACCTCCAGAACAGAGGCGCCGTTATCAAACTGCGGACGATTGCCGAAATAAGCGGCTCCGGCATGGCGCTGTGGACCTAAATGCACCCAGGTGGCGTAGATGCCGTGCCCGAGCGCCGTGCCTGGCGGCAATGTCACGTTCGCCGTCGGAAAACCAAGACCGGTGCCGCGTTTCGCGCCGCCCGTTACCGTCCCCTCGACGCGCCAGCGATGGCCAAGCGCCAATGCCGCCGCCGCCACATCGCCCGCCGACAATAGCGCCCGAATAGCGCTCGACGAATAAATCGCATCGCCTTGACCCACTGGCTCGACCACCGTCACGCCAAAGCCGAGTTCTGCACCGAGTTCGCGCATGGTCGCTGGCGTGCCGACCCGGGCTTTGCCAAAGTTGAAGTCGTAGCCGATGACGACGTGCGCGGCGCCGAGTCGCCCAACCAGAACATCGGTCGCGAACGCCCGCGCCGACAGGCTGCTCAGGGCTGCGTCGAACGGCAGGACGACGGCAAGATCGAGTCCGTAGGCAGCAAATAGCCGCATCTGCTCCGCCCGCGACGTCAGGCGGAAGAAGACCTCGTCGGGCCGGAAAAATGCACGCGGATGCGGCTCGAAAATAACGACTCCCGCCGACGCACGACGGTGTTCGGCCTCGGTACGTGCCGAGGCCAGCAACGCCTGGTGCCCGCGATGCACGCCGTCAAAGTTACCGATGGCGAATACGGCTGAGCGCAACGCCAACGGTACCGCATGGGCGCCGTCCAACACGGCGAACGCTTTTTTTGGGACTGGAACGTCATGGGACATGGTGCGCCCCACGTAGCGGCTCCCGCAGCATTTGGGTAGTGGGTCAGTCGGTTGGGCTGCATACGCGATAAATGACGTTCGCGCGAATTATCTTGTTCGCAATTTGTTCCAAACCTGCAAAACTCCGGCTAGCGCGTTGTGCGTGCCTTCAGAATCGTTAGAAGGTTTGTCTATGAGCGGCTATTCTCTCGAACTCTGTGCTGGTGCCGGCGGGCAAGCTTTAGGGCTTGAGCGCGCTGGATTCGAGCATGCCGGATTGGTCGAAATTGACGCACCTGCCTGCAACACGTTGCGGTTCAACCGACCATCGTGGTCCGTCCATCAGGAAGATCTCAATCAATTTGATGGACGCCTCTATAAGGGCATTGACCTTCTCGCCGGCGGTTTTCCCTGCCCGCCGTTCTCAATTGCCGGCAAGCAACTTGGTGCCGACGACGAACGGGATTTGTTTCCAGCTGGTTTGCGACTGGTGGACGAAATCCGGCCGAAGGCCGTGATGATCGAAAATGTGCGGGGCATCTTGGCGCCAGCATTTGAGAGCTATCGATCTCATATCGACGAACGGCTTAACAGGCTCGGCTACGTGACGGCCTGGAAACTTCTCAATGCTGCTGATTTTGGTGTCTCACAGCTGCGACCGCGGGTTGTGATTGTTGCCCTCAAAAAGCAGTACGCCGCCGAGTTTGCATGGCCAACGGCAACAAGAAAAGCACCATCGGTAGGTCGTCTGCTTGCTGATCTGATGGGCGCACGTGGCTGGCGTGGCGTTGATGCCTGGTGCGAACAGGCAAATGCAATCGCACCAACAGTCGTGGGAGGGTCAAAGAAGCATGGTGGCCCGGACCTCGGACCGACCCGTGCTCGCAAGGCCTGGGCGACGCTCGGTGTGGATGGATTGGGGATTGCCGATCAAGCGCCGACCGAAGATTTTGACGGCATGCCGCGGCTGACCGTGCGCATGGTTGCCCGCATTCAAGGTTTCCCCGACGATTGGGGGTTTTGGGGTAAAAAGACTGCGTCATACCGGCAGGTTGGCAACGCTTTTCCTCCGCCGGTGGCCTTTGCTGTCGCGTCAGCCATTTCGCGGGCCATCGCCACGCCGTGCGTGAAAAAGCGGAGCGCTCGGGTATGGCAACCGGCGATGATTTGAGCGCACGCGACCGTCTACGAATGCACTTTCTCGAAAATCTCGGGAGAGTAATGGATGGCAAGGAACTGCAGCAGGTCGCCAACAATATTTCCGAGTGGGCCCGTCGCGTGCGCGAATTGCGCACGGAGCAGGGTTATAAGATACTAACCCACAACGATCGGAGTGACTTGAAACCCGGCCAATATGTGCTCGAAGACCCCAAACCTGAGCCAGCGTTCGAGCGCAACGTGTCGAAGGAAACTCGCGCCTACGTATTGGACCGAAATGGGTTCACGTGTCAGATGTGTGGCGCAGTGGCGGGTGAGCCGCATCCCTATGATCTGACGAGAAAAACGCGTCTGCACCTGGGCCATATCATCGATAAATCACACGGGGGATCAGACGATGCGTCCAATCTCAGGGCAATTTGCTCCGTGTGCAATGAGGGAGCGGCCAATCTGACATTGGACCGGCCTTCGGCTCTCAAACTCTTGACCCAGATCAGGCGGGCGAAAACCGAAGACCAGCTCGAAATCCTAAAGTGGTTGATTGTCAAATTTCCAGATCGAGTGCGAGGCGGGTGACGCAGCGCACCGGCTCTCCCGACCGCTACTTACTCCAAGTACGGGCACAGTTCGCGTTCACCATCTTCATTTTCGATGGTGCCGTCGTCCCAGTCGAAGCTGTCAAAGCGCGCGGCACACTGCTCAAACGTCGACCTGTGGCGTTCGGAATAGGCGGCCCCTCCGAGAATCAATGCGCCAGCGCCGATCGCAATCCCCGGCCCCCAGCCCCAGCCACGACCGCGGCCACGATCATACCGCACAGGCGGCGGGCGATGGGCGGGCGCGGCATAGCGGTATGAATTGACGGTCGGCGGATGCGGCCGTCGCGCAACCTGCGGCACAAAGTTCGGTTGCGAGTGGCGCTGCACGTGCGGCACGGCGATCCGTGGTGCTACGACCCGCGGCGCAAGGCGGACATGGGGTTGTTGTGGACCGCGAGCGCCAGGCTTGTGGCCGCGCCCTTCGAAGTTCTGCGCTATGGCCGACGTCTGCGCCGCCAATTGGAAAGTCAGAAAGGACAGGGCCGCCATGCCTGCTGCGACAACCCTGTGCGTCGCCAAACGTGTGATCATCATTGCGCAAATTTCCTTCGCCACGGTGCTGGACCCAAGCCAGTGCCCACGTTTGAACCGTTATCAACCGAAGGCTGAACCGCTTGTGAACGGGTTTTGGCGACCGACCGGTGCACTTATGGTACCGGCCAGCCTATCACTTTGTGGCTGACTGCTCGCCAAACACCCACAGCGCCAACCATTTGCAGCTGCATAGGCTACTCATTCCAAATGCGGCAACGCGTGCAGCGCTACCCGGTTGAAGCCCCGAACAACCCATGTTAGAGGGAGCGCAACTTGGGAAATAGGAACGGACGGGCGCATCGCCGCTCTCCGCTCTTTTTTTATTGATTGATTGTGGCAGCCTTCGGAACAGTTTTGATCTGAGCCTGCCGCTCCAGCCCTGACCTCCAACGGACGAGAGCGTTCCACGTGGCGACCGACGAAACCATGATGGCGAGTGTTGCGGGCCGCTACGCATCCGCGCTGTTCGATCTCGCAACCGAGCAGAATCAAGTCAAAGCCGTAGAAGCAGATCTTGTGAGCATCGCGGCGATGCTGGACCAAAGCGCCGACCTGACCCGACTGGTGCGCAGTCCGGTGTTCTCCGCTGACGATCAGTCGGCCGCTCTTGCAGCGGTACTTGCCAAGGCGGGTGTAAACCCTTTGACCGCCAACTTCTTCAAGCTGATTGCCCGCAACCGGCGGCTGTTTGCGTCATCCGACATGATCAAGGCGTTCCGCACATTGGCCGCGCGCGGTCGTGGCGAGACGCAGGCCGAAGTTACATCCGCCATGCCGCTTACCGACGCGCAGCTGCAGCAGCTTCAGGAAACGCTGAAGGCGTCCGCCGGCGGCAAGGTAGTGCAAATAACATCCAAAATTGACCCGAGCCTGTTGGGTGGCCTGATCGTCAAGGTCGGCAGCCGCATGATCGACGGATCAATCCGCACCAAATTGAATAGTCTCAAGACCGCCATGAAAGAGGTTGGCTGATGGAAATTCGCGCCGCTGAGATCTCCTCGATTCTGAAAGAGCAGATCAAGAATTTCGGTAAAGAGGCGCAAGTCTCGGAGATCGGACAAGTGCTGTCCGTCGGCGACGGTATCGCCCGTGTCTACGGTCTGGACAATGTTCAAGCCGGCGAGATGGTCGAGTTCCCCGGTAACGTACGCGGCATGGCGCTCAATCTCGAAGCCGACAACGTTGGCGTCGTGATCTTCGGCGACGACCGCGCCATCAAGGAAGGCGACACCGTTAAGCGGACTGGCGCCATCGTGGAAGTGCCGGTCGGCAAAGGCTTGCTCGGCCGTGTGGTCGATGGTCTAGGCAACCCGATCGACGGCAAGGGCCCGATCAAGTCGGATCACAAGGCCCGCGTTGACATCAAAGCGCCGGGCATTCTGCCACGCAAATCGGTACACGAGCCGATGGCGACCGGCCTTAAAGCCATCGATGCGTTGATCCCGATCGGTCGCGGCCAGCGCGAATTGATCATCGGCGATCGCCAGACTGGCAAGACCGCCGTGGCGCTCGACACAATTTTGAACCAGAAATCGCTGAATGCTGGCACCGACGAGAGCCAGAAGCTCTATTGCGTCTATGTCGCGATTGGCCAGAAGCGCTCGACGGTCGCCCAGTTTGTCAAAGTTCTCGAAGAGAACGGCGCGCTCGAATACACGATTGTGGTCGCGGCAACCGCGTCCGATCCGGCGCCGATGCAATACCTGGCGCCGTTCACCGGCTGCGCCATGGGTGAATATTTCCGCGACAACAAGATGCACGCCGTCATCATCTACGACGACTTGTCGAAGCAGGCCGTTGCCTATCGCCAGATGTCGCTGCTGCTGCGTCGCCCGCCGGGCCGTGAAGCCTATCCAGGCGATGTGTTTTATCTGCACAGCCGCTTGCTGGAGCGTGCCGCCAAGATGGGCGATGCGGCTGGCAAGGGCTCACTCACCGCACTCCCCGTCATCGAGACCCAGGGTAACGACGTGTCGGCGTTCATTCCGACCAATGTGATCTCGATCACCGACGGCCAGATCTTCCTTGAAACCGACCTGTTCTACCAAGGTATCCGTCCGGCCGTGAACGTCGGCCTGTCGGTGAGCCGCGTCGGCTCATCCGCGCAGACCAAGGCGATGAAGAAGGTCGCTGGCAAAATCAAGGGCGAGTTGGCTCAGTATCGCGAAATGGCAGCCTTTGCTCAGTTCGGCTCCGACCTCGATGCCGCCACCCAGAAGTTGCTGGCGCGCGGTTCACGCCTGACCGAACTGCTGAAACAGGGGCAGTTCTCGCCACTGAAGATGGAGGAGCAGGTCTGCGTTATTTATGCAGGCGTCAACGGATATCTCGACCCACTCGCCATCGACAAGATCAAGCCATTCGAAGACCAGTTGCTCGCCAATCTGCGCTCGACCAATGTGGCGATCCTGAACGACATCCGCGACACCAAGGATCTGTCAGACGCGACCGCGGCCAAGCTCAAGACTGTGATAGAGAATGTCGCCAAAGTGTTGGCTTGAGGCTTTGACCGCTTAAAGGACTGAGCCAATGGCCTCACTGAAAGACATGCGTAACCGCATCGCCTCCGTTAAGGCGACGCGGAAAATTACCAAGGCGATGCAGATGGTGGCTGCCGCCAAGCTGCGCCGCGCCCAGGAAGCGGCGACGGCCGCCCGGCCCTATGCGCAACGCATGGACGCGATGCTGGCCAACGTCAATGCTCGCGTCACCAACAAGGAAGGCGCCTCGCCGCTACTCGTTGGGACGGGCAGCGACAAGGTTCATGTGCTTGTGGTGATGACCGCCGAGCGCGGTCTATGTGGCGGCTTCAACGGCAACATCGCCAAACTCGCCCGCGCCGACGCGCAACGCCTCGTGCGCGAGGGCAAAACAGTCAAATTACTGATGGTCGGCAAGAAGGGGGCAGACGCCCTGCGCCGCGAGTTTGGCCGCAACATAATTGATCGGATTGATCTCAAGGCTGTCAAGATGCTGGCATTCAGCCATGCCGACGACATCGGTCAACGGCTGCTGGCGATGTTTGAAGCCAAGGAATTCGACGTGGCCACGCTCTATTTCTCCGAGTTCAAATCGGTGATCGCACAGAAGCCGACGGCACTGCAGTTGATCCCGGTCAAGGTGCCGGACAACGCCGGTGCCGTGAAGGACGCCAAGGCGGCCTCGGCGTCCGTCAACGAATACGAGCCCAGCGAAGAGGAAATCCTCGACGTCCTGTTGGCGCGCAACGTGTCGACCCAATTGTTCCGTGGTCTCCTTGAAAATTCTGCATCCGAGCAGGGCGCGCGCATGAGCGCGATGGACAACGCCACACGGAATGCCGGCGACATGATCAACAAGCTGACGATCAAGTACAATCGCCAGCGCCAAGCCAATATCACGCGCGAGCTGATCGAAATCATCTCGGGCGCGGAAGCGCTCTAACATTGCAGGAAACGCAGGTTGGTTGAGCGCTTCTTCAGCGCACAATCCAGCAAAGACCGGAACGAGATCATGTTGGGTTACGGCCTTGGCGGCCTAGCCCAACCTACAAGTCGCAAACGAGGACGAGAACATGGCTGCGAGCAACAAAGTCGGTAAAATCAGTCAGGTGATGGGCGCCGTCATCGACGTCAAGTTTGATGGCCATCTGCCGGAAATCCTGAATGCCTTGTCGACGAAGAACCAGGGCGGCACGCTGATCCTCGAGGTTGCCCAGCATCTCGGCGAGAACACCGTGCGCACGATCGCCATGGATAGCTCCGAAGGCTTGGTTCGTGGCCAGGAAGTGACCGACCTCGGCGCGCCGATCTCAGTGCCAGTCGGCGAGGAAACACTCGGCCGCATCATGAACGTGATCGGCGAGCCGATCGACGAAGCGGGGCCAATCAAGACCGCTGGCACCCGCGCCATCCATCAGCCTGCGCCATCGTTCGCGGATCAGTCCACCGAAGCCGCCATTCTTGCGACCGGCATCAAAGTCGTCGACTTGCTGGCACCCTATGCCAAGGGCGGCAAGATCGGCCTGTTCGGCGGCGCCGGTGTCGGCAAGACCGTGCTGATCATGGAACTCATCAACAACGTCGCCCGCGCGCATGGCGGTTACTCGGTGTTCGCCGGCGTCGGCGAGCGCACGCGCGAAGGCAACGATCTCTACCACGAGATGATCGAATCGAACGTCAACATCGACCCGAAGAAGAACAACGGTTCGACCAAGGGCTCCAAGTGCGCGCTGGTCTACGGCCAGATGAACGAGCCGCCTGGCGCGCGCATGCGTGTTGCCTTGTCGGGCCTGACCGTTGCCGAAGACTTCCGTGACAAAGGCCAGGACGTGCTGTTCTTCGTCGACAATATTTTCCGCTTCACGCAGGCCGGTTCCGAAGTGTCGGCGCTGCTCGGACGTATTCCCTCGGCTGTGGGTTATCAGCCGACGCTTGCCACCGACATGGGCGCCCTGCAAGAACGCATCACGACCACGCAGAAGGGCTCGATCACATCCGTGCAGGCGATCTACGTGCCGGCCGACGATTTGACCGACCCGGCGCCGGCGACGTCGTTCGCCCATTTGGATGCGACCACCGTTCTGTCGCGCTCGATCGCGGAAAAAGGCATCTACCCGGCCGTGGACCCGCTCGACTCGACGTCGCGCATCCTTGAGCCGCGTGTTGTCGGTCAAGAGCACTACGACACAGCGCGCCGCGTGCAGCAGATCCTGCAGAAGTACAAGTCGCTGCAGGATATTATCGCCATTCTGGGCATGGACGAGTTGTCAGAAGAAGATCGTACGACCGTTGCTCGCGCCCGCAAGATCGAGCGGTTCCTGTCGCAGCCGTTCTTCGTCGCCGAGGTGTTCACCGGTTCCAAGGGTGTGCTTGTCGATATCAAGGACACCATCAAGGGCTTCAAGGGCCTCTGCGATGGTGATTACGATCACCTACCCGAGCAAGCTTTCTACATGGTGGGAACCATTGAAGAAGCCATTGCAAAGGCCGAGAAGCTGGCGGAAGCTGCCTAAAGATTGCTGGGTCGATCGATCCGGCACCCGGTAAGCTCAAGCGCAGGAAACAAGGGCATGGCGACCACCGATCCGACGACACAACCGGCGTCAACCTTTGGTCAATGCTGCACCGAGCTGAAAGAGGCGATGGCAGGGGAGGACTTTGATCCCCTGATCACCTTGGGCGAAGATAGCGTGCTGTACATGGCCGTTGGGCTGATCGACCTTGAGGAAGACGAGCCGGGCCTTGTCGATCATCCGCTGTTTTTCTGTCCGTTCTGCGGCAGCAAACTGCAGACCGCGGACGAGGTCAAAGCCAAGGTTGGCAGCGGCGATGACGACGAGCCCGCCGCACTAAGCTAATCCGTCCTTCAGCGCTGAAAGATACGAAAGTCACGGAAACGATCATGGCGGGTACATTCAAGTTCGAGTTGGTGTCACCGGAACGGGTGCTGCTGTCGGCCGATGTCGATCAGGCGCAGTTGCCTGGCGCCGACGGCATATTCACGGTACTTGCCGGTCACGCGCCAGTGGTGACTACCCTTTTGCCCGGTATTGTCCGCGTGACGATGTCTGGTTCCACCAAGCGCATCTACGTTAAGGGCGGGTTTGCCGAAGTGGGCCCCGACAGCGTCACGGTGCTCGCCGAACGCGCATTCATCGCCGACGAAATTGATCCGCGCCAACTCGAGCATGAACTTGATGCTGCGCAGAAGTCGCTAGCCGATGGACTGAGCGATGACGCCCGGATGCAGGCCCATCGCGCTATCGATGAGTTAAGGGCGCTGGTCGGCGGCAAGGCCGCCTGACCTCATGTGTCGAAGGTGCCATGCTGGCCGCCGACGACATCAAAATCGTCAGCCGAAAATGCCGTCCCATGATCTGTCAGATGAGCGGGTCGGCATCGTCCGAAAGTGACTGTTGGGATTGAATTCCGTCACACGGACCCCAACCGCCGTTGGCAGCGGGACTGCACGTCAAAGACGCGTCACGACTCGTCTGGCCACAACCCAGCGATTGGCATCACGAGACCGGGCGGATCGAGCCGTAGGTCACCCGATGTTACGAGCATCGTGCGGATGGTGTCGCCGTCGCGCTGATGATGGATGACGGCGCGGCGTTCGGGATTGAGGATCAAATAATGCTGAATGCTCGGCGCC
>JANNRP010000472.1:0-11553 GCA_031401535.1 Hyphomicrobiaceae bacterium | reverse complement strand
GTTGTGCCTGAGCCAATGGCCGACGCTCGATCGGCTGGTTGATCCGAGCGCCGAGGCAGAGATCGGCTGGGTCGTGACGTTGATCAGCGATGTGCGCTCGGTCAAGACCGAGATGAAGGTGCCCGCCGCCTTGAAGACCGGGCTCGTCGTGCTCGGTCAGGACAAGACGGTGAAGGCTCGCCTCGACCGGCACGAGGACACGATCAAGCGGTTGGCCCGTCTCGACGTCATCGCATTCGCCCGGACCGCGCCGAAGGGCTCGGCCCAAATTGTGCTGGAGGATACGACGGTCGCGATCCCGCTGGATGGCATCGTCGATATGGGGGCGGAGCGTGCACGCATCGCGAAAGAGCGCTCCAAGACTGAAGACGAGATCGCCAAGGTGATGGCCAAGCTCGGCAATGCCGAATTGATGGCGAAGGCGCCTGAAACCGTCGTCGAAGAATTGCGCGAGCGCAGCGCTACGTTCGGCGCAGCGCTCAAGAAGCTCGATGCCGCCCTGAAGCGTATCGAGGGGTAGGGCGTGGGGCTGTTGTGTCGACGATTAGTAGGTTTGAACTATTGCCGGTTTCACGACCAGCTTGATTGTTCCAATCAGGCCGACAGCGACCGCGTCTCGGCCAGCCTTTGTGTTCCAGTTCGCAGCTCACGACCTACTGCGCCATCTCACCAATCAAATTTGCCACCCGCTTTGCGGGATCGGTCGAGATTACGCGTAGTTCGGTCAGCCGCCAGCCGAGGCCCTGCAACTGCATGACGCTGACATAGCGACGGTCGGCGATACGGCGATCTTCCATCTCGATCTCGACACGCGTCAGGCTCTGGAACTCGGCACGTTTGATGCGGTTCCAGAAGCGTTTCAGCCGATCAAGTGGAGCCAAATTGATCTGTTCGGCGACCTCGCCCGAAACCTGCTCGCGCCACATCTGGCGGTAGTCGAACAGTTTGGGCAGCCCTTCCGGTGTCACATATGACTCGATAAAGCGGTCGAGCATCGAAGCGCCGAACATGCCCTTGACGCGCTGCCAGATTGACGGCGTCACGTCAGCCCCGGCAGAGGTTGCCATCGGCAGCAGTTTCGCCTGCTCGGCCAGCGAGGTCTTCAAGCTCGCGCGGACACTCGGCCACTCCACCATCTGCTCGATGGTCGCCGTGTCGCCGCGCTGGATCGCGGAACGCAAGCTCCACATCGACACGAAGGGCGAGGCTATATAGCCGCCGACAATCAGCAGCAAAGCACTCAGGCAGAGCAAACGGCGACGCATCAAAATTACCTTCCGCGCATTTCGTGGTCGTGCCAAACGCACTGTAGTTTGTTGACTGCCTCATAAATCTGACCTCCAGAGGGCAGTCGGGTCGTCTGCTACGATTATTAACTGCGTTTTCGTTCAAACATTTTCGCTGGAGGGGCAGGCATTCAACCGTTGCCGCCGAGATGCCCTGGTCTGGCCTCACCACCGACGATTTGCAGGTCTAGTCGAACGACGCTGTCGAACTGTGTCGCCTGTGCCGCGGTGTTAACGCTTCCGTCAATCTGTGGCTGCAGGGCAACGAGCAAAGGCGCGGTTGCCTCTTTTGGGTCACAAACCTGATCGACAACATAGTCTGTGAAGGTCGCAGCATTTGGCATGAACGTGCGGAGCTGGCTTGCAATAGGCTCGATTGAGAGCCACACCCGGTGATCGTAGAGTGATTGTGCGCAACGGCCACAACGGCCGTGCCGCGCCACACTCTGAGAGCGCGCTGGGAGGCGAGAAAGAACATGACTGGCAAGATATACGACAAGAGCAAGCTGCCAAGCCGTCACGTGACGGAAGGTCCGTCACGTGCGCCGCATCGCTCGTACTATTATGCGATGGGTCTGACCGAGGAACAGATCCACCGTCCGTTCGTCGGTGTCGTGTCATGCTGGAATGAAGCTGCACCCTGCAACATTGCGCTGATGCGGCAAGCTCAGTCGGCTAAGAAGGGCGTCAACGAGGCCGGTGGCACACCGCGCGAATTCTGCACCATCACAGTCACCGACGGCATCGCCATGGGCCACCAGGGCATGAAGTCATCGCTCGTCAGCCGCGAAGTAATCGCCGATTCGATCGAACTCACCATGCGCGGTCACTGCTACGACGCGATGGTCGGTATCGCTGGCTGCGACAAGTCGTTGCCCGGCGTGATGATGGCGATGTTGCGCCTCAACGTGCCGAGCGTGTTCATGTATGGCGGGTCGATCCTGCCAGGCAAGTTCAAGGGCCGCGATGTGACGGTCGTCGATGTGTTCGAAGGCGTCGGTCAGCACTCCGCTGGCAAGATGACGACCTGCGATTTAACCGAGCTTGAGCGTGCAGCCTGCCCGAGCGCCGGCGCGTGTGGCGGGCAGTTTACCGCCAACACAATGGCCTGCGTATCGGAAGCCATTGGCCTTGCGCTGCCGGGTTCGGCTGGTGCACCGGCCCCTGATTTAGCTCGTGATCACTGGGCGGTCGAGAGCGGCAAGGCCGTAATGCGGATGGTGGCCGAGGGCCTGCGTCCACGCGACATCGCGACCCGCAAGGCGTTCGAGAACGCGGCAACCATAATTGCCGCCACCGGCGGTTCAACCAATGGTGCATTGCATCTGCCAGCCATGGCGCACGAGTGCGGCATCGATTTCGATCTGTTTGCGGTCGCCGAGATCTTCAAGAAGACGCCCTACATCGCCGATCTGAAGCCCGGCGGAAAATATGTCGCCAAGGACGTCCACGACATCGGTGGTGTGCAGCAGATCATGAAGTCGCTGTTCGATGGCGGCTATATTCACGGGGACTGCATGACGGTGACCGGCAAGACGATCGCCGAAAACCTCAAGGGCACGGTGTTCAACACCAATCAGAAGGTGGTGTTTCCGACCTCCAATCCTTTGTCGCCAACTGGTGGCGTCGTTGGCCTCAAAGGATCGCTCGCCCCCGATGGCGCGATCGTCAAAGTGGCCGGCATGAAGGAGTTGCAGTTCACGGGCCCGGCTCGTTGCTTTGACTGCGAGGAAGATGCGTTCGCGGCGGTCGAGGCAGATCGTATCCTCGATGGTGAAGTGATCGTGATCCGTTACGAAGGGCCAAAGGGCGGTCCTGGCATGCGCGAGATGCTGTCGACTACGGCGGCACTTTATGGCCGCGGCATGGGCGACAAGGTCGCGCTCATTACCGATGGCCGGTTCTCAGGCGCAACGCGGGGCTTCTGCATAGGTCACGTCGGACCGGAAGCAGCCGTGGGCGGACCGATCGGCTTGCTCAAGGACGGCGATATCATCGTGATCGACGCCGACAAGGGCACGCTCGACGTCAAACTATCCGCAACCGAATTGGCGGCCCGCCGGAAAGCCTGGAAAGCACCGGCGAACGCCTATCAGACGGGTGCTATTCGAAAGTACGCAGACCAGGTCGGACCGGCGCTGAAAGGTGCCGTGACGCATGCTGGCGGAAAGGCAGAAGTTGTCTGTTACGCGGACATTTAACCGATTGGTCGGACCATATGTGTTCGGCACCGGGCGCAACGCACTCTTTGGAGTGGTTGCCGCCAGCGTGCTGTTGTCTGGTCCAAGTTTGGCCCAATCGCCATCGGCTAGAGCCTCGTCCGTTGCGGGCGCTGGTGCAGCGTCGAGCAGCGGCAAGGTGACCTTCGCCTCGCCTGAGGCCGCCTATAATCATGGCATTAGCGCGCTACACAGCGGCCATCCCGAACTGGCGATTGCGTCGTTGGAATTTGCCGCCGATCACGATCACACTTTGGCGCGGTTCTACCTTGCCAGCCGGATTTATGCTGACAACGCACTGGCCTATACCAATCATGCGCGGGCGTACGAGTTATACGAAGCGATTGCCAATGATCACGCCAGTATCGAAGACGACGATCCGCTGGTGCCATTGGTTGCCAAGGCTTTCACGGCGTTGGCGTCGTATCTGCGTAGTGGGATTGCTTCGGAAGGGCAGCAGTCGGGCTTGCGTCCAAACCCGCGTCGCGCGACCGAATATCTCCGGCACGCGGCAACGGCACTCAGTGACGAAGATGCGCAGTACGAGCTTGCGAAAGTGCTGCTTAACGGCGAAGGCGTAAAGGAGAGCCCGCGTGACGCGCTGCTTTGGTTGTCGGTCCTGTCCGAGAAGGGGCACACCGGGGCTCAAGCGCTGCTAGCTGATCTTTATTGGCGCGGCAAGCATGTCAGGCGTGACCAGAAGCAGGCATTGGCACTGATCACTTTGGCTGTGGAGAATGCGCCCGCATCCGAGCGGGTGTGGATCGAAGACACATATCAGCGTATTTTCTGCGGTGCCGGTGAAGGTGTGCGACGGCAAGCCCAAGGCGAAGTGGCCAACTGGCGGACTAAGTTTGGTCGCGTCAAGGAAGAGCGGGATACGCGTGACGGCCTGGCTCCCATACAGTCACTGGCCGAGCGTACCTGCAGTAATGGCGAGATGGTACCGCCTGGCCTTGCGCCACCATCACGGCGCAGCGAAGTGCGTGCACAGAGCAATCCCGCGATGGCACCAATGCCCAATGGTGCTGCCAGCGGTCCGACGATAATGCAGGGCAACACCGGTGGGTTCGGCCTACGTGACGCCGGTCAGACGTCGTCGCCGCTGCGTTGAGGTCAGGAAGTGCGGTTTGAGGCGCCCTCAGTCGAAATCAAGTTCGACCCAGACCGGTGCGTGGTCTGATGGCTTTTCCCATCCGCGCGTGAACCGGTCGACATTAGCTGATATCAGGCGGTCTGCGACGTGCGGTGACAGCAGCATGTGGTCGATGCGGATACCGTTATCCTTCTGCCAGGCGCCTGCCTGATAGTCCCAGTATGTGTAGACGCCATTACCTGGGTGACAGGCTCGCAAGGCGTCGGTCAGGCCCAAGCCAATCAGTTCGCGATATGCTGAGCGAGATGCTGGCTGGTAGAGTGCATCACCGACCCAGTCACTTGGACGTTTGGCATCGATTGGATCTGGAATGATGTTGTAGTCGCCGGCCAATACGAAAGGCTGGTCCAGCGCTGCCAGGGTTCGCGTGTGTGCTAACAGACGCCCCATCCAGGCACACTTATAGTCGAACTTTTCCGTTCCCATCGGATTGCCGTTGGGCAGGTACAACCCGCCGATCCTCAATGCACCGCGCGCGTGCGACACGGTCGCTTCGACGTAGCGGGCCTGCTCGTCGCCATCGTCGCCGGGCAAGCCGCGCATCACGTCTTCGAGCGGCCGCTTGGACAATAGTGCAACGCCGTTGAAGCCCTTCTGGCCGTGCACCGCGCAATTGTAGCCGGCACTTTCGATAGCCTCGACCGGGAAGCCCTCATCAACGCTCTTGATCTCCTGCAGGCACGCGACATCTGGTTTGGCTTCGCCAAGCCATGCCAACAATGTATCAATGCGGGCTTTGACGCCGTTGATGTTCCAAGTCGCTATTTTCATCGCGCTGATCAGACTGTAAAGCTGGTGCCACAGCCGCAGGATGCTGTCGCGTTCGGATTGCTGATCTTGAAGGATGCACCAATTAGATCGTCGACGAAATCGACTTGTGAACCTGCCAGGAAACCAAGCGATACCGGATCGATCAACACGCTCGCCCGGTCGCGCACAATCACGAGGTCGTCGGGCTCGGGTATCGCCACGAGATCGAACTTGTATTGAAAGCCGGAGCAGCCACCACCTTCGACGCTGATCCGCAGCAGCTTGTTGGTGGGCTCGCTGGTCACGATATCAGCAATGCGGGCTGCGGCCCGCGCGGTGACGGTTACCGGTGCAACAGCTAGGGCCTTGGTCGTCACATCGGCATCCATGGCGGCAACATCCCGTAAATCTATCGTCGTTTTGCTGTGACTAGAGATAGGACACAGGTTACGAAAGTCAAATGACCGATTGTTCTGCATCTCTGCGCGACACGCTGTCTGCCAGTCATTTTGGCTACGGCGCGGCACTGACACCGGGCGCACGGGCGATTGGCCCGTATGCGGCGTCGGCCGGTCCTAGTCGCGGTCGATTCTACGAGGAAACAGCTTGCCCCACGCGGTCAGCGTACCAGCGGGATCGTGATCGCATTCTGCACGCCTCGGCATTTCGGCGGCTGACGCACAAAACACAAGTATTCCTGTTCCACGAAGGCGACCATTATCGTACGCGGTTGACGCATACGCTGGAAGTAGCACAAATTGCCCGCACAGTTGCCCGCCAGCTCTGTCTTGATGAGGATCTGGCGGAGGCGTTGGCACTGGCACACGATTTGGGGCATCCGCCGTTCGGGCATGCCGGCGAGCGTGCGCTCAATGCCGCCAACAAGTCGCACGGCGGTTTCGACCACAATGCCCAGAGCCTGCGCCTTGTGATGCAGCTCGAGCGCAAGTACAGCGCGTTCGATGGTCTCAATCTGACGTTTGAAACGCTTGAAGGGCTCGTCAAACACAACGGACCGATCATCGACACAGGGTCTAGCCCCGTTGCTCGCGTTGCCAGTCGGCTCGTTGGATGGAATGGTTTCCAACTTGCGGCATGGCCCTCTGCCGAAGCCCAAGTGGCGGCATTGGCCGATGATATTGCTTATGCCACGCACGACATCGATGATGGGCTGCGTGCTGGCCTCATTAACTTCGACCAGCTGTCGCAAGCGCCGATTGCGGGCGAGTTCACGCAGTCCATTCCAGCGGGACTTGATCCCGGACGGCGGCATTACGAGGTTACCCGCCGCATGATTACGGCGCTGATCAGTGATCTCGTGGTGGAAAGCCGTTCACGGTTGACCAAGTTGTCACCGGTGTGTCCCGACGA
The DNA here is from genome assembly GCA_031401535.1 of Hyphomicrobiaceae bacterium. Lineage (GTDB taxonomy): Bacteria > Pseudomonadota > Alphaproteobacteria > Rhizobiales > Hyphomicrobiaceae > JAKFWF01. The sequence goes on along the minus strand of JANNRP010000472.1, from coordinate 4,771 downwards.
CATTCGAGCAGCGTCTGGCCCAGTAATCGCTTTCTCCGATGCCACTGCGCACGACTTGATAAGCCTCAAGGCATTTCTATCCGCGCGCGTCTACCGGCACAGCCGCGTTGTTCGGGTGATGGACGCCGCTGAAGGGATTGTCCGCGATCTCTATGCACGGTATTTAACCGATACTGCGGTGCTGCCCGTTGCATGGCACAACGGGTTGGCAGGGCTCAGCCCGCACCGCCATGCACGTGTCGTCGTCGATTTTGTGGCTGGTATGACCGACCGATTCGCCATCGCCGAACACCGCCGCTTGTTTGACGTCACGCCAGACTTGCGATAGCCGCAGCTGGTCTGTCCGCCCGATGATCCTGGGATCTGCTGCTTATGAATGTATTCGCCGACATTGAACAACTGGTGCGAGCCTGCCTCATTGGCCTGATTGCCGAAGGCAAACTACCAGCCGGGCTTGACACCACTGCCGTTGCGATCGAGACGCCGCGGGATCCGACGCATGGTGATCTTGCAACCAACGCGGCGATGGTTTTGTCGAAGGTTGCTCGCATGAAACCGCGAGATCTGGCCGAAGCGTTGGTCGGCAAACTGGAAGCCGATCCCCGCATCATCAAAGCGGATGTAGCCGGGCCGGGCTTCATAAACATGACGCTCGATGCGAGTGTTTGGCAGGCGCAGATCAAGGCGATCCTAAGTGCTGGTCCAGCTTTTGGTCGCGGCATCGTGGGTGGCGGCTCGCGCGTCAACGTCGAGTACGTATCGGCCAACCCGACCGGCCCGATGCACGTCGGTCATTGCCGTAACGCGGTTGTGGGCGATGCGATCGCGAGTTTGATGGCGTTTGCGGGCTATGATGTTACCCGTGAGTACTACATCAACGACGCCGGAGCCCAGGTCGACGTCCTGGCCCGGTCAGCGTACCTGCGTTATCGCGAGGCACTGGGCCAGGACATCGGCGAAATACCGGAAGGGCTCTATCCTGGTGATTATCTTAAGCCCGTGGGCGAAGCGCTAGCCAAACGTCATGGCAATGCCTTGTTGGATCAGCCCGAGGTGGAGTGGCTGGCGTCGGTGCGGGCGAGCGCTATCGCCGGCATGCTTGATATGATCCGTGCTGATCTGGCACGCCTTGGCATTAAGCATGATGTGTTCTTCTCGGAAGCATCGCTGACGGCCGGTGGCCGCGACCGTGTGGCTGAGACAATCGCTTGGCTTTCGGCCCGCGATCTGGTGTTTGAGGGCACGTTACCGCCGCCCAAGGGTGAGCCTAACGAGGATTGGGAGGACCGCGAGCAAACGCTGTTCCGCTCCACCCGGTTTGGAGACGACCTCGATCGGGCGTTGAAGAAGTCCGACGGCAGCTACACGTACTTCGCCGCGGACATGGCCTATCACCGTGACAAGCTCGAGCGTGGTTTCTTGCATCTTGTGAATGTATTGGGCGCCGATCACAGCGGCTACGGCAAACGGGTCAAGGCGGCGGTAACCGCGCTCAGTGAGGGCAAGGCGGAACTCGACGTGCAGTTCTACCAGTTTGTAAAGCTGCTCAAGAACGGAGAACCGTTCAAAATGAGCAAGCGAGCCGGAACGTTCATAACGTTGCGCGATGTCGTTGAGGAAGTTGGGGCCAACGCCGTCCGCTTCATGATGCTGTACCGCAAGAACGATGTTGCGCTGGATTTCGATTTTGCCAAAGTTACCGAGCAGTCGAAGGACAATCCGGTGTTCTACGTGCAGTACGCGCATGCACGTGCAGCATCAGTTTTTCGCAACGTGCGCGAAAGTTTTGGCGATCTCGACCGGTCAAGCACCTTGGCGGCCGACCTGACTAGGCTGACGGATGCGGCCGACATTGACCTCGTGAAGCAACTCGCAGCGTTTCCGAAGCTGGTAGCCGGCGCGGCAAAAGCGCATGAGCCACATCGGCTGGCGTTCTACCTGTTCGACGTAGCGTCAGCGTTTCACACGCTCTGGGCGCGGGGCAACGATTCGCCACATTTGCGCTTCATACAACCAATGGATCGGGGAGTAACTGTTGCACGCTTGGCACTTATCGCGGCAACGCAGCAGGTGATATCCTCAGGCTTATCGGTGCTCGGCGTCGAAGCTCCAGAGGAGATGCGCTAATATAGTGATTCTCTGGGGACTAACGAGCTAGTGTCAATGTTAGTCTGAACCAATGATACGCCCAGGGTAAGGTGCAAGGGGTTACGTAGATGTCTCGGTCCAACGGCCCAATCGGTCCAAGTGTCGGCGCACAGCCTGCACAATGGCGCTTTCCGACTGAAGCAGAGGCAGCAGCGGCCGCTCGCCCGGGGCAGCAGGTGCCACCCTATCAACCGCAGTCCTATCCGACGCAGGGTTTCCCCCAGACGCCTCATTCGTCACCACAGGCTTATGCACCCGGTGGTGGTCGGCAGGATGCAGGATATTTTGCCGTTGGCCAGCCGGTAGCCACGCAGCAGCCGAATTATAAGCCGGTGTTCGATCGATTCGCACCCCCAAACGAACCTGCGCCAGGCGGCTACGACCCGCGCCTTGCGCCTCAGTTTCAACCCCAGCCCCCGCAGCAGCCGGTCTATTCATCACCGGGGCCTGCGAGCGATGCACTCCAGGCTTTGCGGGGGAGCGCATTTGACCAGTGGCAGCAATCCGTTCAGGCAGGCCAGCAACCGGCGCCGACGCAAGCATACGATTTTGGACACTATGCTTCGCCTCCGCAGCAACCGGCCTATGGCGCGCCTCGACCGGTCGACTATAGCCAACAGCCGCCACCGCATGAGTTTGCGCAGCCGCAGTCGGCTACCTATCAACCGCCGATGCCACGCGCACCGGTGCAAGGTGCACCGTTCGACGAGCAGCATTGGCGTGGCGGGCAAGATCCAGCGGCTCTGGTATATGCTGCTCCTGGTCACGGGTATGCGCAGCAGCCAGCTCTGCAAGGCTATGACGCGAACGGATATGAGCAACCTGCCGCGGTTCAAGGTGGGCAACTACAGCCCGTGGCCGATCAGGGTTACGATGCAGACGACCAGAGCGAGTACGAAGACGAGGACGACGAGGCTCCGCGCGGGCGTCGCGGACTGATCATCGTTGCGGCTCTGGTTGGAGCGATCGGTATCGGCGGTGGGATGGCTTACGCCTATAAGACGTTTATTAAGCCGTCGACCGGTACGTCCGCCGTTGCTAAAATACTGGCACCAAAGGGGCCGAGTAAAACCCAGCCCGCTGATCCGGGTGGCAAGCAATTTGCGAACCAAGATTCGAAACTGCAGAGCCGATTGGGCGACGGCAGCGCACCCGCAATCGTGCCAGCGGCGCCGGTCGCGGCCATCGACAGCGAAAGCGGTGTTAAACGCGTAACAACGCAGGTGATTGCGCGCGATGGCTCGATTGTCCCACCGCAGATCCAAGCATCAACCCCGGTGCCAGGAATGACCATTGTCGACGGTATAAATGGCCCGCGCCCACTGCCACCAGCACTACCACAGGCAACTGTTGCCGCGGTCAACGCGGTCGCACCGCCTGTTCAACCCTCGATCCAGCCACGGCCACTGCTGCAGGCACGAGTGCCTGTCGCAAACGCCCCCGCCGCAGAAGGTCCGATAGTCGCTGCCGCCCCGCCAATTGCCAAAAAGCTGCCGACGCCAAAGAAGCCTGTCGCGCGTGACGATCTCGCGGCAGCTGGCGGTGGCGCAGCCGCAACCGCCGTGGTTGCTTCCGCCGCACCGGCTGCGGCCAAAACGGGCGGCAACGGGTTTGTGGCGGTTCTTGCATCCAAGAGTAGCCGCGCCGACGCATCCAAGACCAATACAGATCTGGAACAGAAATTCGATGTGCTGAAAGGCAAAATCTTCGATGTGCAGGAAGCCGATCTGACTGCACAAGGTAAGGGAGTCGTGTTTCGATCCGTCGTAGGTCCGCCAGGATCGAGAGAGTTTGCCAGTGGCGTGTGCTCGCAACTCAAGACGGTCGGTTATACCAGTTGCTGGATCACGGCTTATTGAGGCAAATGCCGATGGGTAGGCGTTGACCACGGCGGCTTAGGCCGCCGTTATCGTTTTATCAAAACACCACGAGATTGAGCCATGCGCAGTGCATTGATCACCGGCCTGGCGGCAGAGCGCCTCACAGTGGCAGAGGCATCATTTCTGCGCGGCTCGCGGCCAGCGGGGATCATCCTATTCGCTCGCAACTGTGTGTCGCCCGACCAGATCCAAGCGCTTGTCGCCGATGCTCGTAACGCCATCGGCGCTGACGACGTGCTCGTGCTGATCGATCAGGAAGGTGGTCGTGTCAGACGTTTACGGCCACCGGTATGGCGTGATCTGCCGTCGGCCGCAGGCTATGCTCATCTATATCAAACTGAACCTGAAGTTGCCATGGAAGCGGCCCGTCTGGCGGCCAGGCTCACGGCGCAGGACTTGTTGGCGCTCGGTATCAACACGAACTGCGCGCCTGTTCTCGATTTGCCGGTCGAAAACGCGCACGAAATTATCGGAGATCGTGCCTACGGGGTTCAGGTTCAACAGGTGATCACGCTCGGCCGCGCGGTGGCGAACGGCTACATCAACGGCGGCGTGCTGCCCGTGATCAAGCACATTCCAGGGCATGGCCGCGCACGCGCCGATAGCCACCTGGAGTTACCGGTCGTCACAGCGTCAAGAGCGGAGCTTGAGGTTAGCGATTTTGCGCCGTTCCAAGGTTTGCGTGACATGCCAGCGGCGATGACTGCTCACGTCGTGTTCAGCGCGATCGATCCGACAGCGCC
>JANNRP010000471.1:0-17364 GCA_031401535.1 Hyphomicrobiaceae bacterium | reverse complement strand
TAGAACCAGGGATCGGTGAGCATAGGGTGGAGTTTTCGGTGAACCAGAGAAATGGGCAGCTTTGTCCTTACGATGCTTTGCAGACGCTATCCATGTGAGCTATTGCACGACTGTTGCACGCGAACGGGGCACCAAGCGAGGGCAGCCGCTATGACCGACCCACATCTGATCACCAGCCTTCCGCATCTCGATCGGACCTATGATGCCGCACCAGTTGCCGCCTCACTGATCAAGGAACTGCCATTTATCAACGACGCCTACCGGACACTGATCGCCGCCTCTCCGTTCTGCGTCCTGGCAACGTGTGGGCCGGACGGCCTCGATGCCTCGCCACGCGGCGATGGCCCCGGCTTCGTTCGCGTTCTGGACGAGAAGACACTGCTACTACCCGATCGCCGTGGCAACTTCCGCCTCGATAGTCTACGCAACATCATCGCTGATTCCCGCGTCGGGTTGCTGTTTCTGATCCCCGGCGTGGGTGAGACGCTGCGGGTCAATGGCCGTGCGGTTATCTCGACTGAGCCCGATCTGCTGGCATCATTCGCTGTTGAAGGTAACGCGCCGCGTTCGGTGCTGCGAATTACCGTCGATACGATTTTCTTCCAGTGCGCCCGCGCTTTGACGCGCTCCAAATTGTGGGATCCGACGCAGTATGTGGACCGCCACTCACTGCCATCGACCGGCACGCTGACCGTCGCTGCCCGCGACTCGAAACACGACACTAGCGAGTTTGATGCCAGTGCATACGATGCGATCCTCACCGAGCGCCAAAAGGCAACCCTCTACTGAGTGCGGTGCCGGCATTGGTATTCGCGACCACCGATCAAACCTTGCGCTCCACTGCGGTTGCGACCGCGGATAACTGCGGCACAGTCGGTTGCGCTGGCTGAACCAGTGCAGGTACCGCCGCTGGTGGTTGGATCGTTGCGTAAATTCCCGCCGCCCGGAAAGCCTTGAGTACGGTGATTTGCAGATCCGATCTCACACGTCCGCTAGCCGTCACATCAGACAGCGTCACGCCCAGTGAGAAGTCCAGCCGATCGGTGGCGAATGACTCGAGGGTTGCCATGGGCGCCGGCGTTGGTAGCACCAGTTTCTGCTCACGGGCCGCCGCTTCAAGAATGGCCACTACCCTGACGGGATCAGCCTGCGCATCTGTGGTAATCTTCAGGATTACGCGACCAAGCAAATTGCGGTGCGTCCAGTTGAGCACGCGACCCGACACCAGTTCCGAATTCGGCACGATCAGGCTCGCCCGATCAAATGTCTCGATTTCCGTCGATCGCACGGAGATGCGGCGCACGTTGCCTTGCTGGTCTCCTACGACAATCCAGTCCCCAACCTTGATCGGTCGTTCGACAAGCAGGATCAAGCCGGATACGAAATTGTTGACGATCGACTGCAAACCGAAACCGATGCCGACCGACAAAGCGCCCGCCACGATAGCAAGACTCGTGATGTCGAACCCTGCATAGGAAACAGAGATCAATGCAGCCAAGCCGATGCCGACGTAACCGACAGCGGTATCGACGGAATTCGCCACACCGGCATCCATCCGGCCCTGCGCCATCACACGATCGCGCAACCAACGCTGGGTCATACGCGTGAAAAACAAAAGCGCGGTGAACAGAACCATGCCGATCAAAATCCGCACCAGCGAGATGCGGAACTGACCAACCTCGAAACCGAAGAACAGCGCCTTCGCCCAGTCGCGGATGTCTGCCGAAGCAAAACCCCATTGCAGCAAAAGCAGCGGTAACGCGAGCAGGGCTAGTGCAAATGTCGCGGCGACTTCGCCCAACTTGGCGAGTTGGCCTTGGCGGGCACTATCGATTCCGAACCGACTTTCAAGCAGCCCCCCAATACGGCTGCGCTCGCCGCTGCGTTCACGCGTTACTGCACGGACGGCAAGGTAGAACAGGCCTGCAATCGCAAGCACGGTGCCCGTCAACACGATCTGCTGCGAGATGAACCGGCCGAGCGCTACATACCCAGCCGACGAGGTGACAATGATGCCCAACGTCAGGAGCCAAATGGGTAGTTTGATCCACAGCGGCGCATGCCGACGGACGGGATCAATATTCAGATGATCGAGGCCGTTGACGGCACGCAATGGACCGGTTTGGGGAACAAACGGCGTGAGCAGCAGCAATGCGAGCAAACCTGCGGTTGCGATATTCGTAATGAAGGTTTGCGCGACCGTGACGATCAACGGCACATAGATAGCGCGACCGAACTCCACGAGCACCGTGTCTACAATATAGACGGCGAGGATCGCCTTTACGAAGAAGAGCAGGCGCGATGCGGTGCGGTCGTCGACAGGGATCAAGCGCCACTGCGGTTGGCGTGGTGCCAGCGCGACACCGGCTAGTACAGAACCGGCGACGAAGATCAGTATGCTCTGGAGCGCCAGTTCTGCCGTGCGTTCCCAGGGAGAAAACAGTAACTCCAGGTTGTCCAAACCGGTGTACAGCAGACCCACCGCCACTGCGGGCGCCAGCATTCGCGCAGGTACCAAGCTGGCAGCCGAGATAATCCGATCAAAAAACGTTGGAATGCCCTGAAACTGATCGCGACGGCGTGCGACTGCGCGTTGCACAGTAAACCAAATTAGTAAGCAAGCTGTCAGAACGCCAATCAAGACACCGGTCAGAGCCGCACCCTTGCGATTGACCGCGCTGATCCAATCGCCGCCATAGTATTGCGCCCGCCCCACAATGGTCGGCATGCGCTCCCCGACATCACGCCACAGCGGCGGCAACAACGGACTGGTGCGACGATCGAACAAATTACGTGCAAAAATCTGATAGCGCATGACCGTAATGCGATCGATCAGTTGCTTGGCGCGAACCCAGGCGAGTTCCGTTGTCTTCACCGCACCGTCAAGGGCGCTCGCCATGGCGTTGAGGCGCGCGCGCTCGGCAGCAACCGTCGCACTTTCGGCTGGCTGATCCTTGGCGGAAGATGGTCCGAGCTTCTCGATCTGGCTCTTGACCTCGGCGAGTTGCGGTCGCAGCGCTTCAGCCGTTGCAGTCGATTCATAGATAATTTCCTCGACGTTGCTGCGCAAACGTTGCAACTCGCCTTCTAGCTCCTTCAGCTGCTGGATAGATTTTTCCGCTGTCTCGATGCTCTTGGTGAGCTTCTCTACAGGGCTTGTCACTTCAGGCGGCAATGTAACAGGTGCAACAGGTGGCAGGACCGTCGACGCTTGCGGTGCTGCTGGTGCCACTGGTGGCGCAATTTGCGGCGCGACCTGCAGAACTGCGGGCGGCGGTAATTGCTGCGCAGATACCGCCAGCGGTAGCGTAGCTGCTAAAAGGGCAGTGGCAAGCGCAACGCGCACACAACGGAACATGTCGAGGCGATCTCCATTTCTAAAATTACGACCGATGGCGCCATGTTGCGCGCGACGAGCCGGTCTATCCATCTTGGCACGACCCAGTCGGCACGTTGATGGAGGCTTTGAAATCGCTAGGCAAGCTTGATTCCCACACTTCACCGTTATTTTGACTTAGGCGTGGCAGCATCCCGCTGAAGGCGCTGATCAAACGTCGTTCTACCGGGCGAAGTGCTCGCAAACTCGGTCACCCACCGCGCGTCCGTCTTCGGCGCACGGCACCATTGCGGGAAACGAGTTTCCTCGGACACGGCAAATTCGTATACGAAATTCAAGATCCTGATGTTTGCGACACCGCCATTCTTAAACAAGAGCGACAAACGCCAAGTCATGCCTCAAACACATTCCACTAGCATTCGGCTGTTGCGCCAAAACATCGGCGTGCTCGCAGTAGCTCAGGCCCTGTTCCAGTCGGTGCAGGGCATGGCAATCGCGACAACCCCACTCGCCGCACTGATGATGCTCGGCACGGATCAAGGCCTCATCTCGCAGCCGACATTCCGTTGGCTGGGCCTGACAACTGACGCACAGTTGGCAACCCTGCCAATCTTTTTGGCGCACTTGGGCCTGATGACGACCACACTACCGGCGTCATTTTTGATGGCGCGGGTCGGGCGACGCGGCGGTTTCACCGTCGGCGGGCTTGCCGGAGTAATCTCTGGCATCGTCTCTCTCATTGGCATCGTGCGTCAGGATTTTGCACTGATGTGTCTCGGAGCCTATTTTCAGGGGGTGGCTGGGGCGTTTGCCTGGTATTTCAGGTTCGCTGCTGCCGACGCCGCCAGCACGGCCTACAAAGCCAAGGCGATCTCGCTGGTCATGGCAGGCGGTGTGCTGGCTGGAATCATCGGTCCACAAACCGCCAAGTGGAGCGTCGATCTTCTGGCACCGCTGACGTTTGCCGGCGTGTACGTCATGGTTGCCGTATTTTCCGCCCTGATCCTGATTGTCGTACAGGCACTCAACATCCCCGACCTGACCGCCGCCGAGAAATCTGAAGGCGGCCGCCCGCTGCTGGAGATCATGCGGCAGCCGACCTACGTCGTGGCACTGACGTCTTCGATGTTTGGCTTCGCCGTGATGACACTTGTGATGGCGGCCACGCCTCTCGCCATGCACGCCTGCGGCTTCAAGTTCAACGACAGTGCGACCGTGATCCAGGCGCATTCGATCGCCATGTTCCTTCCGTCATTCTTCACCGGGCACCTGATCAGCCGCTTCGGCGTTCTGACGATTATCGCCGTGGGCGCTATCATCCAGGTCGGTTGCGCACTGGTGAACCTTGCTGGTATCGAGTTCTGGCACTTCTTCTTTGCCAATATTCTGGTCGGTCTGGGTTGGAATTTCTGCTTCGTCGGCGGTACCACGCTACTGACCGAAACGTACCGGCCATCAGAGCGGGCAAAGGCACAGGGCGCGCACGACTTGATCGTTTACGCGGCGACCGCCACGGCTGCAGCCTCATCAGGCCTTCTGGCGGCCGGACCCGGTTGGAAGGCGGTCAATATCATGGCACTGCCGCTGATGTTGATCGTGTTCTCAGCCGTGATGTGGTTGTTGTTCTATCGCCGACGCGTAGTAGTCGCGCAAATAGCGGACTAATTTACGACGTCGCTGCGCGGCATTCCTCGTCGGCGGGCAGCGGATCACACGTCGTGCCCTGCACGCACACCAGGAACGCCTGACGTAACTCGGCCGACGTCAGCCCGTCAGCTTTGCCCTTGTACAAACCAGCAGCGGCAAGACCGCACTGATAAAGCCGTACCATGCGTAGGCCACCGAAGAACATTGCACGCTCGTAGTCGGCCATTGCCGAAGCGGGTTGGCCACTCCACTGCCGGATGTGGGCGCGCGTGTCATAGGAATGCGGACTTGTACCATCCAGCGCCAGTGACCGCTCGGCATCGTCCAAGCCGAGTGCTGCCCGTCCGGATTTGAAGTACGCCCATGCGCGATTATTCAGCGCCACAGCAAAATCAGGCGACAGCACGATTGCCCGATCGTAGTCCTGAATGGCGGTGTCGTACGCACCCTTCAAAGAATGCGACAACGCCCGCATCGCGAGCGCGGCACTCTGCGCATCCGACGACAACCCAGGCGTTTCCAGCAGCTCGGAGCACGCGCTAATTCGGCGCTCGTTGTTCTCGCCATAGCACTCATGGTTGTCGAGCCCTTGTGCGAATACCGGCGTCGCAAACGCAAAAACCGCACCGAGGCACGCTACCAAGGTGAGCCTTCGGCGGGCAATCTTGCTCGTCATAATTCCTACGCCTGTGAAACTCTGGCACCATTGTCAGGCACGTCAATTTCTAGCCCCAGTAGCAACGAACTCCATGATTTGCCGTGGCTATCGAGGTTGAGTGACGTATTCACGCCACCTTCCAAAGCATCGGTCATCACAAAATTCAAGCCCTGCAACTGTTCGACGGCGTAGCGAACGACGGTGCCGCGAATAAGGCGCGGAAATGCCGCCTTGACGCGATCTGCCGTCAGTTGCTCCTTGACCAAAAGATAGTCGCCCGGATCATAGACCCACACCATGACCGAGGACGTATTGCCTTTGTCGCCGGCGCGGGCATGGGCAATTTCGTGAAGTTTGACTTTGCGGCTCATGCGACAAGCATCCGGAACGTGGGCTTGATATGGTCTCGATCGATCAACGCGGAATGCGTGATGACGCTGGGCGAGATTTGGCCGCGATAGCCACCGCCACCCGCCGGTCCGCAACACAGCAGGCTCTCGACCTCCCACAGCAGCGTTTCGACCGCTCCCCGATCTATCGAACGCAACGCGGCGCGCACTCTAACGTCAGATATGGTCTTTGAATGATCAGCGGTGACCTCGACATCCGCAGTGCCATGAAGTGAATCGACGCCGATGAGATCGAGGCGAAGTGCGTTGCTGAAGCCGGGATGGCGACCAAGTCGTACAGTAAGGATCTCACGCGCTAGACTGGCTCGCGCCACCGCATTCGTGCCAGCATAACTAATGCCCGCCTCGCCGAGAAAGCCGCCGTCGAAGCCGACAGTGACTTTTAGCGTTGCTGGCCGCTTGTGGCCCGATGCACCAGCAATACCGACGCGGTTTTGCCCGTAATCGGTGATGGTGACGCCAGAAAAGTCCGCTGTCACATCTGGTGTCAGGTAGGCTTTAGGATCATGCACCTCGTAAAGTAATTGCTCCTTGACCGTACGTGGCGTCACCATGCCACCAGCACTATCAAGCTTGCTGATGGTGACGCTGCCATCGGCTGCTACTTCGCCAATCGGGAAACCGCAGTCAGCAACACGGGGCACGTCCTTCACGCCGGGGTCGGCGAAATAGCCACCGGTGATCTGCATGCCGCATTCAAGCAGATGGCCAACCAGCGTGCCGCGACCAAGCGCCGACCAGTCGTCAGCGGCCCAACCGTAGTGATGCACCAGTGGAGCCAGGAACAGAGACGGGTCGGCGACGCGACCCGTGATAACGACATCGGCGCCAGCAGCAAGCGCTGGCAGGATCGCATCGATGCCGAGATAAGCGTTGGCACCCACCACTGACCGCCCCACTTGTGCGATCGTGCGGTTGTCGTGATCAAATAACACTGTCTCGGGCGACATCAGGTTCGTGACATCGTCGCCCTCGACACAGGCGACCTTGAGCCCTTTGAGGCCAAGTTCGCGGGCGACCGCGACGGTCGCCTCGGCTGCAGCCGATACATTTGCAACCCCCATATTCGTGACAATCCGGGTGCCACGCGACCGGCAAGCGCCAAGAACGCCACGCATCCGCGCGACAAGCTGAGGGTTGTAGCCGCGCTTTGGGTCCGCGCGCCGATCACGATGACCGAACGCCATGGTGCGTTCGCCGATGGTTTCGAACACCAGAAAATCGAGATCACCCTCGCGCGCTAAATCCACCGCCGGTTCGAGCCGATCGGACGAGAACCCAGCCCCGCAGCCGATCCTGAGCATCAGTTGCCCTTGAGATCGTGAGCTTCTGGGAAGAACAGGTCTTTCCAGGACTCGGCCTTGTTCTTCAAGGTGCCTGTACGGTGCATGAAGTCCGCGAATTTACCAATCGTGCTCGGCGTCTTGGAGAACGCGAAACCTGGCTGTGTCACCAGGGCAAAGAGCTCATCCTCGGTGCTCTTTTTGTCTTTCGACACTTCCATGTAAACGCGTACTGCGCGCCGCAGATCGGCATTGGTGTATTCCATGGCCTCGTCGAACGCCGCCTTGACGATCTCGTAGACCTTCGGATTCTCCTTGCGGAATTTGTCGGTCGTAACAAACGTCAGGATTGTGCTCTGCCCCCCGATCGCCTCATACGACGACAGGATCGTCTTGAAACCCGCCTTGATCTCAACTTCATGGAATGGCGACGTCGCAAAGTGCGATGTGATCTCGCCTTGCGGGTTCATGACAGCGGCGACCGCATCGGGGTGCGCGAGCGCGACGGCCAAATGATCAAGCTGCGTGTGCTTGCCCGGGCCGAATTCCTTCTCAGCCGCCATCTGCAGGTAGATCGCCTGGCTAGACACCTTTATGGACGGGATCGCAATTCGGTCCTTCTCCGTGAAATCCTTGATCGATTTGATGTTCGGGTTGCGGGTGTTGAGGAAAATCGGGCTGTCATTGATGGCGGAAATCGCGCGTACACCGACGTTGCCTTTCGTGCGGTCCCACAGCAGCGCCATTGACGGGACACCTTGAGACGAGAAGTGCAATGCGCCTGATAGCATAGCGTCGACCATCACGGCGGGCCCGGCAAGGCGGGTCCATTTCACCTTGAGATCCGGCATGCCGCGCGCAGCGGCCTGCTTTTCGACGAGCTTCTGGCTCTCCATCACCATCAATGGTGTGAAAATGATGCCGAACTGCTGGGCAAGTGCGACCTCCGCCACTTCGGCGCGGGCCGGGACTGCCAGCATGGTAATCGCCGCCGTGCCGACCATTAACAGTTTTCGCATGGACATTTCCTCGTATTCCTTGCTTGTTTTTTGAAGCCCAGTCGTTCCAACCCAATACGGCTAAGGCTAGCACGTTTTGCCGACGTGGATGAAAGCACTCTCGTACTGCGCTTGAGGGAACTCTCCTATGCTTGATGCGCGTATGCGCCGCCTGATTGATCCGCCATTGACGGCTGTAGCAAGATCGATTGCACGAACGGGGATTAGTGCCGATCAGATTACGATGGTCGGCGCGGTGTTGGGATTGGCAGGTGCGCTTGCTATTGCATTTGGCGGGTACACACTAGGCCTCGCGCTGTTTCTGGTCGGGCGCGTTGCCGACGGGCTCGATGGCGCCGTGGCGCGGGTCAACGGCGGCACCGATCGCGGCGCGTACCTCGACATCACGCTCGATTTTCTAGTGTACGCCGCAATACCCCTCGGCTTTGCGCTGGCAGATCCGGCACACAACGCACTGGCAGCCGCAGTGCTGCTCGCGAGCTTCCTCGCCAATGGTGCAGCATTCCTGGGTTTTGTTGTCATGGCCGAACGGAACGGCCTTGAGACCCGTGCACAAGGTGAAAAATCGATCTACTATCTTGCGGGCCTCGCCGAAGGTACAGAGACCATCGCGGTGTTGGCTGCCTGCTGCCTTTGGCCTGAGCAGTTCGCGTGGATCGCTGCTAGCTTCGCGATCTTGTGCTTTGTTTCTGCGGCCTCGCGGATCATGCTGGCGTGGCGACTGTTAGCGCGACCACCCACATGACCCGCAGCGCTCAAGCTTTACCCACACCACCACCGGTCGGCGTTTCGATGATGATCGCCTCACCAGCGTCGAGCACCGTCTGAGCGCAACCGGCAAGCTGCTCCATGCGTCCATCACTCCGGCGCACGGTGTTGCGGCCGCATTCCCCCAGTTGGCCGCCATTGAGCCCGTATGGACGAATGCGGCGATACCCGGACAGGATCGCGCAATCCATGCGTTCGAGAAAACGGATGCGGCGATAGGTACCGTCACCTGCTGTCCATTTCCCCTTGCCACCCGAACCACGACGAATGCCGAACTCTTCAAGCAGTACCGGATAGCGCAGCTCGAGAATTTCCGGGTCGGTCAGCCGCGTGTTCGTCATATGCACGTGCACGCCCGACGTGCCGTTGAAGCCCCGGCCATCAGAAAAATAGCCAGCCGGTGAGCCCGAGCAGATGGTCTCGTAATATTGGACGCGATCGTTGCCGAACGTCAGGTTGTTCATGGTGCCTTGGCTTGGTCCTATGGCACCTAGCGCTGCAAACAGGCAGTTGGTGACGATCTGACTGGTCTCGACATTGCCCGCAACCACGGCAGCCGGATAAACCGGTGCCAACATGCTCCCAGCGGGGATTTTCAGCGTAATCGGCTTCATGCAGCCCGCGTTCATCGGGATCGGTTCGTCGCACATCACGCGGAACACATAGAGCGTCGCCGCGCGCGTCACCGGAGCTGGCGCATTGAAATTGTTGGCAGGCGACGCGCTTGTGCCACTGAAATCGACGACAGCGGTCCGGTTCTTCTGATCGACTGTAATTGTTACTTCAACATGCGTGCCCTGATCCATCTCGACGCGGAAATGACCATCTTTAAGTCTGGACAGCAGACGACGGACGCTCTCCTCGGCATTGTCCTGCACGTGGTTCATATAAGCCTTGACCACGTCGAGCCCGAAGTGACCAACCATCTTGCTCAGTTCAGACATGCCCTTGGCATTGGCTGCGACGTGAGCTTTTAGGTCGGCGATGTTCTTGTCGGGCCGACGGGCGGGGTATCTGGCCCCCGCCAGCAGCGCATGGGTTTCGGCTTCAAGGAAACGACCCTGGTCGACGAGCTTGAAGTTGTCGATATAAACACCCTCTTCGTCGATGTGCGTCGCTTCCGGGGTCATCGAGCCCGGTGTCAGGCCGCCAATGTCCTCGTGATGTCCACGGCTCGCGACGTAGAACAGGATTTCCGAACTGTTGTTGGAGAACACTGGCGTGATGACCGTAATGTCCGGCAGATGCGTGCCACCGTTATAAGGCGCATTCAGCATGTAGACGTCGCCGGGCTTCATCGTGCCCTTGTTCATGTCGATGATCGTCTCGACGGATTTATCCATGGAGCCCAGATGCACCGGCATATGCGGGGCGTTGGCAACCAGTGCGCCAGTCCGGTCGAACACGGCGCATGAGAAATCCAGCCGCTCCTTGATGTTGACGGATTGTGCAGTGTTGCGCAGCGCTTCACCCATCTGCTCGGCTATCGACATGAACAGATTGTTGAACACCTCGAGCAGCATCGGATCGGCTTTCGCCCCCAGACGCTCAACCGCCCGAGGCACGACGCGCCGTAGAACAAGATGATCGCGCGCCGTCACCTCCAGCCGCCAGCCCGGCTCAATCGCGACTGTCTGGTGTGGTTCGATGATCAATGCCGGGCCGGTAATGTTGTGGCCGGGTTTCAAGGCATCGCGGAAATACACTGGCGCATCGTGCCAGGACTTATCTGAGAAGAAGCGCGCGGTGGTCCTTGGCTCGGCACTAACCGCTTTGTCGAGTGGCTGTTCCGGTTCGACAAGCTTCGCTCCGCCTCCCTGGGCTTCGACTTCGAGAGTTGCAGCGAACACGCGCTTCTCTGGCGAGACAAAACCGTAGCGACGCAGGTGTTCAGTCTCAAACACCGCGCGCATGATGTCGATGGGACCGAGCGCAACGGGCAGCGCGTTGTCGGTGCCGTCATACCGCACGTGCACCCAGGTTGATGACGCGACATCGGCAGGCGCGACGCCTTGTCGGCCAAGCTCGTCCATTACCACTGCCGTCAAGTTGGCACCGAGCACTTTAATGCGTGCGAGTGTCGGGTCGTCCAGCACCGCCTCGACACTTTCCTCGCGGCTTGCGCGAATGTTCGCCAGACCCATGCCGTAGGCGGACAACAGTCCGGACAGCGGATGCAGCAATACCGTTTCCATGCCGAGCGTATCGGCGATCATGCACGCATGTTGGCCGCCAGCCGACCCGAAGCACTGCAGCGCATATTCGGTGACGTCGTAGCCCTGCTGCACCGAGATTTTCTTGATCGCGTTCGCCATGTTCTCGACCGCGATGCGGATAAAGCCGTCGGCGACCTGCTCCGCCGTCCGCACTTCACCCGTGTTAGCAGTAATGCGTTGCGCCATCTCGGCGAACGCCGACTTGACCGCTGCCTCATCAAGAGGTTGGTCGCGGCTAGGTCCGAAGATCCTGGGGAAGAATGCCGCCTGCAACTTGCCGACCATGACATTCGCATCGGCAACCGTGAGCGGGCCACCACGCCGGTAGCACTTGGGACCAGGATTGGAGCCGGCACTTTCAGGACCGGCGCGAAAGCGATTGCCGTCATAGAACAGGATTGAACCACCGCCCGCAGCCACGGTATGAATCCTCATCATCGGTACGCGCATCCGCACGCCCGCGACCTCGGTCTCGAAGGCACGCTCATAGTCGCCAGCGAAGTGCGAAACGTCTGTTGACGTGCCGCCCATGTCGAAGCCGATGACTTTCGTGAAGCCCGCAAGTTTTGCCGTCTCCGCCATACCGACGATGCCGCCGGCCGGGCCGGACAGTATGGCATCGCGCCCGAGAAAGAGATCGGCCGATTTCAAACCGCCAGAGGATGCCATGAAAAGGACTTTTACCGGGCTTGGCAATTGCCCTGCAGGATGCTGGCCGCCAAGCGCCGGACCGGACAGCGCCGACGCAACTTTATCGACGTAACGCCGGAGAATGGGCGAGAGATAGGCATCGGCAACTGTGGTGTCACCGCGCCCCACGATCTTGATCAGCGGCGATACTTCGTGGCTCGCCGCCACGTAGGTGAAATCCATACTGCGGGCGAGGGCTGCGGCACGTCGTTCATGCGCGGGATGGGCATAAGCGTGCATAAAAGCGAACGCGACAGACTTGATGCCATCCTTGAGCGCCGCGGTGAGATCCGCTGCAAGTGCCGCTTCGTCTAGCACCATTTCGACGGTGCCGTCGGCCCGCACGCGCTCCTTGGCCTCGACGACGCGGGCATAGAGCATCTCCGGCTTGATGATCTCCTTGGCGAAGATATCGGGCCGCGCCTGATAACCGATCTCAAGCTGGTCCTTGAGGCCTGCCGTGATCACCAACAGCGTCTTCTCGCCCTTGCGTTCAAGCAGCGCGTTGGTCGCGACCGTCGTGCCCATCTTGACTGCCTCGATCCGCTCCGACGGGATCGGTGCATCCGAGGCGACGCCAAGAAATTGCCGGATGCCTTCGAGCGCTGCGTCGTCATAGACGCCAGGATTTTCCGACAGCACCTTGCGTGCGAGGATCTGGCCGCCGGGTGCGCGCGCCACAACGTCGGTGAACGTGCCACCACGGTCGATCCAGAAGTTCCACTTGTCGTTCTGAACGGGAGTGGATGCGATCGTCATCGTGTGCCTCCAAATGCGGCTGAACGTGCCGCAATGTGATGCAATTCAAAAAAAACGTCAACGATATGTTGACAATTTATCAACACCGCAGGACAGTCATGTCGACTGCACAGAGCGCTGCGGAGGACTTCGATATGGGGACGCTGCGACGCAAACGGCTCGACGCGACGGGTGCGAAGCAACGCCGCACACAATCATCGGCTGTATCGATGCCAGCCCGTAGCGGATCAGGCGCTGACGTCATCGGCCCCATCGTTTCATCATCGCATTTAGCCTCTGGCGCATCGCCGGGTCTGTCCGAAGTCGAGTTCGGTCTCAGCCTTGCCGTGCACGCTTTTCACCGCTGGATGGTACGTTGCATGGCGGCAGCCGACGTGCCCGACCTGTCGCCCATCGAAGTGCTCGTGTTGCACAGCGTGCGCCATCGTCAGCGCCCAAAAAAACTGGCAGACCTGTGTCTCGTACTAGGCATTGAGGATACCCACGTCATCACATACGCCGTAAAGAAGCTCGTGGCTGCTGGCCTTGTAACGTCTGCCAAGGTCGGCAAGGAGAAGCTGATCGCTGCAACGCCGCATGGGGCCGCCGCGTGCGATCGCTATCACCGGATTCGAGAGCGATTACTGGTGCGCCCGATGACGTCGACTGGGCCGCCCGATCCAACGTTATCGGAGTTAGGGGCATTGCTGCGGGCATTATCGGGGCACTACGATCAAGCGGCCAGGGCTGCGACCAGTCTATGACGAATTGAATCTTCGGGGGAAGTTAGCGATGCGCAGACTACTTGATAGGCTTTATCTGTGGGCTGGATATGCGGCCGGCGGTTTCCTTATCGCCATTTTTCTTATCATGATGTTCATGTCGGCAGGGCGGCAGTTCGGCCTCAACATTCCAGCTGGCGACGACATTGCGGCCTGGTGCATGGCGGCTTGCGCCTTCCTGGGCCTAGCGCACACATTCAAGGCCGGTGAAATGATCCGTGTCGGCCTCGTGATCGACCGGCTGTCAGGCCGACTGCGGCACGCAATCGAGGTTCTGTCGCTAAGTATCGGCCTTACGTTCATCGGCTATTTTACAGCCAACGCTGTGCGTCTGACTTATGACAGCTATCGTTTCAACGATCTGGCTCAAGGCATATTGCCGGTGCCACTTTGGTTCCCCCAATTGGGCTTCACCGGCGGCCTTGCAATCCTAACCATCGCATTCCTGGATGAACTCATCATCGTTCTGCGCGGCGGCCGCCCAACCTACGAGAAGGACCCGCCGAAAACCGCCGAAGAAGTTATTGAACGCGCCATCGCAGGCGGGGTCTGAACGATATGGACTTGATCTCTATTTCGGGGCTGCTGCTCCTTGTGCTTGTGCTGCTGTTGACCGGCGGCGTATGGATCGCCATCAGCTTGCTGGCGGTCGGCTGGGTTGGAATGTTATTCGTCGAAGGCGTCACCAATCCGGGCTACGTGCTCGCCACCAAGATCTGGGGCAATGCCGCATCGTGGGAACTGGCGGCATTGCCGCTGTTCATATGGATGGGCGAAATTCTGTTCCGCACGAAGCTATCGGAAGATATGTTCCGAGGGCTGGCACCGTGGCTCAACTGGCTGCCTGGACGGCTCATGCACGTCAACGTGCTTGCTTCCGGCATCTTCGGTTCTGTGTCGGGGTCGTCGGCGGCGACATGCGCCACGATCGCGAAAATCGCGTTGCCCGAACTAAAAAAGCGCGGCTACGACGACAAGGTCGCGCTTGGCTCGCTGGCCGGTGCGGGTACGCTCGGCATCCTAATCCCGCCATCGATTACCATGGTGGTTTACGCGGTCGCGGCCGAAGTCTCGATCATCAAGTTGTTCTTGGCCGGCTTCATCCCCGGACTTCTGGTAATGGGGCTTTACTCTGGTTATATCATAGTCTGGGCACTGCTTAATCCAAAGAAGCAGCCACCACCTGAACCCAGAATGAGCTTCGCCCAAAAAATCAGTGAAAGCACCAGCCTTATTCCGTGTTTACTGCTGATCGTGTTCGTGTTTGCTTCGCTGCTGAAGGGCTGGGCGACGGCGACCGAGTGTGCAGCATGGGGCGTGCTCGGATCATTCGCGATCGCGGCTTGGTCGCGGTCGCTCACCCGCCAGAACTTCTGGATGAGCGTGATGGGCACGATCCGCATTACCTCCATGATCATGCTGATCCTGGCAGGTGCGTCGTTCATGTCGACGTCAATGGCGTACACCGGTATCCCGGTGGCGCTTGCCAACTGGGTCGACGCCTTCAAGCTCAGTCCTTACATGCTGATTGCCGCGTTGACGGTCATGTATATGGCGCTTGGCACCGCACTTGATGGCATCTCGATGATCGTGCTGACCACGGTCGTTGTATTGCCGATGGTGCAGAAAGCGGGCTTCGATCTAGTCTGGTTCGGAATTTTCCTTATTCTTCTGGTGGAGATGGCGGAAGTCTCGCCGCCGGTGGGATTTAATCTGTTCGTGTTGCAGACGATGAGCGGCAAGGACAGTATGACGGTAGCGCGGGCGGCCCTGCCGTTCTTCTGGCTGCTCGTTATCGCAGTGGCGCTGATCACGATCTTTCCGAAGATCGTAATGTGGTTGCCGGACGTTGCATTTGCGGAAAAAGTTGTACCCAAAGGGAGATCGTAGACATGCATCACACTCGTCGATATTTGTTGCAGGCGGCTGGCCTGACCGCTGCCCTGATCGCAGCCGGTCCCGCCATAGCACAGACCAAATGGAACCTGCCGGCCGCCTACGCGAATGGCAACTACCACACTGAGAACCTCGTTCAGTTCGCCAAGGATGTGGAAGCGGCAACCGGCGGCAAGCTTGTGATCACCGTGCATGGTGGCGCATCGCTGTTCAAGGCGCCTGAAATCAAACGCGCCGTCCAAACCGGCCAAGCCCAGATCGGCGAAGTGCTGACTTCGATCCACGAAAATGAAGACCCGATCTTTGGCATCGACGTTGTGCCGTTCCTGGCAACGAGCTTCAAGGACGCCGCCAAGCTCGATAAGGCATCGCGTCCCGCGATCGAAAAGCGGTTGGCAGCCCAAGGGCTGTTGCTGCTGATGGCGGTGCCGTGGGGGCCGCAGGGCATCTATGCCAAGCAGGACCTGAACAAGGTCGAAGACATGAAGGGCATTAAGTTCCGGTCTTACAATGCCGGCACGGCGCGAATTGCCGAACTGGCTGGCATGCAGGCTGTCACCATCCAAGCGGCCGAACTGCCGCAGGCGCTTGCAACTGGCGTCGTCACGTCGTTTATTTCGTCCGGCTCGACGGGCTATGACAGCAAGGTGTGGGAAAGCCTGACGCACTGGTACGACACGCAGGCGTGGATTCCGAAGAACGTCACGTTCGTCAACAAGGCGGCGTTCGATGCACTGCCGAAGGACCAGCAGGAAGCACTCGTCAAGACGGCACAGGCCGCTGAGGCGCGCGGCTGGAAGATCGCCGAGGAAAAGGCGAGCTGGTACGTTACCGAGCTCAAGGCAAAGGGGCTGAAGGTGCTGCCGCCATCACCAGAGTTGGCGAATGGCCTCAAGAAGTATGGTGAAGACCTGACCGCGGGCTGGCTCAAGAAAGCCGGTGCGGACGGCCAAGCGATTGTTGATGCTTATAAGAAGATGTGAGCGTTGCGAGGCATGATGACAGACACGGGCGGGCGGAGCGCAATGCTCCCCCGCCCTGTTGCGTTCGGGGGGTGGTCTGCGGCGGTGAGAACGGTCAGTTGTTGATCCGGAGCAAAATGGGCGTCGGCGGATCTTACACCGTTGGTCACAGCCGGTTATCGGCAAAGCATCAAAATGCCAAACCGTCACAACCGCGAACTGTTGCCAATCATTGTGATGTCGGCTGAGATCCCAGTCCTGCGTCGACTTATTTCACAATACATCTGTTTTGTGGGCCGCCGCCTTTCTGGGTCCCCGCAACAAACTGCATGCCAACCGCTTTGCACTCAGCCTCGAATGCCGCGAGAAGACTTTCGCAATTTTGCGATGAACCGTTGACGGCTGTGCAATACTGGCCCAACGAAAGCGGAGTGCCCGTTTTGATTATGTTGTGGGGGCCTGCTGCACTAGCCGACACGGTCAATAGCGCGATCGCAATTGCTGCGTACAAATAGCGCATATTACCCACCTAACGTTAGAATGAAAGTCTCTGGTCAATCGACTTAATTGCGGCTTCTATTCGAGATCTACATTCCCGATCCACCTTCGAAGATCGGTTGTCCTATCAGTCAACTGCCCATTTGCAAGTGTGTCAAGCTAGGAGGCGCGGACGCTGCTTTTTGGCCTATTGCTGACGCCGAGAGCACCGGTCCGCAGATCACCCAACACTATTAAAAACAGCTCACTGCTCCACGGCTTCATCCAGCTTTTCGCGAAGCCCTCCTCAGTCAAAGAAGGAGAGGTTTTCCTCTGCCCGCTCAATTCACCCGCGTCCAGGTCGTGGTCTTGCAGAAGATTGCTGCCGTGCAGCCGGACAAGTCGATCGCCGCCTTGCTCTTGACCGTCAGCGTGCCCGAATAGAGGCCGCCATCGGCGCGATTATAGAGCTGGCCTTTCC
>JANNRP010000470.1:0-9280 GCA_031401535.1 Hyphomicrobiaceae bacterium | reverse complement strand
GGCGTCGAGCCCCGTGGTCTCGGTGTCGAACGACATGCGCCCCATCTCGCGAGCACGCGCAATCCAATGGGCGAGGCGGTCGAGGGTAGTAACCGTTTCATATTTGGTGCGATCGATCGGCGGCGTTAGAGCGGCAGCCGCGGCGTAGTCGGCACCAGCCGACGGTGTGCCGTCGCCACCGCTGGCAGCGGGCTTGCCTGTGTCCCCTTTAGCAACTGTCGATCCGACCGACTTCGGCAAACTCGGCGGAGGTGGCGCACCCAGGCTCTCGGCGATCTTCTTGGTCAGCGTATTGAATTCCATCAACTGTAAGAACCCCAGCAACTGATCTGCAACAGGATCCGTCACCCCGAACGCCTCAACGGGTAACGCCACGTCAACGTCGTCCTTCAGGCGGACAAGATCGCGGCTGATGCGAGCCTGATCGGCAAACTCGATAAGTTTTTCGCGGCGCTTGGGCTGTTTGATTTCAGTAGCGCGGGCGAGCAATGTATCAAGATCGCCATACTCGTTTATGAGTTCGGCCGCCGTCTTGATGCCGATGCCCGGCACGCCCGGCACATTATCAACGCTATCGCCGGCGAGCGATTGGACGTCCACCACCTTGTTGGGCCGTACGCCGAATTTCTCGATCACTTCATCGTCGCCGATTATCTTTTCAGACATTGGCTCATACATCCTTACGCCGGGACGGACGAGTTGCATTAAGTCCTTGTCTGACGAAACGATGGTGACATCACCACCTTTTGCGATGACGTCTCGCGCATAGGTGGCGATCAGGTCATCGGCCTCAAAGCCTTCCATCTCAACGCAGGCGACGTTGAACGCGCGCACAGCATCGCGCATCAAGGGGAACTGAGGTATCAACTCCTCTGGAGGAGGCGGGCGCTGTGCTTTGTATTTGTCGTAGATTTCGTTGCGGAATGTGTGAGCCCCAGCATCAAATACAACGGCAAGATGTGTTGGTTGGTCTGCTAGCTTTGAATCACCCAGCAGTTTCCAAAGCATTGCACAAAAAAGTCTGATCGCGCCGGTCGGCAAACGATCGGAGCGATAATTGTACCTTGCGTCTTGCTTGATTGATTGAAAGTACGCCCGGAAAATATACCCCGAGCCATCAATCAGATAGACGTGACTGCCCTTGACGATTGGAAGAGCCTCAAGCGCAGGTGCGGTCGAGGTTTTGGAGCGGGCTAATGGCGTGTCGGTCATGGTGTCCCGGGGTCGCTAAGGTGTCGGCCCGCAACCTCGACCATGTGGGAGACGAGATCAAGGGTGTGTGCATTCGATAGCGCTGGAGGAGTAAGCGCTCAGCTCATTACGCCGCTCGGAACATGCGGACGGCTTCGTCACATTCGAACAGATAGAGCAACTGACGCACGACGTCGCCGCGCGGGCTCAGGAGTTTGGGATCGCGCGACAGCATCAGGTTTGCATCGTCGCGGGCGGCCGCCAGCAGATCCTCGAAGCCCGGCACGTCAGCGATGCGGAACTCGGGCGTTCCGCTTTGGCGCGCGCCCATGACTTCGCCGCCGCCGCGCAACTCAAGGTCCTTCTCGGCGATCAGAAAACCGTCCTCGGTATCGCGCATCATCTTGAGGCGGGATTCGGCGGTAATGCCAAGCGGTGCTTTGTAGAGTAGCACACAGAACGACTGGCGGCTGCCGCGCCCGACGCGGCCGCGCAACTGATGCAGCTGTGCAAGGCCGAAGCGCTCGGCATGTTCGATTACCATGATGGACGCATTTGGCACGTTGACGCCAACCTCGATGACGGTGGTCGAAACCAGGATCTTAAGTTCGTTGGCGGTGAAAGCGGCCATCACGGCGTCTTTGGCGGGGCCGGTCATCGCGCCGTGCAGCAAACCGACCGCCGAGCCGAAGATCTGGGCAAGGTGTGCCGCGCGTTCCTCGGCGGCGGCAAGCTCGGAGACGTCGGAGGTCTCGATCAGCGGGCACACCCAGTAGATCTGCGCACCTTCTGAGACCGCCCGGCGCAGGCCGTCGATCACTGCTTCGAGGCGGTCGAGGGACGCGAGCGTCGTTTGCACAGGCTTTCGTCCGGCCGGCTTTTCGGTAAGGCGTGAGACATCGAGATCGCCGTAGTGCGTCATCAGCAATGTGCGCGGGATCGGCGTCGCGGTCATCACCAGCACGTTGGCGCCGCCACTGCCGCCTTTGGTTTGCAGCGCTAGGCGCTGATGCACGCCGAAGCGGTGTTGCTCATCGATGACGGCAAACGCCAGATCCTTGAAGACGACGTCATCCTGGAATAGCGCGTGCGTGCCGATGAGGATGTCGATCTCGCCATTGGCCAGCCGCTCCAGAACCTCGCGCCGTGGTTTGCCTTTCTCGCGGCCGGTAAGAAGTCCGAGCCGCAGGTGGGCCTTTTCGGCCAGCGGACCGATGGTCTCCATGTGCTGGCGGGCCAGCACTTCCGTAGGCGCCATTAATGCGGCCTGGGAGCCAGCCTCAACGGCAATGGCCATTGCAAGCAAGGCGACAACGGTCTTGCCAGAGCCGACGTCGCCCTGCAGTAGCCGCAGCATTCGATTGGGCGCCGCCATGTCGCGCGCAATCTCGGTCACGGCCAACCCTTGAGAATTCGTCAGTGCAAACGGAAGGGCGTCGATGATGCGGGCCCGGATCCGGGCATCGCCTGATACCGGTCGGCCGCGCTGCGCCCTGTAGCTAGCGCGTACGATGGCGAGAGCCAATTGACCGGCTAGCAATTCGTCATAGGCAAGACGCTGCCAGGCGGGCGAACCCGGCGAAACGTCGCTGGTGTCAGTTGGCTTATGCAGTCGCGCCAGCGCATCGCCGAACGTTGGCCAACCGCGGGCCGCGAGCCAGGCAGGTTCCTGCCATTCGGGCACCGGCGGCATGCGATCAACCGCCTGCCGTATCGCCTTCACCAGTACCTTGCCCGAGAGACCAGCGGTCAACCCATAGACTGGCTCCAGCATCGGAAGGTCGTGGCGTTTGTCAGGAGCGACAATGTAATCGGGGTGCGTCATCTGCAGCTTGTCGCCATAGACCTCGACTCGGCCCGATACGAAACGCACCTCGCCTTCGGGCAGTTGGCGCTCGACATATTGGCGCTCGGCGCGGAAGAACACGATGTCGAGTTTGCCGGTGTCGTCCTCGCAGGTGACACGGTAAGGCGCCTTGTTGTTGCCGCGCGGCGGCGGCTTGTGCTTGAGCACGCGCAGTTCAAACGTGGCAATCGTGCCAGCAGTCGCGCCTGCCACCGTTGGCTCTGCGCGTCGATCGATGACGCCCGTCGGCGTGTGCCACAATAAGTCGATGACGCGCGGTTCGGTGATGCCGGGCGGCAGCCGGACGGCACGTTTCAACAGGCCAATCAGGCGCGGGCCGATGCCGACGAGCGATTGGGCAGAAGCAAACAGCGGAGTTAGGGCGTCGGGTCGCATAGGGCGCTTTGGGTGTGTGCGGCAGGCTCGCGCATGGCATAGCGCGGCGCTACGGGAATGCCAAATGGCGGAACGGCAATATGCTCCGGTCTTATAGGCTATTGAAATTGGCATCTGGGTAGCACGGTATCTTTTGCGGAGGACGCGTTCGATCAGAATGCTTGCAATCGTCGCATTTCTCGCAGGCAGGCGACGGTAGCGTACTATTGCACCATCGTTCTCGACCGCCATGTTTCATCGCGCATCGACGGGCGGCGGTGCAGGCGCCGGTTGATCAGCGAGCGCGCGGTTTCATTGGCGCCACTGCGCATATACGCAACGATCAACGTATCCTCGCACAGTTCACGCTGAGCGTGGCTGCCGCCGATCCGCACTACATCGGCGAGCGCGGGCTCCAGATGCCGGATCGCATCCGCAAAGTTGCCCACGGCATAAGCCTGCAATCCGCGATACAGTTCGACCACCACCGGGCCGGTTGGTAGCCGCCCGTCATCGGCGAGCGCGACTAATTGCGATAGGCGTTCAGTTTGGGTTGCGGTATCTGTGATTGCCGATGCCGACAGTGCATGATGAACGTCAGCAAAAGCAAGGCCAGCACGAGGAAACTTTGCCGCGGCGAATGCTGCAATGTCGTGCCAACGTGCGCCGAGATCTGAGTCCTCGGACAGTCCGACGCGCCACAGGAGCGACGCGCCATCGGTGAAGGCATTGAGCGGGGCGGCGTGCGTCACGGCTGGGCGGATCCGCTCGTCATAAAGCGTCAACGCGCGTCTTGTGTCACCGGCGTCCAGGGCGTGTAACGCCATGTGCCAAGCCAGATGCCCGTTGAGAATGCCGCTGCGGTCGTAACCTGGCAGCCAGCCATTGAGGAAGGCATCGCCCGTTGCCCATTCGCCCTGCTCGAACAAAGCGTGCGATAACGCGTGCGCCGCATTGGCGTTGGCACGGCGCAGGTCGAGGGCCTGCTCGGTCAAAATGCGGCCAGCGCCCGCGTTGCCGGCTTCCGTATGCGACCAGCCGAGGTAAGTGAGAAACCACCAGTCCTGACCGTAATGCCGGGCATGGCGCTCGCAGACCGCGACGCGGGCGGCATCGTGATTGGCGCGACCGGAAAACGCATAAAGCCCAAACGCGCCGAGTAGGAGCGACAGTACGAGGCAATCGCGCGGATAAAGTTCGAGGTGCTGTTCGGCAGCACCGATGGCAGCAGCGGCTTCCCCTTCGATTGCCAATGCCAGCACGTTGATATGGCCTTGTTCGCGCAAGCTGGCATAAGCGCTACACGTCCGGGCCCGGGCGGCTGCACTCCGTGCCTCGGGCGTCTGGGCGTGGATCTGGTGGACACGCGCCCGCGCAATGTGCGCCAAGGCGAACGTGGGGTCGAGCGCGATTGCACATTCGAATGCTTCAGCCGCGCCCGGCCATGCCGACAAGACAAGGTCGATGCCATCACGATAGGCAATAGCAGCCGCGTCGGATTCGGTCGTCAACAACAAGCCGTAACGATCAATGATCATTGTGACCCCTTGGAACCGCGCTGTAGCAGCCATTGAGCTTGAACGGCGAGAGTAAGTAGTTGCACGCATTCCACGTCAAGCAACAGCCGTCAGGCCCGTGATCTTGCTGTTTTCGTCAAAGATATGAGAAAGTCAGCTACTATTGAGGTGCCACCAAGGAGCCAAGGCTGCGATGACCAACTATGACCGGGAGACCATTGCGGCGCAGGGCGGCGGGCATATCGAGCCTGTAACGGGGGCCATCGTGCCGCCCCTGCATCTGACGACGACGTTTGAGCGCGATCCGGACAACGCGTATTCCAAGGGCTACATTTACGGCCGCGCTGACAATTCAACGGTGCGCGAAGCTGAACACGTGTTGAATGTGCTGGAAGGAGGCGCTGCGACGCTATTGCTGTCGTCCGGCATGTCGGCTGCTACGGCCTTGTTTTTGGCGCTCGAAAAACCGGCCCACGTGGTGGCGCCGAAGGTAATGTACTGGGGCTTGCGCAAATGGTTAATCGAAGACGCTCCGGGCTTTGGGGTGACTGCGACGTTCGTTGACACTGGCGATCTTGCAGCCGTTGCAGCAGCCGTGGCGCCGGGTCGCACCCGCTGCCTTTGGATTGAGACGCCATCGAACCCGACCTGGGAATTGGCTGACATTGCCGCCTGTGCCTCGATTGCGCACCAGGCCGGTGCAATTCTGGCGGTCGACTCGACCGTAGCGACACCGGTGCTCACGCGGCCATTGGAGCACGGTGCCGACGTAGTGATGCATGCGGCGACGAAGTATCTCAACGGCCATTCGGACGTGATTGCAGGTTCATTGAGCTTCAAGGCGAAGGACGCCCTGTTCGATCGGGCGGCTGGAGTCCGTCGCAACATAGGCGCTATCTTGGGGCCGTTCGAGGCGTACTTGTTGATGCGCGGCATGCGGACGCTGCATGTTCGTGTGCGTCATCAGGTGGTGGCCGCCATGACGATCGCGCAGCACTTCGCCAAGCATCCGCGGGTGGCAAGTGTGCTCTACCCAGGCTTGGTCGGGCATCCGGGCCACGACATCGCAAAGCGTCAGATGGTTGACGGGTTCGGGGGCATGCTATCGATCCGCGTACGCGGTGGCGAGGCAACCGCTATTCGCACCGCAGCCAACGTCCGCCTGTGGAAGCGCGCAACCTCCCTTGGCGGCGTCGAAAGCCTGATCGAGCACCGTGCCTCAATAGAGGGGCCGTCAAGCCCATGTCCGACAGATCTGCTTCGGCTGTCAGTCGGTGTTGAACTTATTGGCGATCTGATCGCGGACTTGGATCGGGCATTGATCGCGAACGAATAAGCGCAGTGCTTCCCTTGAATGGGGTTGGTCAGTATCTTGTAGAAGGCAACCATCATTTTCAGGACCCGAGCGTCCTTGTCCCATCGTGGCGATTACGCGGCCTGATCAGCGTCTGATAGTACTCTGACGGCCGTTGGCTGAATGCTCTGCGCTGATCCGTCGTTCGTCGGTGCGTACCGATTCTCAATTGATTTCCAATTGTTGAAATGGACGAATCAACATAATTCGTTAACTGAAATCAGTAGAGCTGCGTATGGGACATTTTCTACGAAAGGGCTCTTATGCGCTGCTCATTGTTGACGTTTGTCGGCCTGCTCAAAACTCTGGCGTTTTTCGCGACTGTCGTGCCGGGAATAACAGCGCTGGTTGCGTCGTTTCCGGCCAATGCAACTGAAGGCTACATGCAGAATGCTCATGGTGCCCGAAGCAAGGCTCTGGCTGGTGCCGGAGTGGCCAATAGCACTGACGCAACGGCGGCGAGCCTCAATCCAGCAGGCCTCGTCAATGTTGAGAACCAAGTCAATGTAGCGGTGTCCATTTTCCATCAGGATGGCGGCTACTATAGCGGTGGGTCATTTGGGTTTAATTCACCCGGCCAAAACGACAGCACGCCGGGTTTGCTGGCAATTCCTAATTTAGCAGCGTCTTGGCGAGTCAATTGGGGCTTTGCTGATGTTGTTGCCGTGACGGCTTACGGTAATGGCGGGGTCAATACACACTACAAGGATATCTTTAATCCCAATTGCCCTCCTGGATTGAGTGGTGTGTTCTGTGGTGGCAAGCTTGGCGTTGTCATGGAGCAAACGTTTGTTTCCGCAGCCTTTGCGAAGCAGTTGGCGCCGGGCTTTTCACTAGGGATTGCTCCGATCGTTGCCCGACAAACGATCAAAGTCGACGGTATCGCTCTGTTTTCAGGCGGATCAGTTGATGCAACCAACTTTTCCAACAAGGGAACCGAAGACTCCTGGGGCTATGGTGCTCGCGGTGGTCTGGAATGGAAAGTGGCACCGCATGTTACCTTTGGGGTAGCTGGAAATACGCGGTTAATGATGGAGAGTTTGGACAAATACAAAGGTCTATTCGCGCCGAATGGTGGTTTCGATATTCCGGCGACTCTCCAAGCTGGATTGGCTGTGCAGCTACGGCCGGATGTGACGGTAATGTTGGATTACAAGCATATTTGGTTCAGCACGATTGCTGCCGTTAATAATCCGTCAACCAACATGGCACAATTTGGCGCTGGTAATGGACCTGGCTTTGGCCTTCAGGATCTGGACGTTTACAAAGTGGCCTTTGAGTGGCGTACGTCGATAGAGCTGATGTTGCGTGCTGGTTACTCCTACAATACGGCCCCGCTCTTATCTCGTGATGCAGACCTAAACATTCTCACCCTTGGAACCGTGCAGCATCATATCACGGGTGGTTTGAAGTATGCACTTACCGATCATTTCGATCTTGAGCTTGCAGCGATGTATGCACCCCGTGCGTCGTTATCTGGCACGGAACTAGGCAACCCATTTCGTACCGTTGACATTAGCAACAGCCAAGTTGAGCTGACGGTGGGTGCTGTTTATCGCTTTGGCGACCATTCCGCCGCCGTAGAATCACTTAAATAGTCAAGTCATGGAAATTTTCTGCAGAGGCGATTTGAGTGGCACCAGCCGCTTCATTCTGCATCACTGAGCGGTAAAAAAAGAAAATACTGCAACTCGCTCCGAGCACGTTGGCTTTCCCAGCTTCTCAACCATTAGATGTTTTGAAACGATCGCATTGTACCGTTAACCGGCTTGTGTTCGTGCGGCTGAGTAGCAGTCGGTAGGCGTCTAGGGATCGGCTAGTACTATGCGTATTCTGGTTGTAGACGATGATGCGATCTATTGCTCACTCGTAAGCAAGAAGCTTTCGAGTCTCGGTGGCGAACCGTGTGAGGCATTAGACGGCCTTGCGGCGTGGCAGCTGGCCCAGGAGGAGGAGTTCGATCTGGCGTTGATCGACCTCGGGTTACCGGGCCTTGATGGTCTTTCGTTGATCGAACGACTACGCAACTATCCAAAAACCCAGCAGTTACCCATCGTTGTTGTCACGGGACGTGATGATCGGGACACCATCGACTCCGCGTTCGGGGCCGGCGCGACACTTTTTCTGACAAAGCCCATAAATTGGTCTCTGTTGAGCTACCAAATCAACTGTGTGATGCGTTTGACTAGGTCGGAGCAGGACGCTCGCGAAGCTCACCAGCGGGCGCGTGCTGAGAGTCGGATCAAGGATACCGTGATTGGCCGCTTGAACCGAAGCTTGCGTCCCATGGCGCGGGATCTTGGAGCCTGTGCTCGCGATCTAGCGGCACTCACCATAAATGGGGCGGACGCCAAGGCCTTGATGTCACAATCGTCAGCACTGCTCGTCCATGCGAACAGACTAGAAAGCGGCTTAGCCAACATGGCAGCCTTTGCCGAAGCCATTAGCACCAATCTGGAAATGCACTCAACAAACGCACCGATGAGCGCGGTTGTAACAGCCGTGGTGCAGTCGGCTCTGGCGCGAGCAGCGGCGCGAAACGTTATGTTCAAGACTCAGTTGCCAAGCGACATCTATAGGATCCGCGGTAATACAGCCCAATTAGCCCTTGCACTGCTCAATCTAGTCGACAACGCAATTCGCCACGCGCCTGTCGGAAGTGTTGTAATGTTGAGTGGCCAGCTCCTTGACGATGGATCATTCTATTTCAGTGTAGACGACGAGGGATGCGGCATTGAGCCGGTGATGCTCACCCAACTATTGAACCCGATGCTTGCCGATACTGAAGAACCTAGGTCCGACTTTGATCTGACCGGCATGGGCCTTGCTGTCGCAAAGCGCATTGTTGAGGCGCATGGCGGTACGTTGACGATTCGTTCAGCGGTTGCCCGCGGCACCACCGCGATCGTGCATCTGCCAGCAGAACGCATTTCAGTGCGAAATTCCGAGGCAGCGTAGGCTCAGTCTGTGAACCTGCCCGTGTTGCTGACTGCTGCA
>JANNRP010000469.1:0-2396 GCA_031401535.1 Hyphomicrobiaceae bacterium | reverse complement strand
AGTAGCAACAGAACAGACTGACGGCCTCGCGCCTTGCGTCATCAGCTACCCAACAACCCGACGACCTGTTGCACCGCTGAGAATTCCTGCAATGGGCCAGCAGGAGACGAAAATGGCCGAGGGTATTTTGGCCAACGACTTCAGCTCCTACCGGCAGCGGACATCGGGGGCCAATAAGCGCCCAGGTGGTGGCGTTCCCCGAGCAACGCCGAGTCCGTCCGACTCGTGGTCGCCACGGTGGAGGTGGACGCGCTGCCTGATCTGCCTGCGCCAGAGATGGTCAGAATACCGGATCAGATGTCGGGTGCTGTCTCGCTGGCGGCGACCACAGTTGCCGTCCATGTGCAGCGGCATATGCGGTGAGGAGATCAACGTTTCCACTCTCATAGACTTGATCGTTGAAGCGAACGGCAAGTTCAATGTCGTCGAGTGCACGCGGGCTGGAGGCCGAGCATTCTTCAACTTCGTCGGCCAGCATGTCGGCGTGCCCGTAACTGGTGGCCGCCTTCAGAACGCGAGCCATCGCTTCGCCATACCGCTTCGCGTCCCGCTCAAGAATCAGAGCCAGCGCCTTGCCGACGATCTCTTGTTCGCTATCCGGCCGCATGGGAATGCCCTGCGTCTCGCTGATGAACCCGCATGGAGGCTCACCGTCCATCAATGAGATGATCGGTATGCCGCGCGCCAGTGCAAAGCCGACTTCCTGGTTGCACCACACGCTTTCGGCAAAGCCTTTGGAGTGGATCGTCACAAGTGCATCCATGGTGGAGAGCGCATCAAGCAACGACTTCCGCCATGGTGCCCCGCCTTCGATATCGTCATGAGCGAAGAACAGGTTCGCGCCGAAACGGCCGAACGAGTCCTTCAGTGACCCAAAACGCCCTCTGGCGGCTGCGACATGGCTGGCAAATATCCGAAGTCCAGCCTTAGGCCATCCGGCAATCTGCGGATCGCCAACATTGAGAAAGCGACCGAGCGCCTTCAACGTTTCACCGTCGAGCGCGCTCAATGCCTCACGATCAAGTTGCTGGCCGGGTCGATCAGGCAATAGGCGATCCTTGAGCCTGCGTCGCCGAAAGGGCTCAAGGCCCCGCAGATGCTCAAGCACCGCATCGGTGATTACAGTCCGTTCGTTCTGTGAAATGTTCGGCATTGCGCGCTCGCGTGGTATTTGCCGCAGACACTAAGCGATTCGGGTGATTCCGCAGTTACAGCATTCGACTTCAGCAGCTATCCAGTGATAGTCATGCGCCCACGGATCGGGAGTCGATAATGAAGATCACGATTGCGGTTGCGCTTGTCGCACTCTCGATTGCGAGCCCTGTTATAGCGCAGCGGATGGAAGCACCGAGCAAGGGCGACGCACGCACCCCGGCCGAACGAGCCGCTTACGACAAGGCCATGTGCGTCTATCGTGGGCTGACCGAAGCCGGGAAAGTCTTCACGCCATCAAGCGCAGCAATGAAGCCGACGCCTGAGACGCAGGCCCGCGCAAAGCTCGAACTTGATCAGTGGGCCGTGAAGTCGAAAGCCGCTGTTCGGGCATGCCTGACCGAAAAGGAGGTCTATGACCTTGGTCGGTATTCCTTCATGGAAGACATCGCATTCGCCGAAGGCACGGCTTGCCGCCTGTCGAAGTCACCGGCAGCCCGCTTCGAGCGCACGCCGAACAACAACGATGGTGACATCGTGAATGGCGCGACCAAATGGGATGACATCCCGGAGCGTGGCCCGCTCGAAGCGCACCCATTCTTCAAAGGTCAAAGCGAAGCGCGAGAACAGTTTCGCGGCGTCCGGGATCGCAGCATCCTTTGCCGTGCCGTCGTTGACGAGTATGGGCCGACCGGCGTTCGATTGCCCGGCATGGTGCGGGGCCGGTAGAATAGATTGCGTCCGCTGTCGAAGAACTCCGGAAAGTTAGAGAACATTCCGCGACCGGTCGATATGGGTCAAAAGCGTGGATCGTTCGGCCACGCCGAGCGCGGCCGGTCCTCCCCAGCTCCGGACGCTCTGACAGTAGTGGACACGGGCGACTGCGACACGAGCACAAGACAAGCTCCTGCCGAGGCCCGGCCCCGGAAATCCCGTGCCGTTGCTCCCCAGAACCCCGTATGCGGCGATGCCGGCGGTCAACGCCGAACTGCAGCGCATCACCCAGCGTCGTTCGCGGCCACAAATTCGCCACTACAAGGGGGCGCTTTGCCAAAGCGGCCTGTGACGTCGCCGCCTGGAGAAGCGTATGCGTCGCCTGATACTACCCTTGGTGCTGCTGTGCGCGTGCGGTTTTTCGACGCCGACCACTGCCGCCAAGCCAGCGAAAACAGCCTCAACGAAAACTCAACCGTTCACGGCGCCGGAGCACATCCTGCGCTTCATCGACCGCTACCGCGCCAATC
>JANNRP010000468.1:0-11170 GCA_031401535.1 Hyphomicrobiaceae bacterium | reverse complement strand
GCAACCAAATGGTGGGGTGAATCGCTCACCGTCTGGGGTGCATTGATCACTGCGGCGTCAACCGTAATACCGGCACTTGGACCCGTGATAGGGCTCGACATCACCGGTGAGATGATCCGTCAGTTGGGCGGTCAGGCCGTCCAAACGGTTCAGGCACTCGGCGGGTTGGCCGGTACCCTGATGACCCTCTACGGTCGCATCCGTGCGAACACGCGTCTCGAACGGCGCCCGATTAATGTGACCCTGTAAAGACGATGACCCTGAACTGGCGAGGCATTCATGATCAGTTCAGGGCCGATCATGTATCTGGCGTGGAGAACTATGCGGGAGATGGGTGATGCGGCGGCGCGAGATTGGATTAGTCATTGCGCTATCGCTATGCTTGACTTTCAACAATGGGCAGGCGGCGGATGAGCAATGCTATGCCAGTTGGTCTGAAGCCGCGCCCATTGTGAGGGCCCAAGGCCTTGTCGACATGGAGCAGTTGAGTGCACTCGCCACTCCAAACCACGTGGGTGGCGAGATCGTCAAATCAACACTGTGCCGCGACCAGGGACGTTTTATCTATCGGCTCGTCATCCGGGAAGCGAAGGGTCGTCTGAAAATGGTGGCCGTTGACGCGCGTAAACCGTTTGGACAATAGCAGCCATCAATCATCGACAGGCTATGAACCGGCAAACGCACGCACTATAATGGTGTCTTGAGCCCAAACCGGGGGCCAAGTCAGCAGAGGTAGAATCGTGCGCGCACTCGTTGTCGAAGATGACCCCGACCTCAATCGGCAGCTAGTCTCGGCGTTGACCGATGCGGGCTACGCCGTGGACAAGGCCATGGACGGCGAGGAAGCCTATTTTATGGGCGAAACCGAACCTTACGACATCATCATTCTGGATCTCGGGTTGCCAAAAATGGACGGCCTGAGCGTGCTCGAGCAATGGCGTCGCGCCGATCGAAAAATGCCGGTGATCATTCTCACGGCGCGCGATCGGTGGAGTGACAAAGTTGCCGGCATGGATGCTGGCGCGGACGACTATTTGGCCAAGCCTTTTCATATGGAAGAGTTGTTGGCGAGGGTTCGTGCCCACGTCCGCCGTGCGTCCGGCCATGCCAAGAGCGAGATCGAATGCGGTCCCCTGCGGCTCGACACTACAACGGCCCGCGTCGCCTACGACGGCCAGACCATCAAGCTGACATCGCACGAGTATCGATTGTTGGCCTATCTGATGCACCACAACGGCCGTGTCGTCTCCCGCACCGAACTGGTCGAGCATCTCTACGAGCAGGACTTCGACCGTGACAGCAACACCATCGAAGTCTTCATCGGTCGCTTGCGCAAGAAAATTCCGGGCGATTTGATCAAGACCATTCGCGGCCTCGGCTATCGCCTTGCGCAAGAGGACGATGCGGCTTAACTCGCTCGCTTTCAGGCTATTCGCCACCGCTCTGGGTTGGACGTTGCTGGTCCTGCCCATCGCCGGTTTCATCATCTATTCGATGTATGCGCGCGAGGCCTTCCAGGGTTTTGACGACAAAATCAAGACGATGCTGTGGGTGGTGCGGACCGATAGCATCGACCGCACCAGCACGGAGTTGGGCACGCCCGGTGATGTTGGCGAACCGCTGTTTCAAATCCTGCATTCGGGCTGGTATTGGCAGATCAAGCCATTGGACGAGCCTAATGGGCCACGGCGCGTTTCCAATTCGCTCGCGACCTTTGAACTGCAATCGCCGTTTCTCGATAAAATTTTGCCCGATCAGGTCGATATCCGCTGGAGCGATGGCATGGGCCCATTGGGCCAGCGATTGCGGATCGCCGAAGAGATTGTGCATCTGGGCGATGAGGTCACCGGTCCGCGCTACTCGGTTATCGTGGCCGGTCCGATTGAATGGCCGGAAGCGCGCGTCGCCCAGTTCCGACGACAACTCGCAACCGCTTTGGCGTTGGCAGGGTTAGGCCTCGTTGCCGTCACCTTGTTTCAAGTAAGGTTCGGCTTGTCGCCTCTGCGCGCAATCGAACGCGGACTGGCTCAGGTACGTTCAGGTGACGCGGCGATGCTCCAGGGACAGTTCCCGATAGAAATCGAGCCGCTACAACTCGAAATCAATGCGCTCATTCAGTCAAATCAAGACATTGTCGATCGTGCCCGTACCCAGGTCGGCAATCTCGCTCATGCGCTGAAAACACCACTGGCGGTCATTACCAATGAGGCCGATGACGACAAAACCCCCTTTGGTGCGAAGGTGGCTGAACAAGCCCGCTTGATGCGTGATCAGCTCAATCACTATCTTGATCGGGCTCGAATGGCCGCGCGCGTGGGAACCATCGGACGCGTGACCGAGGTCAAGCCAGTCGTCGAACCGCTGCAACGCGCATTGGAGCGGATCTACCGAAACAAAGGCACGGCAATCACCTTGAGCTGTCCCGATGGGGCCAGGTTCCAAGGCGAACAGCAGGATCTGGAGGAGATGCTCGGAAATCTCCTGGACAATGCCTGCAAGTGGTCGGTGAAGCGCGTTTATCTGACGATCGAGGCGCCGCCAGCCGAGACGCGCACTGTGCCGCGGCGTCTGACAATCCTCGTCGAAGATGACGGGCCAGGTTTGAACGAACAGCAGCGCGCTCAGATCGGCAAACGTGGCTTGCGGCTTGACGAAAGTAAGCCTGGAACAGGGCTTGGGTTGTCGATTGTCGGTGAACTGGCGCAAAGTTACCGGGGGAAGATGGAACTCGGGCCATCGTCGCATGGCGGACTGTTGGTTCGGCTTGATCTGCCGGGCGCCTGAGCTTTTTCGTGAATCCAATGTGTTGCGCTAGAATTGCGACCGGCATGGTCCATCTTTTGCCCGAATCTGTCCCAATAGAGCTTAAGAGTTAGACTGGCCGAGTATTGGCGGTGAGCAAAGCGTGGCACCGGAACTGGGCAAACGAGCGAGGCTCTCAATGTTGCGGCGCTGGGCAATCATCATTGCCATTCTTCCAATTGCCCTTACGGCTTGCGGCCCTGGCGGTCCCGATAAGCAGGATTCCGGCCTGTTGGTCGGTGCGGCGGCGGGCGGCATTCTCGGTAATCAGGTTGGTCGCGGCTCGGGTAAGATATTGGCAACGGTCGCTGGCGCGGTGGTTGGCGGCATCGTCGGCAGCGAGATCGGTCGGTCGATGGATAAGCAGGACCAGATATTGGCTCAACAGGCCGAGTTGTCCGCCTTTGAACGTGGCCGCACAGGCGAGCGAGTTGCTTGGAAAAATCCCGACAACGGCCGTTATGGCGACGTGGTGCCGATGGCGCCTTATCGACGGGGGCCGCAGGATTGCCGAGACTATACCCACACCATCTACATCGACGGTCGTCAGCAGGCGATGCGCGGTACGGCCTGTCGCAATCCGGATGGTACCTGGACCAATGTCAGCTAAGGCTGGGCGCACTGTTGCTTCGGCCTCAGCATGGCGCGACATCGCGCCCGTGCGCTGCCATGTAACTTGCATCGCCGAACCCGCGTCACTATTCCAATGTCATATCGTCGACTTGGGATGGGCTTAGCCGGGAACGAGAACGCAGATGTTGCTTTGGGTCGCCCTCGTGGTTTTGACGGTGTCCGTCGCCTACATCGTACTGCGGCCGCTGCTTGCGCTCGGTCACGGCGCTACCACCGGTGCCGATCGGACGGCTGGCGGCGTTGCGGTTTACCAAGACCAACTGGCAGAGATCGACCGTGATCTGAAATCCGGTGTTATCAATGAAACTGATGCTTCGGCCGCGAAAATAGAAGTATCGCGACGCCTTTTGACGCATGCGGAACAAGCCGCTGCGCCCGCACAGTCGCCCACGATAATGTCCAGCACTATGCGTTGGGTAACATTGGCGTCGGCACTGGCATTGCCTCTGATTGCGCTGCCGCTTTACTTGAAAAACGGTGCGCCTAGCCTGCCCTCGCAGGTTAACATCGCGCGTGTGCCGGATAAAGCGTCGACCCTCACCGCTGAGCAGACAGCGATTGTGGACCTTGTTGCCAAGGTTGAGGCGCGATTACGCGCCCGACCTGACGATGGCATGGGATGGGACGTCATCGCGCCGGTTTATATGAAGCAGGAGCGCTTTGAGGATGCGCGTGCTGCGTTCCGGCGCGCCATACAGTTGTTGGGTGAAACGCCCAAACGCTTGACGGGCATGGCCGAGGCCTCGATCAGGGCCAGTGGTGGCCGGATTCCGGACGACGCGCGCATCGCTTTTGAGAAAGTTCTCAAAGCCGAGCCGCAACGGCTGGAAGCGCGTTTCTGGTTGGCGCTACGGCGCGAGCAGGATGGTGATTTGCTGGGTGCGGCGGCAGAATATGCGGCTTTGCTTGCAGTGGCGCCCGTTGACGCTGCTTGGCAGCCAGCCGTGAAGGAGCGATTGGCGGTGGTCAATGCACAGAGGGGCGGCACCGGCGATGCGGCGGCGATCCCCAACGGGGCGCCGGGCCCGACTACCGAGGCGGTTGCGGCCGCTGAACAAATGTCTCCTGCAGATCGCGAACGCATGATTCAAGGCATGGTCGACGGATTGCATGCACGCCTGAAGCAAGATGGCCGCGACCCGTCGGGCTGGCAGCGGCTATTGCGGGCCTATGTCGTCATGGGACAGAAGGGCAAGGCATCGGCGGCGCTCGAGGAGGCACGACAGGCGCTCGCCGACAATAAGACGGCGCTGGGCGAACTTGATTTGGCTGCCCGCGAAATGGGGCTTGGATCATGACGCGTAAGCAGAAGCGTGGTGCTATCATTGCCGGTGGTGTGTCGCTCCTGGCGGTGGCAGCGGTGCTTGTGTTGTTCGCGCTCAAAGATGCGGTCACTTATTTTCATACGCCAAGCGACGTTGCCGAAAAGAAGGTGGCGTCCGGCCAACGATTCCGACTGGGTGGACTTGTGGCCGATGGATCCGTGCAGCGCGGCGTCGGCACGGCCGTTACCTTCGCCGTCACTGATACGATCAACAACGTGCCGGTGGCCTTCGTGGGCGTACTACCCGATCTGTTCCGCGAGGGGCAGGGTGTTGTGGCGGAAGGCCGTATCAATGCCGACGGTACCTTCATAGCCGATAGCGTCCTTGCCAAGCATGATGAGACCTACATGCCGCCTGAAGTTGCCAAGGCGCTCAAGGACAAAGGCGTGAAACTCGGTGACGGCAAGAAGACGCATCCTGGACTGGCGACGAAACCAACCACCAACTGAGCGCTGTGAGACCCATGATTGTCGAGATCGGACATTTTGCATTGGTGCTGGCGTTGGCTGTGGCATGCGCACAGACGGTCGTGCCGCTTTACGGTGCGCGCATCGGCAATGTTGCGATGATGCGCGTCGGCGACACCGCAGCCTTAACCCAATTCGTTCTGGTGCTCGTGTCCTTCCTGAGCTTGACGTGGGCCTATGTGAATTCTGATTTTTCGGTTCTTAACGTTGCCCTCAATTCGCATACGTTGAAGCCGATGCTTTATAAAGTCTCCGGCGTATGGGGGAACCATGAGGGCTCGATGCTCTTGTGGGTTTTGATGTTGGCTGCATTTGGCGCAGCCGTCGCCGTGTTCGGGCGCAACCTGCCTTTAAGCCTCAAGGCCAACGTGCTCGGCGTGCAGGCATCGATTGCCCTGGCATTCTGCCTGTTCATTGTCCTGACCTCGAACCCATTCCTGCGGCTCGATCCGGCGCCGCTGGAGGGGCAAGGGTTGAACCCCGTGCTGCAGGATCCTGGGCTAGCGTTCCACCCACCACTGCTCTACGCAGGCTATGTCGGTTTTTCGATTGCGTTCTCGTTCGCTATCGCAGCGCTGATTGAAGGTCGCCAAGACGCAGCCTGGGCGCGCTGGGTAAGGCCCTGGACGCTGGCTGCCTGGATGTGCCTGACGCTCGGCATCGCGATGGGCTCGTGGTGGGCGTACTATGAGTTGGGCTGGGGCGGTTGGTGGTTCTGGGACCCGGTCGAGAATGCATCCTTCATGCCCTGGCTCGCGGGTACGGCTTTGCTGCATTCGGCTGCCGTTATGGAAAAGCGCGAAGCGTTGAAAATCTGGACGATCCTGCTGGCGATTATTACGTTCTCGCTGTCGCTGATGGGAACATTCCTGGTGCGATCTGGCGTGTTGTCGTCGGTTCATGCGTTTGCAGTCGATCCAGCACGCGGCGTCTTCATTCTTGGCTTGATGTTGATATTCATCGGCGGAGGTTTGGCGCTGTTTGCCGCGCGTGTTGGCGCCTTACGTGAGGGCGGCGTGTTCGCCCCGCTGAGCCGCGAGGGTGCGCTGGTCCTCAACAACGTGCTGCTGACCACAAGTTGCGCCACAGTATTTGTCGGCACACTCTATCCGTTGGCATTGGAAGCGTTGACCGGGGAAAAGATCTCGGTCGGCCCACCTTATTTCAATCTGACGTTCGGCGTGTTGATGCTCCCACTTCTGATTGCGCTGCCCTTCGGTCCGCTGATGGCATGGAAACGCGGCGATCTCTATGCAGCCAGTCAGCGTCTGATGGTTGTGCTGATCACCGCCGCGGTCGTGCTGTTTGCAGTCATTGCCGCCACGTGGCGAGGGCCGCTGTTGGCGCCCGTTGCGTTGGCTCTCGGCGTCTGGGTCTGTCTCGGTGCCTTTGCTGAGGTGATCGGGCGGACGAAAGTCGGTACGGTGCCTTGGTCAGACGCGCTGCAACGCCTGCAAGGCCTTCCACGATCTACGATTGGCACGGCCCTCGCACACTTCGGCGTTGGGATGATGGTGCTGGGTATCGTGTCGACCACGGCCTATCAGGCCGAAAAAGTATTGATCATGAAGCCAGGTATGACGGTCGAGATTGCTGGTTACAGTCTCTTATTCCGTGGCACGGGCCTGGAACGAGGCCCCAATTACCGCGAAGATGTGGGTGTCCTGGAAGTCAGTCGGGGTAGCCGCGCGATCACAACGCTGAACCCGGCGAAGCGGATCTACGACCAGCCGCCGCAGCCAACGACGGAAGCGGGCATCCATGCGTCATGGCGTGGTGATCTATATGCGGTGCTTGGCGATGAGCAGCGCGACGGTGGTTACGCGGTGCGGCTCTATTTCAATCCACTGGTTCGGTTGATCTGGCTCGGTGCCATCGTGATGGTGCTCGGCGGTATGCTGTCGCTCAGTGATCGCCGTCTGCGTGTCGGTGCTCCCCGGCGCCAGCGACCGGTCGCCAAGCCTGTTCCAGCGGAGTGATGTGTGATGTGGCGACGGTGTGCGGTGACCTTGCTGCTGATCACGGTCGTGTTCGCCGCAACCATGCTGCCGCGCGTAGCGATCGCAGTCGAACCGGACGAAATCCTGCAAGACCAGAAGCTCGAGGCGCGGGCGCGCGCGTTATCGGCGGAATTGCGCTGCCTCGTTTGCCAGAACCAGTCGATCGACGACAGTAATGCGCCCCTTGCGCGAGATCTGCGGCTACTCGTGCGCGAACGTCTGCAGGCTGGTGAGAGCGACCCAGCGATTATGCAATTCATCGTGGCGCGCTATGGCTCGTTCGTGCTGCTGCGGCCGCAGTTGAGCACAAATACGGCGCTGCTCTGGGCATCGCCGCTTCTCTTGGTGTTAATGGCGGTTGGTCTATTGTGGAGGCGCGCACGAGAAACGGTGCCGACGATCACTGCGCCAGCTGCGCTATCGCCGGAGGAGTTGCGGCGCTTGGCAGAATTGGACAAAAGCTAATGTCTCGGGTGCTCGATTACTAAAATGTAATCTGCCCGCAACGCTGTTGTAACACGACGGTCGATATCTATTGGGGCAACCGAGCGATATTGCTCGCCTGATCCCACGACGTGGGATGCCCAACCAATAGAGGGTCGCTGCATGTCCTCAACTATTACACCTATTAAATTTGAGAATCGCACGCGATCTGCGCGCTCGACGCGCATCATCGCCGCTCTGGCTGGCGTCAGCACGCTGGCCCTTCTCGCTGGTCCACCTGCTACCCCGGCACTGGCGCAATTGAAGCCAGACGCGAGTGGTGTGCAGACCCCCTTTGGACGCGCGCCATTGTCGTTCGCCGACATTGTCGAGCGGGTCAAACCGGCGGTTGTAAGTATATCCGTGGCGAGCGGTGGCAAGAAGCTGTCCAGTAATCCAGTCCAGCCACCTGGCAAGCGAAGCCCGGGTCGCGGACCGCAGGATATGATCCCAGAGGGCCCCGAAGGAGACGCGCTGCGGCGCTTCTTCGAGAACCTGCCGCGCGAGTTCGGTGGCGGTGGCAGCGGTGGTGGCGCCA
The DNA here is from genome assembly GCA_031401535.1 of Hyphomicrobiaceae bacterium. Taxonomy (GTDB): domain Bacteria; phylum Pseudomonadota; class Alphaproteobacteria; order Rhizobiales; family Hyphomicrobiaceae; genus JAKFWF01. The sequence goes on along the minus strand of JANNRP010000468.1, from coordinate 2,922 downwards.
ACCCTCGTCCACAGCTATCGCAAGGGTCAGGCTTTGTGATTTCGGAGGACGGTTACGTCGTCACCAACAATCATGTGATCGACGGCGCCTCAAAGATCACAGTGGCGTTCGATGAGAACAACAAGCATGAAGCAACCCTCATCGGTACTGATCAGCGGACCGATCTCGCGCTGTTGAAGATCACAACAAAGGACAAGAAGTTCGAGTTCGTAAAGTTTGCTGCCAAGCAGGGCCGTGTTGGCGATTGGGTCTTGGCCGTTGGCAACCCATTCGGTCTCGGCGGAACCGTGACGGCCGGCATCGTGTCGGCGCTGGGCCGTGATATCGGCTCGGGGCCTTACGATTTCCTGCAGATCGATGCTGCGGTCAATCGTGGTAATTCGGGCGGCCCGACGTTCAACCTCGACGGCGAAGTTGTCGGCGTGAACACCGCAATCTATAGCCCCGGATCGAACGGCGGTAACGTCGGTATCGCTTTTGCCGTGCCGGCCAAGATCGCCACTGAGGTGATCGCGCAGTTGAAGAACGGCGGAAGTGTAAGTCGCGGCTGGCTCGGTGTGAAGATCCAGGATGTGGACGATGATATCGCGGCAACGCTTGGCATCAAGGAAACCAAGGGTGCGTTGGTGAACGAGGTTACCGCTAACGGTCCCGCCGCTGCCTCCGGTCTTAGGACGCAGGATCTGATCCTGTCGGTAGGCGGGGCTGCAATCGCGAATAGCCGCGAGCTTGCCCGCAAGATTGCCGAATACACACCGGACACGGCAGTGGACGTCAAGGTCCTGCGCGCCGGGAAGGAGGAGTTGATCAAGGTCAAGCTCGGCAAGTTTCCCAGCTCAACCGACGAGGTCGCAAAAGTCGAACCGGTCAAGCCGGGCAAGACCGAGCTTGGCTCTCTAGGATTGGCGTTCGGCCCGGTTGCGGGTGCGAAGGCTGGCTCGAAGGAAGGCGTGCAGATTACCGATGTCGGCAGTGAATCGGATGCGTCGACCAAAGGCTTGAAGGCAGGTGATGTTGTGCTGGAGATCAATAGTCAGGCTGTGGCATCAGCAGCCGATGTCGATGCCGCGGTCAAGAAAGCTGAAGACGCTGGTCGGCCGGGCGTGCTGGTCACCTTGAAGTCGGGCGACCAAAAGCGGGTTGTCTCAATCAAGATGGCAACCAAAAAAGGCTAACGAAGGTCGTTGACCAAGTCTCGATTGGTGCCTGGAGCAAGTTAGCTCCAGGCATTATTTTTGTGATAAGACTGAGGCGGTTGCACGGGCTGATGTTCGCCCATAATCACGGTGTGTCGCCATGCGCATCCTCATTGTAGAAGACGAAAAGGAAGCGGCGCTCTTTCTGCAACGAGCGTTGAAGGAGAGCGGCCACACAGCCGACCTTGCTCACGATGGTGAGGATGGTTTGGCAATGGCGAACGATGGTGCCTACGATCTGCTGGTTATCGACCGGATGTTGCCGAAACTGGACGGCCTCTCCCTCGTCAAGGCGCTCCGGGCTGACGGGTTAAAGACGCCGGTGTTGTTTCTATCGGCTTTGGGGGCGGTGGACGACCGGGTGCGCGGCTTGAAAGTCGGCGGTGATGATTATTTGACCAAGCCTTACGCATTCACGGAGCTGCTTGCCCGCGCTGAAGCTCTCGTACGCCGCATCGAGCCGCAGGAAAGCCAGACGCGTTATCAGGTCGGGGATCTGGTGCTTGACCGGCTGTCGCATCGTGTGACCCGCGGTGGGGAACCGATTGTGCTTCAACCGCGCGAATACCGCCTGCTCGAGTATATGATGCGGAATGCCGGGCAGGTTGTGACGCGGACCATGCTTCTGGAAAACGTCTGGGATTATCATTTCGACCCGCAGACTAATGTCATTGACGTTCATGTGTCGCGACTCCGGGGTAAGATCGACAAAGGCTTCGAGAGGCCCTTGCTCCACACCGTCCGCGGTGCGGGCTACATGATGCGTGACGGCGTTGTCTGACACGATTGCACCCTCGACCGTGGACGGCGCCCTGCCGAAACGGCTCGCAGCCCTGACGGTGCGCCTGCTGGGGACCACGGCCTTTCGGTTGACCGCTGTGGCTGTCGCCGCTTTTGTAATCATGGCTGCCATCGTTATTGGCGCATTGTTCTGGCAGACCAACACCCTGCTGACGCGGCAGGTCATTGAGGTGATCACGCAGGACGTTCGTGCGTTTGAGGCTTTGGCACGAAGCGGCGACATGCCTGCCTTAGCTCGAGTTGTGGCGGAGCGGTCGAGCAACAGCCAATCAAGCTCTGCGCCTTTGCTGATCCTTGTTGATGGGCGCCAGCAAAAGCTTGCTGGCAATTTGGCTCAGTGGCCGACTGCGCTTGGCACCGGTAGTTCCGGTGGTACGTTTATGTATTCGGATACGTCGATCACCAGCGTCACGTCGTTCGCGCATTCAGCCGTCGGTATTGTGTTAGAACTTGGCAACAGCGGCCGCCTGCTCGTTGCCCGCAGCATTGACGAACAGCGGGTGCTGATCAAGTCGATGCGCTGGCTGTTCATTGGTGGGTTTGGCCTGTTGAGTGTGACGGCATTGGCAGGGGGCCTGCTGGCCAGTCGACTAATGCTGACTCGGATCTCATCAATCACCGATACCGGGGCAACAATCATGTCCGGCGATCTTTCCCGACGCATTCCTCTCAATGGCAGTGACGATGAATTCGATCACCTTGCGGGTAGCCTGAATGCGATGCTGGAGCGTATCGAACAACTCATGACGGGTATGCGCGAGGTGTCAGACAATATTGCGCACGATTTGAAGACGCCACTCAATCGGTTGCGCAATCGCGCCGAGGCCGCATTGCGAGATACCAGCGGCGGCGAGGTGCCGGTGCGTGGCCTCGAACGCGTGATCGAGGACGCCGATGATCTTATAAAGACTTTCGATGCCCTGTT
>JANNRP010000467.1:0-11637 GCA_031401535.1 Hyphomicrobiaceae bacterium | reverse complement strand
GACGAACCGGTCTCGGCGATCACGCGGACAAGGCCGATGTCTCCGGTACGGCGCACGTGGGTGCCGCCGCACAACTCGATCGACCACGGCTTGTTCGGTTTGGCTCCGCGTCCCTCAGGCAACCCCATGGAAACGACGCGAACCTCATCGCCATATTTTTCACCAAACAGTGCCATGGCGCCGGTTTCGCGTGCATCCTCGATCGCCATCAACCGCGTTTCAACGACGGTATTCTGCTGGACGATAGTATTGGCGAGCGCTTCCACTTGCTTGATTTCGTCAGCTGACATCGGTTTGGAATGCGAATAGTCAAACCGCAATCGGTCAGGCCCGACGGACGAGCCTTTCTGCGCGACATGGGGACCGAGCACATGCCGCAGTGCCTCATGCACCAGATGGGTGCCGGAGTGGTTCGCCCGCGTTGCCGAGCGGCGCGCATGATCGACACTCAACTCGACGGCGTCGCCTACCTTCAAGGTGCCGACTTCAAGAACACCCAAATGGATGAAGAGATCGCCGAATTTTTTCTGTGTGGCCGCGACCTTGAATCGGGCACCGGATGCGATCTTAATCACACCTGCATCACCCATCTGCCCACCCGACTCGCCGTAAAATGGCGTCTGGTTACAGATGATGCTGGCCTCGTCGCCCGCGGCCAATGCTGAGACCTCAGCCCCTCCCTTCACGATGGCGGTGATCTCACCTTCAGCTGCTTCAGTGTCGTAGCCGAGAAATTCAGTCGCCCCAACCCGCTCCTTGATTTCGAACCAAACCGTTTCGGTTGCAGCATCGCCGGATCCCTTCCAGGCCTTACGTGCCTCTGCTTTCTGGCGCGCCATCGCAACACCGAAGCCAGCCGTATCGACACCGATGCCCCGCGCCCGCAAGGCATCCTGCGTCAGGTCGAGAGGAAATCCGAATGTGTCGTAGAGCTTGAATGCCACGTCGCCCGGCAGCGTGGCGCCCGACACCAGCTTGGCCGTCGCCTCGGTCAACAATCCGATCCCGCGTTCGAGCGTGTTGCGGAACCGCCGCTCCTCCAGTTCCAGCGCTTCGCTGATCATCGATTGCGCCTGCACCAACTCCGGATAGCTGTCGCCCATCTGCCGGATGAGCGCGGGCACCAGCCGGTGCATCAACGGATCGGCGGCACCCAGCAAATGGGCATGCCGCATGGCGCGCCGCATGATCCGGCGCAAAACATAACCGCGTCCTTCATTCGATGGCAGAACGCCGTCTGCAATAAGAAAGCTCGACGCCCGCAAATGGTCGGCAATGACACGGTGGCTCGCCTTGTGCTCACCTTTAGCCGAAACCCCGGTCAATTCGACCGATGCCGCAATTAAGGCTTTGAACAGGTCGATCTCGTAGTTATCGTGCGTACCCTGGAGCACGGCTGAAATGCGCTCCAGTCCCATGCCGGTATCGATGGACGGCTTTGGCAGATCGACCCGGTCGCCGGGGCCTCGCTGCTCGTACTGCATGAATACGAGGTTCCAGATCTCGATGAAGCGGTCGCCGTCGGCATCGGCCGAACCCGGCGGTCCACCGGGGATCTTAGCGCCATGATCGAAAAAGATTTCTGAGCACGGACCGCAGGGTCCAGTATCGCCCATGGCCCAGAAGTTATCCGACGTTGCAATCCGAATGATCTTTTCGTCACGAAATCCCGTGAGCTTCTTCCAGATTGCGGCCGCCTGATCGTCATCGTGATAGACGGTAATATAGAGACGCTTCGGGTCGAGTCCGAATTCCTTGGTAATCAGATTCCAGGCGAATGGGATTGCGTCGTCCTTGAAGTAGTCCCCGAACGAGAAGTTCCCAAGCATTTCAAAGAACGTGTGATGGCGCGCCGTATAGCCGACATTGTCTAGGTCATTATGCTTGCCGCCCGCTCGCACGCACTTCTGAGATGTTGCGGCCCGCTTATAACTACGTGTCTCCTGACCAGTGAAGATGTTCTTGAACTGAACCATCCCGGCGGTGGTAAACATCAACGTCGGGTCGTTGCGCGGCACCAACGGTGACGAGGCAACCGTTTCATGACCCTGCTTTTTGAAATAGTCGAGGAACGTTGACCTGACTTGATTGACGCCGCTCATTGCGCACTCGCGATTGCTGGACTGGATGATCAAACCTGTGAGTAGACCACCGGTGCGCTACAGCAAACATCGATGACAGAACAGCGAACAAGGTCGGCACTCGGAGAACGAGGCCCAACCTTTCCGCTATCCCGCCCAGACATTGACCACAACACCCGGCAGCCACAACATCACTTTTCCAGCCCGCTTGTACTGGCCAGCCGCCGGACTGTCCAGGAAGTGACAAGGACGGGCACGCAACCTGATTTAGGAGCGCCTATCGCCATATTGAACGATACCCGTTTTCAGCGCTTTGCCCGGCCCGACTTGGGTACAGCCGCTGTCTCGAACTCGCTCTCCGCTGGGCCTTCCACGGCCTCCATCGCCTCTGTGCCTTCAGGCAAGGCCAGCATCTTATCGACGATGAGCCCGGCATTCTGCCGCACCGCCTTTTCAATAGCTGCGGCAGCAGCCGGATTGTCTTTCAGATATTGTTTCGAGTTCTCGCGACCCTGGCCAATTTTCTGGCCGCCGTAAGCGAACCAAGCGCCGGACTTCTCGATCACCCCGCACTTGACGCCGAGGTCGACCAGTTCGCCAGTCTTAGAAATGCCCTCGCCGTACATGATGTCGAATTCTACCTGCTTGAATGGTGGCGCAACCTTGTTCTTGACGACCTTGACACGGGTCTGGTTGCCAACCACCTCGTCGCGCTCCTTGATTTGCCCGATGCGGCGGATATCGAGACGCACCGACGCATAGAATTTCAAAGCGTTACCACCGGTCGTCGTCTCCGGATTACCGAACATGACGCCGATCTTCATGCGGATTTGGTTGATGAAGATCACCATGCAGCCAGACTTGGAGATTGAACCGGTCAATTTCCTCAATGCCTGGCTCATCAACCGAGCCTGCAAGCCCGGCAGACTATCACCCATCTCACCTTCGAGCTCGGCCTTAGGCGTGAGCGCTGCCACCGAGTCGATCACCAGGATCTCGACTGCCCCTGACCGCACCAGCGTGTCGGCGATTTCAAGAGCCTGCTCGCCAGTATCGGGCTGCGAGATCAACAAATCGGCCACGTTAACGCCGAGCTTTCGCGCATAAACCGGATCAAGGGCGTGTTCGGCGTCAACGAATGCACAAACGCCACCGTTGCGCTGCGCTTCCGCGATCACATGCAGGGCAAGCGTTGTCTTGCCAGACGATTCAGGGCCGTAGATTTCAATGACCCGCCCCTTCGGCAGACCGCCAATCCCCAGCGCAATATCGAGTCCCAGCGAACCAGTGGATATTGCCTCTACATCCATGGAGCGATCGTTCGAGCCGAGCTTCATGATCGAGCCCTTGCCGAACTGCTTCTCGATGTGGGCAAGCGCTGCCTCCAGCGCCTTGTTCTTATCCATGGTATCCCCGTCGACGATGCGTAGCTGCGGCGCAGTCATTTTGATCACCCTATGGCATGAGTTGCAGATCAGCAATTGATGCCATATGTACGCGTTTTGTTCTCTTTTGTCCAGAGAACATTAATATTTTGTAAAACATAACAAAAACACTTCAGATTCATAATTTGTTCTTATCGGCAGTCGCGGGTAGTGTATCAGGTGTTTTCTCAAGCGATCTTGACTTGCTGATTCTTTCTTGGACGCCCGGTCTTCGGAGCGGCGGCATCAAGAAGTGCAACCACATCCTCCATGGTCATCAGCTTGCCGGTCAGCCCAGCGGCCATCGCTGGCGTGACCTTGAGTGTCTTGTGGATGCAACCCAATTGTACCAGACTGTGTAGATCGCAACCATGTGGACATGACTGTCGAACTTCTTCGAAAATGCATTGGTCAACCTCGTGAAGCGGCGGTTGTGCATCCGCAGCGTCAGGTTCGATCGCTCGACATATGACGTGCTCACATGGTCAACGTCAGGCGAGCCACTTACCCGGACCTTGCGAGCACCAGTGCATTCGGCAGGGCTGTAACGGCCCTTAGCGCTGTCCGGTGCCGCACCGTAAGTCTTGACGAGCTGGGCGTAGTCCACGAAGCCGCCGAACGCCTTGTCTACGGCGTCCACATACACGCCAAGGCCGTCCGTTGTGATTTGAACGCGGCGATCAATGCGCGCTGCAACGTCGCGCATGATAGCATCGGCCCACATCGCATCACGACCGCCAACCATGAAGCTGACGATCATCTTGCTGTCAGCGTCCAGAGCGGTCCAAGTCCAAACATCACCAGCGCCGTGCACGGGTGCCTTCATGGTGGCGACGTTCTTCTGCTTAGCGGCGCAAAAACTCCAAATTTCATCGACCTGAACCCGGCGCGACCGCAGGCCGCGCACCTTCTCGTCGTGGAAGTCCATGCAGGCGTTGCCAGCGTCGATCAATATCTTGGCGACGGTATTGATCGACACGTCGCAGACCCGGGAGACGGACCGCATGGAACTCCCCTCGCAAAGCATCGAGAGGATTTGGGCGCGCAACGGTGTTGTGAGTTTGCTCATACCCATAATATATGAACTTTTATGCTTAGCGTCAAGCATATTAGTTCACAATTCTAAGCGTCGGCCGCGTTGGTGTGCCGGGACCAGACAGGTTTCCGTAGAACTCATTAAAATCGGCTTCTCTGATCCGAGCTAATTCTACGACTTCCGGCCAAGCATACTTTAGATCATCCACGTGCGATTTGATCAGACTGGGCAAAACAGTTGGCGGGTCAAATGCAAAATCCAAACTCGCTGGCTCCTTCGTTCGCCACCCGCGAACGCTGAATTGTTGAAACAAATACCGCGTTTGATTTTCGGAAATACAATCCAGGGACTTCGCGCGCATAAGAATAGCCTGCATAGAGACGCGCCACTCTTTTTTTAGCGCAGCCAAAAGCTCAATTGTTATCTTGCGCCCCTTAAATACAGTTTGCATCTCATGCATAGGTAATAAAAAGGCTGATGCAAATTGATTTGCCTCATCCTCCATGCTTGGTGTTGGGAACCTATGCATCACAAGATGCCCCAGCTCATGGGCCAGAGTGAACCTGAGTCTGTCCGCAGGGTGGGACCTATTCACCAAGATGATTGGCGGCGTGCCCGGAGCATTGAACGTAACCCCACTTACTGAGGCACCGTGAAAATTGGAGTCTCCAACTATAATGCCTGCCTTCTCTAGCATTCGCGTCAGATTCTTGATCGGCCCTTCCGTAATCTTCCAATGAGCACGAACTGTGGAAGCAATTTGCTCAACTGGGCCAACATGCTCAATATCTAGCACCGGAATGTCGCTCGTAGGTCTGTAGTCGACGTTTTGTAAAAATCTTCTAATATTGAACAGGCGAACGTTAAGTTCTGCCGTGATCATGTCTATATCACGCGCGGTCACGTCTGAATTGCCGCGCAGCATTGTATGAACGCTCACTGGCGGACCATAAACTGGATCAGTAATATCGAAAAAACTGCGCGGCAATAAATAGGTTCGTGCTGCCGACCCCAGCAGATTTTCATCTATCTCAATCAAATCATTCTCAACGCGCGACAGAACCGCTTGGGCCAATCCAAGCTGCTCTGCCGCATGTTTCTGGGTCATCCCACGCAACTGCCGCGCGAGGCGCAAGAGATCGCCCTTTGTAGACATCAGCCGATCTCTTCACTGTCGTCACGACGCTTGGGAACAACAAGCGGAGGTTCGCCCACGTCTTGCTCTGCCGGCGCGCCAAGTGGCAGCCGGATAACGGTTGCGCCGCCAATAGACGGATTAAGCTCATAGGCCCAGATTGGTCGATTGTAGTCACGCGCGACGACCAATAGCTTACCGACATCAACGCCCAATTCATCAGGCAGATATAGGAACTCAACCTTCGCGGCTTCAGGCGGAAAGTTAGGTAGCGAACGCTGCGGATTGATGAAGTCGAGTACCGCTTGCGTCTCGATGTTGCGCCCGAGCGAAGAATCATCGCCTTTCTTAAATCGGGCTATTACGATCTCCTTGAAGCAAACTTTGATTGTTTGCGGCTCATCGATCACCCTGACGCCAGGTATCCCTTGAAACTCGGCTTTTGCGTACCGTGCAATCGCGTCAAAAATCAAATTTGCCACAGTCCTTGGGTACAGTAACGGGCCGAACCCGCGATCAGCACGGAAGTTCTGGGTTTCAACCCACTCGTCAAATGCCTTGCGAAGCACTGCGACGATGCGATCATGGTAGTCTGTTAGGACATCCTTAACTTCGGCTTCGGAGTATTGGTCCATTCGAATCGCTCCCTGTCACACGAACGATGATAGGGGTCTAATCTGCAAAATCAACGAAAAATATTCAAAATCAATTCTTGTCCCAACGTTTGGCCGCTGCTTTTTTGGCAATTTCCTTGCGTTTTCTAGGCGTTAGAGATTTTGCCCGCGCCTTTCCACCCCGCCGCCCAAGGCTGACGGCAGCCTTATCCTTGCCGTCGTCAGTCTTCTCGTCCTGCTCCTCACCAGTGGCGACGCGCATGATTTTTACAGCGTTGCCGATCACGTCGGCGGGCCTTTTCTCGCCTTTTGGGCCACGAGGCATAGCGATCTAAGTCCTTTCGCCAGCGATATGCTCGCCCGACACAGCGACATGTGTCACCAAGGGTTCCGCGAAATCCTGCCAAGCTTTGTCAATCAAGGAATGCAATCGCTGACCGGACGCCACGCTTACCCACTCCACGGTTAGCCAGCCCTTTTGGTCGTGCATGCTGATGACGCTGCTGGCAAAGGCGTCTGCATTTCCACCAGCATCCGCTAGGGTCAGTGCCTTCTGGAAAGTCTCCAAAACACGATCGAGGCGATGCGTTTCACGGTGGCAACCCACTTTGATCCACGTATCCTGGACCCGATCCAGGCTTTTCGTTTCGATTTGCGTCAAAGGCAACCTCCTGCTTTGCGCTAAGCATAGTACTGAGGTGGCCTCAAAGCGATTCGAAGTCAAGATTCGTCCCAGAAACACCTGAGACACTACCCTGTCGCGACGTTTGCCCGCAATGAGCAAACGTCGAATCAACAGACGCTGCTCACCAGAGGCACGGGCCACTAACGGCCGAGTTCTTCCTTCACCTTGGTGGCGAGTTGTACCAGCGAGAATGGCTTCTGCAGGAACGCAAACTCGGTGCCAGGCTCCAGCGTGTTCTTGAAGGCATCATCGGGATAGCCTGACATGAATACGAACTTCAATGTAGGTTGAACGCGCCGCAATTCCTTGAGCAGCGTCGGACCGTCCATTTCAGGCATGATGACATCGCTGACCACCAAATCAATGGGGCCTTCAGTTGCGGCAATGACTTCCAGCGCGTCAACACCGCTGGTTGCTTGCAGCACCTCATAACCCTGCCGTTTCAAGGCCTCGACTGCAAAGCCGCGCACGGCATCCTCGTCCTCGACCAGGAGCACTCGCCCCGAGCCGGTGAGATCAACGGCGCGATCCTTTTTCGCAGCCTTGGGACTGATCGGCTCCGCGCCCACCTCGACGTGATGGCGCGGCAGATAAACACGGAATATCGTACCTTGGCCGGGCGTGCTCTCAAGGAACACGAAGCCACCAGTCTGTTTGACAATCCCGTAAACGGTTGAAAGACCCAAGCCCGTGCCTTTACCGACGCCCTTGGTGGTAAAGAAGGGCTCGAAGATCTTGGCCATAATCTCGGGCGACATGCCGCAACCAGTATCTTCCACCTCGATCAGCACGTATTCGCCAACGACGAAGCCCGGCTGCTCGATCCGTTGGCTTTCGCGCTCTGTGATATTGCGCGAGCTGATCTTGAGTCGCCCACCATCGAGCATCGCATCGCGCGCGTTGACACCCAAATTTATGATCACCTGACTCAACTGTGATCGATCGGCCTTTACGTACCAAAGGTCGCGGCCCTGAAGAATCTTCAAGTCAATCTTCTCACCGAGCAAACGGTTGAGAAGCACGGCCAGATCGCCAATTGTCTCGCCGAGTTGTAGCACCTCCGGCTGCAACGTCTGGCGCCGTGAAAACGCGAGCAATTGGCTAACCATGCCGGCCGCCCGGTTGGCGCTGTGCTTTATCGCCATGATGTTCTTGTAAGGCGCGTCGGTCGGTCGGTGCGTTTGCAGCAACAGATCGGAAAACCCGATGATCGCGGTGAGCACGTTATTGAAGTCATGGGCGATGCCGCCGGCAAGTTTGCCAACCGCTTCCATCTTTTGGCTCTGCGCGAAGCTCACCTCAAGTGCCTTTTGCTCGGTCGCATCCATAATATATAGGATTGCGGCCTCTTGCATATTGCCCGAGCGGCCCAGCGCCGTCACCACGACGCGTCGCGTGAATTCACCGGTGGCGCCAACCGCAATTTCCAGTGGGGCAATACTGGCTTTGCCCGCGAGCGCTGCCTCCAGAGCCTGATCGAAGGCCGATCGAGAACTCTCGGCCATGTCCGAACCAAGTAGGGTGCGCGCGAGCTTGCCCTCAACCTGGCCGCCTGCCAGCAACAGTCTTGCAAACGCTCCGTTCGCGCTTGTGATGCGTCCTTCGGCACCAATCACCGCAATACCAAAAGGTGCGGACTGGAACAGCCGCGCAAAACGGCTTGCAGACGCGGCACTCTCTGGCAATACGGCAACATCGCTGCCACGATCGAGCACGGCTGCAACAAAGCCCGAGGGTCGTCCATCGACGCTGCTGCTCAGGCCATCACTCCGGGCCGACAGAACGAGCCGTGCAGGCCATCCGCGGCCATTGCCATCCAGCAAATCAAGTTCGATCGGCTTCACCGCCGTGGTCGTATCGCGAGCCAACGTCCGTAACAGTGCTACCCCGTCGCCTGAGACGACATCGGAGATCTTCAAACCGCGGCTGCGCCAGTCAGGAGAAATACCGAGCCACCGCGCCAGAGTGGCATTCAGGAGTTCGATCTGTCCGGTTCCGTCGACGACCATCAATCCAACGGGCATGTGCTCGAGGTGGACGAGCGACACTTGCAGCTGCTTGAGATCCCCGGTTTCCTGCGCCCGCTGGACGGTAATGTCAGACAGGCTCCAGACAGTGAGCGGTTCGCGTAATACCTGTGCCGTCTCCGCCGCCGCAGCCTTCAAATCAAGTGGTCGCACTGCCAACCGATACCAACGGTCCGCAGCGCTGATGTTTGCCGCATTACCAACGGCTTGCAATGAGTGGTCTAAAAAAAATGTCTCCTCCCGCGCCTCACCGCGCTCCGCCGCGCGAGACAACCGGAAGTACGCTTCGACAGCGTCCGGCTGACCCGCCAGCAATCGCTCGAGCGAGGGTTGTTCGCCCAAGTCCAATGTGCCGGTCATTGTTGCGAAGGCGCGATTGCCATAGACATAATGACCGAACCGATCGGTAACTTGAATGGCGTCCTGCAGGCTCTCGACCACGGCGTGGCCAATATCTCGACGTTGGCCACGATCGGCAAATCGGATATGGCGCGTGGCAACCCCAAGCAGGAAAAATACTCCGACGGTCGCCAATAGAGCCAACAGCATCAAAACGATTGGCTCGGCCGAGCCGGCATAAAACAGCGAAAAAACGCACAAAAGCCCGAAAGCTACCACTCCCGCAGCGGTCAATTTACCACCTTCGGTGCGAAAGCCTTCGAGCGCCTCAGCGGTCGCATCGCCAGAACGCGCAGCGTGATCAGTCATGCTGCCGATGGTAGCGCGATTCGGGCTAAATGCCGTTGTCCGCTGAGCAAATTCCCGCTCCAATAGAGCCACAGTCGCCCGGACGAAGTGCTTCAGCAGCGCCGATGCATCTGCAAACTGACGGACGCCGCTTGCGACAGCCGCCTGCGTTGTCGGGCCGGAAACCACTCTTCGAAACCGCAACTTTGCACGTTCATACTGCAGTGCCACACTAGTGCTCGACGCCAACATGCTTGCAAAACCACTTTTGAACTCAACAATCGGTACGCCTGAACCTCAAGAGCGCGTCTTCGCTGCCGCACTCCAGGTCTCTTGCTGTCAACAATTCAATCATCAGGGTTAAAATGGTGCTAAATAGCGGATATAGCTCCTTTCAGAATCATGCGCCGTGCTCAATCCGGCATGGAGGCCGCTCGGCTGTATTCCGACTGCACCGCTTGATTGTTGCGATGAATGAAAGGGAGCGCGGCACCCGATGAGGGCCCGCGATACGAGACACATGTGGGATTTTCTTTCCTGGTTGTTTTTTCTCGTTTTCATAGCCGCACTGCTGATCGTGGGCGGGCTGCTTCTGCGCGGGTATCTGACCACAGGATCACCAACCAGTGCCTTGACCAGCACTTTTTTTGGACCAAAGCCTGAAAAGCGCTTGGATGTGGTCGACCAGGCAAATGTCGATGGTCGGCGGCGGCTGGTGCTGATCCGGCGCGACGATGTGGAACATCTGATTATGACGGGCGGACCGGTGGATGTGGTGATCGAGACAAATATCGGCCAGCCGCGCCCGCGCAGTGCCGAAGTGCTTGATGGCCCGGGCAGCGTCTACAACCGTCCGGCACGATCGATCAGTCAGGCGGCAGTGGGCGAGAAATAGCATCGCGATTCTGGCCCTTTCGCTAAAGTAGCGTATCCCGTTTGGTTGGAAGCGGCGGTTTACCCGTCAAGGATGCCCGAGTTATGTCCCCAATCCGTCACTTGATCTTATGTCTGGGCCTGATGATTGGCCCCGTTGTCGCCCATGCCGACGATGTCGCGGCGCGCAAGGAACTAACACCGACCGGTGTCTTGCGGGTGGCGATTGCCGTGGGACCATCGCCGTCGGGAATTTTCGCATTAAAAGATGCAAATCCGCCGGGTTTTCGAGGCGTCACCATCGACTTGGCGACCGCACTTGCAAAGAAGCTCGGCGCGACAGTCGTATTCGTACCATATCTCGGATCGGGCGAAATTCAGGGCTCCGCAGCGGCTGGCCTGTGGGATGTCACATTCATGCCGGTCGATGATGAGCGGCGCAAGGTCGTCGATTTCGGCAGCCCCTACCATCTCCTGCAAAGCACCTACCTCGTCGCACCGGGTTCCTCAATCAAAGCGATTGCAGATGCCAACGTGGTCGGCGTCCGCATTGTCGGCGTCAAGGATACGGCGACCTTCCGCGCCTCAAACCGGACGTCACCGAATGCGACGCATACCGCACTCGGCGGCGTCGACGAAGCCATCGCTACCATGCTCGCTGGCAAGGCTGATGCCATTGCCCTTGGCCGCGCATCGCTCGGCGGCCTGCTGGCCAAGATTCCAGGCTCGCGTACACTCGATGGAGGTTTCCTGAATTCGACAACCGCCGTTGCGGTGCCAAAGGGCAAGTCTGAGGCACTGGCCTATGTCAGCGCGTTTATCGAAGAGGTCAAAGCATCCGGTCACGTGCGGCAGGCATTCGACAATATCGGGCTCAAGGGCGAGCAGGTGGCGCCAGCCGGAATGAAGCCCTGATCGTCACCAACCAACAGTGTGTTGGTTGGCACAGTGCATGGTGTGCTTTGCTGCAGAATGACGACGCGCTAGCTTGACGCGCAGAACATTCGGCAATCGGAGACGAGACAATGCGTGATATCAACCGGCGCACTTTGATCGAGCATACTTTGATATTGTC
>JANNRP010000466.1:0-2395 GCA_031401535.1 Hyphomicrobiaceae bacterium | reverse complement strand
CGCGCCACATGCTCCGACAGCTAACGCGTGTAACCCAACATGTACGCCCACCCAGCTCTTTAAGACACGCGTTGGGTTGCGCGTGAATTTGATTGCCGCGACACGTGTCACGACTTTGGGCCACACTAACCCAGCCTAAGGATCGCACGTTTTCAACTCACCGCTGTCTGAGTTGCCGATCCATCCGGGGCACAGGTTCCAGCAATGTATTCTGCACAATTAGATTGCTGGCGGATGGTACAGAATTTCGCCAGCTATCTCTCATGCTGGGCTGCTTGATCGCGGCTGCGCTGCTTTAGTTGGGCCAGCACCTCTTCCAACACCGCAATCGCCTCGGGACTGACGTGCTTTGTCAAATCGACCAACACCCGTAGGCCGTCCCGTTCCTGCAGAACGACCTTCCCTTCATCGACAAGTTCCTTATAAGTGCCGAGGAGTTTGTAAGTGTTTATCGGCCGCAAGAAACCCTTGACAGTGATTGGAGGTTGTTCCTCGGTCAGTACGTATTCTTGTACGAGCGCGTTTGTTTCATGAGACAATAAAATGCCGCCCGGCTCGACGGCGGATTGGAGGCGCGCCGCTAGATTCACTTCATTGCCGATTATGGTATAATCCATCCGATCCCGGCTGCCGAAATTGCCGACCGTACAAAAGCCGGTCGTAATCCCCATGCGGATACGAAACGGCCGCTCTAATCCCCGTCTGCGCCATTCCTGATCCAGTTCTCGCATGCGACGCTGCATCGCGATCGCCATCATTACGCAAGCCTTCGCATCTTCTTTGGTACCCCGGGATTCTGGGTCGCCGAAGAAAAGCAGCATAGCGTCGCCGATGTACTTGTCGATCGTGGCGCCATGATGAAGGGCGATTGCGGACATCTCGGTCAGATAGTGATTGAGAACATCCGTCAGCTCTTCGGATTCCAGGTTGTCAGTGGTTTCGGTGAAGCCGGCAATGTCCGAGAAAAAAATTGTAAGCTTCTTGCGCTTGGAGGAGATCTCCACGTTCTGCTGGCCACTGAAAATCGATTGGTAGATCTGCGGCGAGAGGTATTTCGACAGTTTCGAGGATAGGGCTTCAAGCATCCCATTCTTCTCGGTGACGAGCCTGTTTGCTTCCTCGGTCAGTCGCTTCGCGTCCAATAGTTCGTTCTCTGCTTGCTTTTGCTCGGTGATGTCAGTCATCACGGTCACCGTGCCACCTGAATCCGCCCTGCGGCGGCGGATGCGATACCACCGCCCGTCCGGGGTACGATCCTCGAAGCTATTGCCAGTTGGATTGCGGAGGCTTTCGATGCGCCGGGCGACCTCGGCTTCTGCGTCTCCCTTGCCGTAATAGCCGGTATCAGCAAGATAGCGCAGAAAATCGGGATAGGGTCGGCCCGACTGAAGAAACTCTTGCGGCGCGGGATACATCTCTTTGAAGCGGTCGTTGCAGAAGACGATTTTCAGATCGGCATCGGTGTAGACGAGGGCGCCCGGCATGTTGTCAAGCGACACATGAAGTTGCGCTTCTTTGCGCGCCAAGTCCTGTTCGGTCTGTTTTTGATCGGTAATGTCGGTCATCACTGTAACGGTGCCGCTCGCCGCCCGGCGGCGCAGAATGCGATAGCACCGCCCGTCCGGGGTGCGATCCTCGAAGCTGTTGCCGGTTGGGTTGCGCAGGCTGTCGATACGCCGGGCGACCTGGGCGTCAGTATCGCCCGAACCGTAATAGCCATTTTCTGCCAGATAGCGCAGCAAATTGGGGTACGCCTGTCCCGATCGCAGCAATTGTGGTGGCACCGGGTACATGTCTTTGAAGCGGTTGTTGCAGAAGACGATATTCAAATCGTCATCCGTATAGACGAGGGCACCCGGCATGTTATCCAGCGCCACATGAAGGTGGGCACCCGCTTCCGCCACATCCGCGCCATTCTGGATGAGTTCGTTTGCCACCAGCGTACCCTCCCGGTGCTCAATCAACCTGAGCTGCTGTCGTGACGCTGTGCTCCAAATAAAACATCTGATTCAAACACAGAAAAAACCATTCTGTTACTAAATCATATATTGCCGTAAGGCCAGCACCCAGCATGTTGCAGTACGGGTCAATCGGCTCGCTGACTACATTGCGCAGTCGAGCGATGCTGCTAGACCAAATCGAAACGATAAGCCGCAATTGGCCAATCTGAGCAGACGGCTGCGGCTTCTGCCTTCAGGGAGGTCCGGCGCAAAACGGCCATTGCCCATTGCGCCTTGCACATGATCACCCTTCCGCTCGACACGTCCCCCTGTTTCGTCATACTCGGACGGGATCAATAATGGAGGCGCGGCGATGGACCAGTTCAAGGGCTTTTTGATTTCGAAGGGTGACGGCGGCCAGCAGGTCACATGGTCCGATTTGACAATGGCCGACC
>JANNRP010000465.1:0-1729 GCA_031401535.1 Hyphomicrobiaceae bacterium | reverse complement strand
ACCTGAGCCAGCAACGATGTTACCTTGGTCAACCTGGCGGATACCGGTACGTCCGGTGAGCGGCGCAACGATAGCTGTGTATCCCAGCTGCGTTTTGGCCTGATCGACGGCCGCCTTGGCAGACGCTACCTGCCCTTCAAGCTGGGCAACGAGCGAACGCTGAGTATCAACGGTCTTTACGGGAATAGCGCCGGGGATGCGTGTATATCGCTCTAGGTCCATCTTTGCATTCGCCAGCTGAGCAGAATCCTGCGTGAACTTGGCTGAAGCCTGATTAAGCGCTGCCTGGTACGTCGTCGAGTCGATGCGGGCCAGCACCTGACCCTTTTCCACGGTCTGACCTTCCGCAAAAGCGATCTCGACAATCTTTCCCCCAACCTGGGGTTGCACAGACACCGTATTGAGCGCGCGAGCAGTGCCCACCGCATCAAGATAAACTGGTACATCCGTACTGGAAGACGCGACGGCGCGCACGGGCACAGGGCCGCTATCGGCCTTCCAGCGTCCACCAGCCTTCTGCTCAACCGCTGCCGGCCGCATGATATATGCTGCCGTGCCGCCGATCGTCAGCGCGGTGAGCGCCAATGAGATTAGAACGCGTCCAGTGGTGGTCATCGCATCCTCTCGTGGTGGTGCGCGGAACGGATCCGGCACCACTCTATGCTTGGCGGCTAACGCAGTACCGCCCCGTGTTCCGTCGATTATTTTGCACTTGGCTTTATTCGATCAAACCAGGCCCTAGCGGGGCTATCTACCGCGAGCGTGCAGTCTACCATCTAACGCCGCAGAATTGGCTAAGTTGCGGCACTATTGCTGAACCAGCGTGAATGCAGGCTGAAGGGTGAACGGGCGTCAGCCGATCACGGCGCGCGCACCATCCCAGATGAGCTTGCCCGAGATCGCCAACAAGCAGCCATAAACGATCTTGTAGTAGGGGCCTTGCGGCACGCGGCGCGTCAGCCATACGCCAGCCGCAATCGCAAGCATACCGGTCGGGGCCAGGACAGCGGCTGTCTTGAGGTTGGTTGCGTCGAATTGACCGAGCATGAGATAGGGCGGCACCTTGATAAGATTGACTACGGTGAAGAACATCACCGCAGTGCCCGCATAAACGGTATTTGGTAACTGCTGCGGCAGCATATAAACGGCGAATGGTGGTCCGCCGGTATGGCTGACAAAACTGGTGAAGCCTGATACCGCCCCCCACACGCTGCCTTTCGCCCAATCGACGCCCGGCGCAGTGCTCCTCGGCCTCAAACGTAACCACCAATTGAGCGCAAACAAGAAGCCGATGCCACCAACCAGCAGCTTGACGTGCGCATCGGTTACAAAGGCCGCCGTTTGCCAACCGACGATGATGCCAACAGTAGCCGCGGGAACGAGAATTTTCAGGTTCGGTCCGCTCCAATCGCGCCGATAAGCCCAGACACCGATCCAGTCCATCGCGATCAGGATCGGCAACATGATGGCCGCGGCCTGCACCGGGGATATTACTAAGCTCATCATCGGCACTGCGATGCCACCGATACCGCCGAGGAACCCACCCTTTGAAAGGCCCGTAACCATAACGGCCGGGATAGCAACAGCATAGAACCAGGGATCGGTGAGCATAGGGTGGAGTTTTCGGTGAACCAGAGAAATGGGCAGCTTTGTCCTTACGATGCTTTGCAGACGCTATCCATGTGAGCTATTGCACGACTGTTGCACGCGAACGGGGCACCAAGCGAGG
>JANNRP010000464.1:0-8515 GCA_031401535.1 Hyphomicrobiaceae bacterium | reverse complement strand
GTGAATTCACGGCTGGGTATGATGGCACACACGGCTGGTCGTGGCGCAACCGCACCAAGCAGCCAATCACCGTGAAGGCAACCATTACCGGGACTTACGAAAAATTCGCCGAGAAGAAGTAGCCCCTATGCACCTTGCGAGGCCGTCGTTTCGCTGTGGATGCCATGAGGGCACCACAGCGTAGCGGGCTCTCCTTTCAGTGCATCGTGATAAATCCGCGCCGAGACCTTCTCAGCGCGGCGTGGCCTGAACACGAGCCTAGTCAACAGGCCAGCGCCACTGCCGCCAAGTCGGCAGGCTGCCCATCACGTGCCAGCTTCCAACCCAAGGGCGAGATTGTTGAACTGCGCGCATACCTGCGGCAGCGGGAACGTTTGCTGGACTATGCCGCAGCCCACATCCAGCACATGCAAAAGGCTTTGACAGGCGAGCCAAAAACGAGAGTTCGATGGGGCCATGGGTGTAGGAACCACGGACCGCGCGCGCTTCTCGCCCTACGGATACCGCGTCGCCTTCGGCACCGTATTCGGCTTTGCTCTCGATGGAAAACACTACCCGATCTGGGATGGCGGCACGTCGTATAAGTCGCTGGGCCCGGATACGATGGTGTTTCACATTGAGCAGCACTCGTCATCGCGCGCGGTCGGCGGCGTGTTGAGCGCCGACGGGGTCTACGTTCTTCCTTATCCAGGCAACTCAACCGGCGAGAAATCGGCGAGGCTCGTCATACACAAGGCGAACGAGCCGACCGACAAGCACTGGTCGTAATTCACCGACTTCGCCGCAGTGTTCGATTCACTACGCGACATACAGCAATGACGGACGCGGCTCGGATTGGAGGTGGAAGCTTCCCAATTGCATACGTCGAGCGGCATTTGATTGGCGACGCGGATGGCGCCGCCGGTTACGTCTGGCTTGTGAGGAACCGCTTCGATAATCAGATATTGATCTTCTCGGCGATCTCGATTGCATCATCTCAATCTGCGTGATCTGGGGTTCGCTACCGCCGCGCCCGCGAACACGGGTCGGCCTGGTTATCACCCGGCGGTGATGCTCAAGCTCTACCTCTATGGCTATCTCAATCGCGTGCATTCGAGTCGCCGACTGGAGCGGGAAGCGGGCCGCAATCTCGAAGTGATGTGGCTGCTGGGTCGTCTGGCGCCCGACTTCAAGACATTCGCCGATTTCAGCAAGGACAACGGTCCGGCGATCAAAAAAGTCTGCGCGCAATTCGTTGATCTGTGTCGCGAGATGGGACTGCTGGCCAAGGCCAGCGTGGCGATCGACGGCAGCAAATTCAAAGCCGTGAATAATCGCGACAAGAATTTTACCACGGCAATAATCGAGCGCCGCCGCAAGCAATTGGAAGAAAGCGTCGCGCGCTATCTCGCGCAACTCGATACCGCCGATTTGCAGGAACCGTCGGAAACGATCACCCCGAAGAAAGTGCGGTTGAAAGAAAAACTCGAGACCCTGAAGGCGCAAATGGGCGAACTGGCGGCGATGGAGCACCGGTTACAGGCTGCGCCCGACGGCCAGGTCTCGCTCACCGATCCCGACAGCCGCTCAATGGCAACGAGTGGACGCGGCTCCGGCGTCGTCGGCTACAACGTGCAAGTCGCCGTCGAAACCGAGCATCATCTCATCATCGCGCATGAGGTGACGAACAGCGGCTCGGATCGGGCACAACTGGCCAATATGGGACTGCAGGCCAAGGCGGTACTCGGCGTCGACACGCTCGAGGCGGTTGCTGATCGCGGCTATTACACCGGCGAAGAGATCAAGGCGTGCCATGACGCCGACATCGCCGTGACGCTGCCCAAGCCCAACACGACCGGGATGGAAGCCAAGGGCCGTTTCGGCAAACAGGACTTTGCGTACAATGCGGAGAACGATGTCTATCGCTGTCCGGCCGGCGCGCACTTGGCATACTGGCTGACGACGGTGGACGGTGACCGGACCATCCGGCGCTACACCACGAAAGCGTGTGGCAGCTGTCATCTCAAGGCTCGCTGCACCACCGCCAAGAACCGCGTCATCTCCCGCTGGGAACATGAGCATGTCATGGAGGCCGCACAGAAGCGGCTCGACGACAATCCGCACGCCATGCGCGTCCGGCGCGAGACGGTCGAGCATCCGTTCGGCACACTGAAGATGCGCATGGGTGCGACGCACTTCCTATGCAAGACGCTGCCCAAGGTCGCCACTGAAATGGCGCTCTGCATCCTCGGCTACAACATGACGCGCGCACTGAACATAGTAGGGGTCGAGAGATTGATGAAAGTCATTGCGGCGTGAGAGCGGTGAGGGAACTCACCCGCCAAATCTGAGAGCCACAAGGTTGATCCAGGACGCCATCCGGTCGGAAAATCCGCTGAGGCGTCATCAAAAAAAATTGCTCCGTACGGCGCTCCCGGGCTATCCTGAGGCCGTCAGACGGGCTCGCGGCCGGGCCAAAATCGTTTCCACACGACCAAGACCCGGAGCAGACCTCCCGCTTCCCTCGTTGCGGCAGTGAGTCACCCTCGTCGCAATTACCCAAATCGCAGATTTTCACGTGAGAGCTGGCAAATAGAGCCGCAGCCCATTAGCTTCATCCCCCGCTCAATCTCTGCTCGCATGAGGCCAAGTGCTCGCTCTACACCAGCCTCACCCGCCGCTGCCAATGGGTAGAGATAGAAGCGTCCGACACCCACGGCTTTAGCACCTAGCGAAAGAGTCTTCAGAACGTGAGTCCCGCGTTGGATTCCTCCATCCATCATCACATCGATCCGATCACCAACCGCGTCCACTATTTCCACCAACTGATCGAATGGTGATCGCGAGCCGTCCAGCTGTCGGCCGCCGTGGTTAGACAAAACGATGCCGGTGCAGCCTATCTCGACTGCCCGTTTGGCGTCGGCCACCGACATGACACCCTTCAGACAAAATTGGCCATTCCAAAGTCGAACCATGTCAGCCACATCGTCCCATTTCATGGAAGGATCGAGCATGTCGGTGAAGTACCGGCCGATCGACATGGCGCCGCTGCTCATGTTGACGTGCTCGTCCAGCTGGGGCATTTTGAAGCTTTAATGGTTGGCTTAGTTGATGCCCCACGTCGGCTTGATGGCGAATTGGAGTATGCTACCCAGCGTCAGCCTGAATGGAATTGAAAAACCGGTATGGAGGTCGCGTTCGCGGTTGCCACGCGTGATGCTGTTTACGGTCAGCATCATCACTTCGACACCAGCTCCTTTGGCTCGTTGCATCATGGCATGATTGAGGCCACGATCCTTGTGAAAATAGAACTGATAAACTTGCGGCGTATCGTGAGCCTTGCGAAGTTCCTCCAGGCTGACAGTGCCAAGCGACGATACCCTGAACATGGTGCCGTACTTCGCCGCCGCAGCTGCGACGGCCCGCTCGCCCTGATGGTAAAACAAGCGCTGAAGCGCTTTGGGAGAGCAATAGAACGGTACGACGAGTTTCTGGCCCAAGACAGTGACCGACATGTCGATGGTTCCCACTCCACGCAGAGTAAGCAACGCGCAGCACTTTATCGCTTTGTTGGGTCCCACAGGCCCGCGAGCCGCAGCGCCACCATCGGCACGATCACCCATTGCATAAGCGGCAACAGCCCCATTCCGAGCAACGGTAAACGCGGCATCGCCGCCGCATAGGCCCAGCTCTGGCGCACAACTGTGTTCAGCCATTCGCTATAGATCGTGTAGCCAATGCCGATCGCCACCATCACGACGCAGACTCGGGTTACTGAATTGCGCGGCCAGTCGACTGTCCCGACCAAAACGAGTGCCGTGACGAGTGCGAGCGCAGCGATCATCAGATCGCCTGCCGTGCAGTGCAGGACCGCGAACGCGACCTCACGCCAAGTTCCCGTCTGCCACAACATGTAGAACGGTAGCTGCACGATCTCCCAGACGAAATGCAGTGCTGCCGACCAAGCGAGATATCGGCGTAGCACATCCAGCCATGGTGGCGTTTCCGTGGTCATAGCCGAACGCGCCTCAGCCGCAGTGCATTGCCGATCACGCTCACCGACGACAGGGCCATCGCCGCCGCGGCGATGACTGGCGAGAGCAGGAGTCCGAAAACCGGATAGAGCACGCCCGCTGCGATGGGCACGCCGAGCGCATTGTAGGCGAAAGCGAACACGAGGTTCTGACGAATGTTGCTCATGGTCGCCCGCGACAGCGTGTGAGCCCGTGCGATGCCGGTCAGATCGCCCTTCACCAGCGTGACACCAGCACTTTCGATCGCGACATCTGTGCCCGTTCCCATGGCGATGCCGACATCCGCCGCGGCAAGCGCGGGCGCATCATTAACGCCGTCACCCGCCATGGCGACCACGCGTCCCGCCTTCTTAAGGCGCATCACGACAGCCGCCTTCTGCTCAGGCAGCACATCCGCTTCGATCTCCGTGATGCCGAGCTTACGCGCGACCGCCTCGGCGGTCGTTCGATTGTCGCCCGTTAGCATCACGACGTGCATTCCGGCTGCCTGCAAAGCCGCGAGTGCTGCCGGCGTCGTGGCTTTGATCGGATCGGCGACAGCGATGAAGCCGGCAAGGCGCCGATCAACCGCGACATAGACGGCCGAGGCACCGTCGCGGCGCGCGACATCCGATGCGTCGGTAAGCGGTGCTGGATCGACGCCGAGATCAGCCATGATGCGGCCATTGCCGATGACAACGGCGCGGCCGGCCACGTCGGCACTGACACCCTTGCCGGTCGGGGCCGCGAAGCTCGAAGCGGGTGCCAGTGTGAGGCCGCGGTCCTCAGCCGCGCGGACAATCGCTTCGCCAAGCGGATGCTGGCTCAGACGCTCGACGGCGGCAGCAAGGCCGAGTAGTTCCGTCTCGTCTATGCCGAGAGCATGAACCTTGACTACGCTCGGGCGCCCTTCTGTCAGCGTCCCGGTCTTGTCGACGACGATGGTGTCAACCTTCTCCATGCGCTCCAGCGCCTCTGCATTGCGGATCAGAACGCCCGCTTGGGCTCCTCGGCCAACTCCGACCATGATCGACATCGGCGTCGCAAGACCGAGTGCGCACGGGCATGCAATGATCAACACTGATACTGCTGCAATCAGAGCATACGAGAAGCGGGGCGATGGCCCAAAGCTCAACCACGCGACAAACGCGACCGCTGCAATCAGCAGCACCAACGGCACGAACCACGCCGACACCTGATCGGTGAGGCGCTGGATCGGTGCGCGGCTGCGTTGTGCGTCGGCGACCATCTGGACGATACGTGCGAGCAGTGTATCGCGGCCGACCTTGTCGGCGCGCATCACGAACGCTCCGGTCTGGTTCATGGTGCCGCCAACCACCTTGGCCCCGGCTGTCTTGGCAACGGGCAACGACTCGCCTGTCACCATCGACTCATCAACAGTGCTTGCGCCTTCAACAATGACGCCGTCGACGGGAACGCTCTCGCCCGGTCTGACGCGCAGGTGATTACCGACCAGCACAGCTTCGAGATCGATGTCCTCGTCGCGCCCGTCAGCATTGATACGTCGCGCCCGCTTGGGCGCGAGATTGAGTAGCGCGCGCACTGCGCCGCTCGTCTGCTCACGAGCCCGAAGTTCCAGCACCTGACCAAGTAGCACCAGCACCGTAATAACGGCGGCTGCCTCGAAATAGACCGAGACCGCGCCACTCGCTCCGCGCAACGCAACGGGGAACAGCGATGGTGCCAGAGTGGCGACGACGCTGTAGAGCCACGCCGCCCCCGTGCCGATGGCGATCAACGTGAACATATTGAGATTGTGCGTTTTCAGAGACGCCCAGCCGCGGTCGAAGAATGGCCATCCCGCCCAGAGCACGACCGGGGTCGCCAGTAAAAACTGAAGCCAATTGGACGTCTGTGCGGCAACCACATGCCTGAGCCCGGTCAGGTGACCGCCCATCTCCAACAAGAATACTGGCACCGTGAGTGCGAGCCCGATCCAGAGGCGCCACGTCATGTCGGCGAGTTCCGCATTCGGCGGCGCTACAGAGGTGATCTGTTCGGGTTC
The DNA here is from genome assembly GCA_031401535.1 of Hyphomicrobiaceae bacterium. Classification (GTDB taxonomy): domain Bacteria; phylum Pseudomonadota; class Alphaproteobacteria; order Rhizobiales; family Hyphomicrobiaceae; genus JAKFWF01. The sequence goes on along the minus strand of JANNRP010000464.1, from coordinate 2,497 downwards.
CAGCGCCATGCCGCAGATCGGACACGAACCCGGTCCCACCTGACGGATCTCGGGATGCATCGGACAGGTGTAAGTCGCCCCTGGAACAGTCGGCGCCTCTGCCGCCCGCACCGGCGCCAGATAAGTGGCAGGTGTCGCGAGGAATTTCGTGCGGCATTTCGGATTGCAGAAGTAATAGGTTTGCCCATCGTGCACGGCCGTGTGATTGGCCGTCGCGATCGTCACCGTCATACCGCAGACGGGATCTTCGGCAGTGGTGGCTGGCAATGATGCAGCACCACCGCCACAGCATTCACCGTGGCTCGCGGCATGTTGATGTTCTGGCTTGTATTCCGCCATGGCCAATTGTCCTTCAGTAGTGCGCACGCATATATACCCAATAGGGGTATATTAGAGTTGACAGATATACCCTTCATGGGTATCGGTCAAGGATGCACACGACGACGAAAACCGCATGCCTGAAGCGCCTGAATCGCATCGAGGGGCAGGTGCGCGGTCTTGCCCGCATGGTGGAGGACGACCGCTACTGCATCGATGTCGTCACCCAGGTGGCGGCCATTCGTGCGGCGTTGTCGCGTGTCGAGGAAGAAATCCTGCGCGATCACATTGGCCACTGCATCAAGCACGCCATGACATCAGGCAATGAGCGTGATCAGAAATCCAAGATCGACGAACTTATGGATGTCTTTGCGCGCAGCAAGCGCTAGCCGAATAAGGAATAGTCCGATGATGAAGCGTCTCAAAGGTCTGAACTTGGCAGTTGTCGCGGTCGCGGCGGTGACTGGCGGTATCGCGTGGGCGCAGTCTGGCCACCAAGGCCACGGTCAGCACGGCGGTGGCGCCAACGCCTATGCCGCCTTCAAGGACCGACCGATCAAAGCGCTCTCGCCTGAACAAGAGGCTGATCTCCGCAATGGCCGTGGTATGGGGCTCGCCCTCGCCGCCGAGATGAATGGTTATCCCGGCCCGATGCATGTGTTGCAGCTGACCGACACGCTCAAACTGTCGGCTGACCAACGCGCGCGCTTCGACACTCTGTTTGCCAGGATGAAAATTGAAGCCATCGCGGTCGGCGAGCAGATCATCAAACTCGAAAGCGAACTCAACTCGCAGTTCGTCGCGCGTTCGATCAGCCCCGAGAGCCTGGAGCGCCTCACCAAAGAGATCGGCGAAAACCAGGGACGCCTGCGGGCAACGCACCTGCGCTATCACCTCGAAACGGTCGCGATTTTGTCGCCAGATCAAGTCGCGAAGTACAACACGGCTCGTGGCTACACGCGCTGATCAAACTTTACAGGAGACGCAACCTTGAGCAGCTCTTCACCGAACCGGCGTCGCTTTGGTCTCGGCCTCGTGGTCGCGACTGCTTCATTGACCCCTCTGCCGCAACTCTGGGCAGCGACCAGCCCGTTGATCAAAGTTGCGCGCAGCGCGGGCTGCGGGTGCTGCGTGTCGTGGGGCCGTCACCTCGAAGCCAACGGTTTCAAGGTCGAAATGACCGAGCGAAAAGACATGGCCGCCTATAAGGCAAGCCTCGGCATCACCAGTGCGCTTGAGTCATGCCACACCGGCATAATCGACCGCTATGTCGTCGAAGGTCACGTGCCGGCAGAGGCGATCAAGCGACTTCTGGCGCAAAAGCCTGATGCGATCGGCGCTTCCGTCCCTGGCATGCCGATCGGATCGCCGGGCATGGAAGGCGGCACGCCGGAGGTTTACGAGGTCATCTTGTTCAGCAAGTCCGGCACGACATCATTCGGACGCTGGAAGGGCAGCGCCGCTGAGTAAACATGACATGTCGACTGACACGAACTCGATGAACGCGAAAGCGTCCATTGTCGCGGCCATCCGGACGACGGCTTCGTCATCGAAACCGAACTGGGCATGGCGTCCATGCTCGGGTTGCTTCCGAGTTCACCATCGTGGGATCAGTTCAAGGGCAGTTGGGAACGGCTTTCGCTCGACACCTATATGGCGGATGGCGGGCGCTACCGTCGGCGGCGACACGACGTCTATGCCGTTCACCAAGGCGCAATTGAATGCGCCTGAATGCGCCCCGCATCAGGCCCACTTCCAAGGCCTCGATTTCAATGCGTTGAATGGTGGTATCATGCGTTGGTTTGAGCCGATCAAACCGGATATGGCAACAGTCGACGCCTTGCAACGCTTTCTGTAATTCGCGACAGCGCAATTACGTCACCCTCGTTCGTGCCAGCAGTTTTCCGTCTCAAGTAGAGGCCGTGTTCTGACGAGTAGCTGCCGACTAGATATTCTCCGAGGCTGCCAATGCGCTCTTGTCTGCGCGTAGCATATTCCTTGGTGGCTAGAAGAGAACCTAGCACCAGCTCCGCCTATCTCAACGCTTGTTGGAACGCGGCGCCGATTGCTGCGTTGTCCTTTGTAGACGCCACTGTCACGGGTTCTCGTCTGCCCAACAATAACTTCAGATCGAGGATACCGCCGTGCATCACCGCTCGCCAGTCACGACCGCCTGCAT
>JANNRP010000463.1:0-3541 GCA_031401535.1 Hyphomicrobiaceae bacterium | reverse complement strand
GTGAACACGCGGCTTGAACTTGGGCGGATCGGTGGCGTCACGATCGTGCTCGACATGTTCTTCGTGCTGATCCTGGCGATCTTCACCTATCCGTTCTTCACCAGCGGCAATAGCCAGATGATGTCGGCCGGATTGCTGATCATCGCTGGCATCATCGGCTCGATCCTGCTGCATGAGTTGGGGCACGCGCTGGCCGCCTGGTTGTTCAAGACGCGGGTGACGCAGATCGAGTTGACCGGCCTCGGCGGTTTGATCCACTTCGGCAGTTCGTTGCCCAAAAGTGCGTTGGCCAGAGCCGTGATCTACCTTGCGGGACCGGCGGCAAACATCGCATTGTGGTTTATGTTTGGTTGGCTGTTTTCGGCGGCGATGGCTGCCAACAAGCCGATGCTGGCGCTGGCACTTGGTCAATTGGCGACGATCAATCTCTTCCTGGCGATTTTCAATCTGTTGCCGGCGTTCCCGCTCGATGGCGGGCACACGCTCGACGCGCTGCTGGGCAGACTGACGGGCGCAATTTGGGCGCAGCGGGTCGTCGCAACACTCGGGCTGATCGTTTCATTCCTCGTCGGCCTCTATGCGGTGCAATCGCTGCCGAGCGGCCTTTTCATGCTGTTCGTTGCATTCGTCCTGCTCGAGCAGAATTGGACCGCTCTGCAACAGGTCGGCGGCTTTGGCGGTCGGCGATAGGGTTGAGCTGGCGGTCGCCTTGCAGTCGCTGAGGCGCTGCAACGTGAACACTCTAGAACCGGCGTACCGGGCAGCGCGCTGGCGTCCAGACCCTGACGCTTGGCTACGTGCCGCTCGCCCCGCCATCATGGCCGCGAAGGCCAGCCGCCCGTTTGCCGCAACGCCTCCCCGGTGACGATGGCGGCGGTGACGGCGATGTTGAGCGAGCGCAGGCCGGGCCGCATCGGCACCACCACGCGCGCATCGGCTGCTTGATGAACGGCTTCTGGCGCACCAGCACTCTCGCGGCCGAATAGCAAAATATCACGTTCGGTGAACGCGAATTGAATATGCGGTACCGCTCCGTGCGACGTTGCCAGGATCAGCCGCGACGAACCATTCCGTGCCGCCTGGAACGTCTGCCAGCTCGCATGTCGCGTCAGATCGACGTGATCGAGATAGTCGAGCCCGGCGCGGCGCAGCGAGCGATCCGAGAGATCAAAACCCGTCGGCCCGATTACATCGACGGGCACACCAAAGCATGCCGCCATGCGCAGGATGGTGCCGGTATTCTGCGGAATATCCGGTTGGTAGAGTGCCATGCGCAGGGCCATGGTTGGTGATCCGTGATATGCGAGCCGCTGGTCGATCCCAGACGAGTAGGATGATTCTGAAGTCCGCATCCACCTCGCGGCTTTGGTTACGAGCGGACTTCGGAATCATAATTATACCAGAGCCATCAATGAACATTGCCTTCGTACTCAAGACCGTACTGATCATCCTGGCCGCTGCCTATCTGCTGGTGCTTGGCATCATGTATCTGGCACAGGAACGGCTGGTCTATTTTGCCGATCCAACGCAGACGACGCCTGCCGCTGCCGGTCTGCCCGAGATGCGCGAACGCATCCTCGACGTCGATGGCGCCAAGCTGGTCACCTGGTACGTCGCAGCAAAGCCAGGGCAACCGACCATCCTGTTCTTTCACGGCAATGGAGGCACGCTCGGTGATCGCATCGGTCACTTGCGCAAATACATCGACCGGGGTCGCGGCGTGCTGATCATGGCCTATCGCGGCTACAGCGGTTCGACCGGCCAACAGTCGGCCGACAAGACCCGAACCGCGGAAGCTAAGAATGTTGCTGATGCGCTGGTGGCTCATGATGCGCTGGTCAAGGGTGGCGTGCCGGCGAACGACATCATCATTCACGGCGAGTCGCTCGGCACCGGCGTTGCAGCGCAGGTGGCGCGCCAACGACCAGCGGTTGGTCTCATCCTTGACAGCCCATTCACCTCGCTCGTTGAGCGGGCTGCACAGCTCTATTGGTGGTTGCCGGTCGGACTGCTAATGCGCGACCGTTACGAAAACGACGTGCATATTAGGCAACTGCGCCTGCCCCTGCTGATCGTGCACGGCGAGGCGGATGTCGTGGTGCCGGTCGAGATGGGGCGGCGCCTGTTCGCGATGGCCAACGAACCTAAACAGATCGTGACCGTGCCGAAAGGCGGGCACAACAACCATCATATGTTTGGGTCGTTTGAGGCGATCAACAGTTGGATCGACCGGTTGCGTGCGGGCGGGCGCAAACCGTGAGTGCCGTCGTCAACAATCACCAAGGATGGCGCGGCGGCGCGCAAGACTGTCGGCCGACCATTGTGTGGCCAGTTCGTAGAACACGTCGAATGCCGGAGCGGACGCAGGCAACGTCACCCATCGCAACTTCGAACGCACGAAAATATGCGCGTCAGGAGGGAGTGCACTGGGCGTATCGAGCGTACCAACGCGGACGAAGCGGAGCGCTGGGCGGCGGCCGTAGTCGCTCCAAAGTGCGGTCCTGCAGGTAGGGCATCGGTAGACGTCATGCGGGCGGCCACTGCCGGTTGGCATTGCAATCGCGTCCGGCGTGCCGGCCCGCACATCAATATGGTGGGTCTCGATCAGGGCATTGACGACAAAGGCGCTGCCCGTTTGGCGCTGGCAATCCTTGCAATGACAGCAATTGACGAACATCGGTGCCGCGACGAGCCGGTAGCGGACCGCGCCACAGCCGCATCCACCTTCCAGGGTAGTCTCCATCGCGTTGGTTTCCATTGCTGCCCGACTTTACGCTGGATCCCAGACACTTGACGGCATCGGCAGGCCGCCGAAGGTTTCGTCGCCCAAAGGCGCGTCGGGGGCAATTGCCAGCGTGTCACCCATCATCCACATCAGTTGACGCGTGTGCTGGCCTGCGTGCCACGTGGTGCGTTCGAGAAAGTCGTGCATGGTCTGCTCGGCGTAGTAGACATTGGCGGCGGCCCGCCAATTGACTGTCTGTCCAGAACCAGCCCACCAGGTCGCCACCCGGGCGCGCACGTGTTGGCCATAGGCGAGCAACTCGACTTTCGACATGGAGCCGGGTTCCGGTTCGCGGCAGTAAGCGGCAAAGGTCAACGCAATGCCCTCTTCATGCTCGATGAAGGCGTCGGCCACGTTGAACAGGTGATAGGCGAGTTGCGTCAGCGAGCGCGGCCGCTTAGGCAACACCGTCGCTTCCAGCTTGTCGGCCGGGATCTGGCTGACAAAGCGGCTGGCACCATCGATCACCAGGAACAGCCGACGCACCAACTCTGCCGGTGGGTATTGCTTGGTCGCTGCATGGGTAATCCCAAGCAACTGCGCCACATCCTTCAGCGACTGGCCATCGACCCATTTATCGCCGCGCGATACGATCGGTACACGTTTGATGCCGAAGCGTGCAAGCTCGGCATAGGCTTCGTCGTCGGCGAGCACATTGCGTGAGCGGAACGCAACGCCGTGTCGCGTCAGAAATTCCTTGGCCCTGAGGCAACTGGTGCAGCCCGGCTGCCAATAGACGCTGACCACGTCGGAGCC
>JANNRP010000462.1:0-10610 GCA_031401535.1 Hyphomicrobiaceae bacterium | reverse complement strand
CGCGGCTTCAACGCGGGCTCGATCGGCACCACGATTATCTTGTCGAACTCAGGCGGCAATACGCTGGTGACGATCGGCGCCGACACGATCCTGCTCAACGGCGCCGCATTCGGAACTGTCACGGACGCGGATTTCGTGTTCTGAGCTGTTTCCTGGGCCCGACACCTTAATTCGATTTGACTTGTAGTCCTGGTTCGAAGATAAAGCCCGCATACGCCGGTGCGCGAAGCGCGCCAGCGCAACACACGCTGCCCGAGGCTCCAGGCCCCGCATATCTGGGTCTTTCGCAAGTCCGCCGACGCGAGTTGGTGGCGCCATAGGGCGCGGAAAACGATGGGACTAAATAGATGTACGCAGTCATTAAGACGGGCGGCAAGCAATATCGCGTTGCTGCCGATGATGTTTTGAAGGTTGAAAAGCTGGACGGCGAGCCCGGTGCCTCGGTCAATTTTGCGGAAGTTTTGATGCTGGGCGGTAATGGTGGCGTCACCGTTGGCAAGCCGACGATCTCCGGCGCAACGGTTACCGCTGAAATCCTTGAACAGGGGCGTGGCCCCAAGCTGATTAACTTTAAAAAGCGTCGACGGAAGAATTCGCGTCGCAAGAAGGGCCACCGGCAGGACCTGACCACCGTGCGCATCATGGAAGTGCTCGGCGCTGGCGCGAAGGCTTCGAAACAGCCAACCGGCGAAGGCGTCAAGGCACGTAGGTTCCGCGGGTCAGGTCGTTCGTTTGAGTTGTTGACGACACCAGACGGTGGCCGTGGTGACGACCTGTCACTGATCGGCGGCGTCGGACCCAAGTTCGTCGAAGAGTTAAATAAGATTGGTGTGTTCCATCTTTGGCAGATTGCGGCGATGACCAAGCAGAACGTCGAGGCGCTCGAGGCCAAGGGGCACTTCTCACACCGCATCGCGCGTGAGGAATGGGTCGAGCAGGCCAAGGAGCTTCTGGACGGCAAGCCGCCGCGCGCTAAGATTGATCGCGATCACGCGTCGGCTTGAGGCGCTTCCAGGAATCGATGGCCTGATGGCCACACAATCTGAGGCCGAAAGGCCCAAGGCACGTGTCACCAAGAGGACGAGACGACTATGGCACATAAAAAAGCAGGCGGTTCATCCCGCAACGGCCGCGATACCGCGGGACGTCGCCTTGGGATCAAGAAGTTCGGTGGCGAGCACGTCATTTCGGGCAACATTTTGTGCCGTCAACGCGGTACCCAGTGGCATCCCGGCCGCAATGTAGGGATCGGTACAGACCACACAATTTTTGCCGTGGCTGAGGGCGTCGTTTCATTTGCCACCAAACGCAATGGCCGCATCTACATTTCGGTAGATATGCCGAAAGCGGAAGCAGCGGAATAAAGCAGGCGATCCAAAAAATGGCACGCCTGTCGGTCTCTCATCAGACCTCCAGGCGCCGGGCATTTGGATTGCAAGCGTTTCAACGAGCAAAGCCAATACCCGGCTTTAACGTTGAACATCCAGCTCGACGAACCTGAAGGGCGGTGGGAAACCACCGCTTTTTTGCGTTCCAAGCCAGTCGAGATGGATATTTCCGATGCATGTTCAATTGCCAAGTGCGACCCGTGACGAGGTATTCCGACTGGAAACCCGCAGGCTTTGGCTGCGTTGGCCTAAGCGGGCAGACGCCGAGGCGCTGCACCAAGTGGCGGCACCTGCTAACGTTGCCGGGATGACGGCGACGTGGCCGCACCCACTGCCCAACGATGAGGTAGCGCGGCGGATTGAGGGCATACGGGCAAACAATGCTACGGGGGGCAGTCTGGCGCTGGCCTTGACGCCAAAGTCTGATCCGGATCGATTGATCGGCGTACTCGGCTGCGATGGCTTGGCAACCGAAAGTTCGGGCATCGGATATTTCTTGCTTACCGATTTGCATGGTAATGGACTGATGACTGAGGCGGTCAGTGGCTTGCTCGACTTCTTGTTCATCTATGCTCAGTTGCCGACCGTGGTCGCCTCTAGCCGGGTCGTCAATCCAGCATCGGCGCGGGTCCTCGTGAAGTGCGGCTTTGTCCCAGAAGGGAGGCGGACAATGGCAACGGCAGCGCGCGGGCCAGAATCGTTCGAGGTCGACCAGTGGCGCCTCACGCGCTCTCAATGGTTGACTGCGGCACCCGTCACGTGCCTTCGGCGTCCCCTGGTGTGTCGGACAGCTTAGCGCTGACCGATCGGCACGTAAGGGCGAGCAGATGGTCCATCGTAGAGGGTCAGTGGACGTATAAGTATGTTGCTCGCCTGTTGCTCCAGGCACTGCACTGTCCACCCTGGCATGCGGCCAATGGCGAATAGGGGGACGAACAAATCCTTCGGAATGCCGTGGAGAAAGTAGATGACGCCCGAATAGAAGTCGACGTTGACGTTGACGCCATGGCGGGCGTAGGGCGCCATCTCCTTGACCAATTCCTCGAGAATCTCGAACCACTGCGGTTGGCCCATCTCGCGGCCTAGGCGCTCCACGCCGGCACGCATGTGGCGTGCGCGCGGGTCTTCAGCGCGATAGATCCGATGGCCAAAGCCAGTGATCGCCGCCTTCGCCGCGCGTTTGGCTTTGACGTAAGCCTTGACGTTGGCAGCAGCGCCGATCTCGGTTGCCATTCGCATCACGTCTTCAGCGGCCCCGCCGTGCGCCGGGCCAGAGAGTGCAGCAATGGCAGCAGTGATTGCTGCATGCAAATTTGCCTCCGTGCCGATCACCACCCGGGCTGTGAACGATGAAGCGTTGGAGCCGTGCTCGGCATGTAAAACAAGATCGGTATCGAGCAATCGTGCCGCATCTGCTGATGGCTTTTCGCCCTTGAGCATCCACAACACGTTGGCCGAGTGGCTGAGTGACGGGTCAGGCTCCACGATGAGTAGATCCTGACGCAGCCGTGCGTGGGCTGCAACGATCATGGGTACCTGTGCGGCAAGGCGAATGCCCTTGGCAATTGTTGCGCGGCGGCTGTTGTCGGCGGAATCTGGATCAAATGCGGCAAGTGCCGATACCGCCGTTCGGAGGGCATCCATGGGGTGTGCCGAACGCAACCGCGCGATGATCTCGATAATCGCCTTTGGCAGCACGCGCGCCACCTTCAGACCAGCGTCGAAATCGATCATCTGTTGCCGGTTTGGTAGTTCACCATGCAGCAACAGATAAGCGGTTTCTTCGAAGGTCGAGTGTGCGGCGAGGTCATGGATCGAGTAGCCCCGATAGCGTAACTCGCCCGCCTTGCCATCGATAAAAGTCGTGCCGGAGCGCTCGAAGTAGACATCCTTCAAGCCGCGATGGATACGTGGCGCATCGCCGACGTGATCATTCGTTGGCGGTTCACTTGCATTGGTTGTCATGGCGGTCTCCTTGGCGTCTCATGGGACGTCGCGAAGGCATCCCACGTGGCCACGTGATCGCACGATACATCCATCGCACTGAAAATGGAACAATATGGATCGTAAAATGGATATTGTTGGGAATTGTGTTGCGGCGATTCGGGGGCGAGGGCGCTTGGTGGTTCTGCCAGAGGGCGCCGATGATCGGGTGCTGTTGGCGGCGCGGTATTTGATTGATCACGCGATTGCCAAACCAATTCTGTTGGGTTCGCAGGCCGAGATCGCCGTGCGCTGTGGCGTCCTAGGAATTCGCTGCGATGATCTATCCGTGCGAAATGCGGAGATGGACGCCGGTGCTGAGGAACTTGCTGCATCCCTTGCTGCGGCCAGACCGAGCTTGACAACCAAAATGGCGCTCCGGCTGGTGCGCAAACCATTGTATTTTGCCGGCGCACTAGTATCGCTTGGGGCAGCGCATGCGATGGTGGCGGGCGTCGCAAACCCTACTCGGCGCGTCATTGAGGCTGCGATGATGACGATTGGCCTTCGCGCAGGTATCGCTATTCCGTCGAGTTATTTTCTAATGCTGGTGCCGGGGCGCGATGTCGTCCCCGAGCGTGCATTCGTGTTCGCTGACTGCGCCGTCAATGCCGATCCAACAGCATCTGAGCTAGCCGATATCGCGATTGCAGCGGCGGCAACGGCACGCTCCGTTCTACGCGAGGAGCCAAAGGTAGCGCTTCTGTCGTTCTCGACGAAGGGTAGCGCACAGCACGCGCGCGTGGATAAAGTCCGCCAAGCCCACGCGATGATTGTGGCACGTGATCCGTCGCTTGCGGTGGACGGCGAACTGCAAGCGGACGCAGCAGTGTCAGCCATCGTCGCTGCGAAGAAAATGCCGGAGCCTGGAGTTGTTGCTGGACGCGCGAACGTATTGATTTTTCCAGATCTCGATGCCGGCAACATCGCCTATAAGCTGGTTCAACACCTCGGCGGAGCCCAGGCGATCGGACCTTTCCTGCAAGGCTTCGCACGGCCCGTATCCGATCTGTCGCGTGGAGCGACGGTCGATGATGTCATCGCCGCCGTGGCCGTCACGTTGGCTCAGGCTTGAACCAAGCGTTTCTGCCTCACTCAGCTCCGGTCGGCGGCATGGGCAACGGCACGTTGGGCCGCGATTGCATGCGGTATGCCACGGGCGCGCAGCTCTTCATACTTGTGCGATGCGGCCAGGCCCTCAGCGACGGCGGAGCCGATAAGCTTAAGCGACTGCCACAGCGTAAACTTCGGCTGCGCCGCAATCGGCCAGAAATCGTGGGCGTCATCGAATGATTTGATCGACATGTTGGTATTCCTAGTCATTTGGGTTCTTGTTGGCTCATACTCCACCGCGTTCGGGCGTCGAGCGCCCTGTTGTGTGCGGTGCAATATAGAGAATGGGGTGCGTTGCACTGCACTGCAACAATAGAGACAGCACGTCAGGCCCGCATAAACCACATGCATTTGTGGAAACGTGATCAAGTCCTGTTCAGAATGGGACTAATTATTGAGCTTGGAATCATGTCAGATTTTGCGGTAATTCCATATTTACAGGTTCTTGCGCCGTCTGAGCTGTGTGTGCAACTCGATAAAATTTTCTTCACTGCGAGTGCGACGCAGGCGTTTGAAAGTCGAGCTGCGCGTGCCGCATTTAGAGAGCGGTGGTTCAGTCGTTACTTGGTCAACGATGCTGCCCATGCATTCTTGTTGATCGATGCCCGAGCACAGGCGGTCGGCTATCTTGTTGGCAGTCTCGAAGACCCGGCACGGATTGCACGCTTTGCGGATCTGGCATCGGTGCGGATTTTCGAAACGCTGAGTGCAAGCTTTCCTGCCCATCTGCACATCAATTTGGCAGCACACGTGCGCGATCAGGGGCTGGGGCAGCGGCTGGTCGAGGCGTTCGCTGCGCACGCGGTGGCGTGCGGTGCGCATGGCGTGCACGTGGTCACTGGTGCGCGGAGCCGCAATGTGAATTTCTATCGACGGTGCGGATTTGTGGAAGTTGGCGCACACACCAGCGGCACATCGGATATGGTGTTTCTCGGTCGCTCGCTGATCTGACGGGATCATCAGGCGTTACTCGCACGACGGCAACGCTACAAGGGCTACATCAAGATGCGCGCGTCGATCGGTGACTATGACTACGTGATCGTCGGGGCAGGCACCGCCGGTTGCCTGCTTGCCAATCGTCTATCGGCCGACGCTAACGTACGGGTTGCTCTGCTCGAAGCAGGCGGTCGCGACAATTACCACTGGATCCATATTCCCGTCGGCTATCTCTATCTGATGGGTAATCCCCGCACTGACTGGGGATATTCGACCGTGGCCGAGCCGGGTCTTAACGGGCGCAGCCTAAACTACCCCCGGGGACGTGTGCTCGGCGGCTGCTCGTCGATCAACGGCATGATCTACATGCGCGGTCAAGCACGCGACTATGACCAGTGGCGGCAGATGGGCAATTCCGGTTGGGGATGGGATGATGTGTTGCCGCACTTTCTACGCCATGAGGATCAGTGGGCGATGGCCGCATCCGAATTGGGGGCGGCACATGCGCGCGGCGGCGAATGGCGCGTCGAGGAGCCGCGCGTGCGCTGGAAGATACTCGAGGCTTTTGCCGATGCGGCAGTCGAGGCTGGCATCCCCAAGATCAAGGACTTCAACGGTGGCGACAACGAGGGGTCGGGCTATTTTCAGGTCAATCAGCGGTCGGGCTTGCGTTGGAATACGTCGAAGGCGTTCCTGCGGCCTGTGGCCAACCGTGCGAACCTTTCAGTCGTCACCCAGGCCCAGGTCGAGCGCCTGACATTCGAGGGTAAGCGTGCGACCGGCGTGCATCTGCTGCTGGCTGGCGAGACCAAATCCATTACTGCGAGGCGAGAAGTCATCTTGGCCGCTGGCGCCATCGGATCGCCGCAGATCCTGCAACTGTCGGGTGTCGGCCCCGGGGCTGTCCTGAGCGACGCGGGACTTGCGGTTCACCACGAACTCAAAGGCGTCGGCGAGAACTTGCAGGATCATTTGCAAATCCGTTGTGCGTACAAGGTCCACGGCGTCAAAACGCTGAACGAAAGCTCGCAAAAACTGTGGCAGAAGGCCGGGATTGCGCTCGAATATGCCTTGAAGCGCACCGGTCCAATGTCGATGGCCCCGTCGCAACTGGGGGCCTTTGCAAAATCTGATCCGAGCCGCGAAACCGCCAACCTCCAGTATCATGTGCAACCGTTGACGCTGCCGAAGTTCGGTGAGCCGCTCGATCCGTTTCCAGCCTTCACCGCCAGTGTCTGCAATGTCAGGCCGACGAGCCGGGGGCATGTGCGGATTGTCTCACCTGATCCGACGGCCCATCCGGCTATCCATCCAAACTACCTGAGTACCGAGGACGATCGCCTGACCGCTGCCGCGTCCGTCCGATTGACGCGGACCATTGTGTCGAAGGCAGCGCTGCAAAAATACCGCCCGGAAGAGTTCCGTCCGGGCCCAACAATCGTTACCGACGGCGATCTTGCAAAAGCCGCAGGCGACATCTCGACCACGATCTTTCATCCGGTTGGCACGGCGCGCATGGGATCGGATGATATGGCCGTCGTCGATCAACGATTGCGGGTGCGGGGGCTGCAAGGCGTGCGTGTGATCGATGCGTCGGTGATGCCGACGATCACCAGCGGCAACACCAATTCCCCGACCTTGATGATTGCCGAAAAGGGCGCTGCGATGATCCTGCAGGATCATTGAGCGGCATAGTCGGCGGCAATGAATACGCCGTTGCCCACTTTCTATTCATGACAGGCATAAATTTTCGTCATGCAGACCCGTTGCGCCTGCCTTGCGCCTCGTGCATAGTTTTGAGGCACGCTGCTGCTCAGCCAATTCGCCGAGACTGTTGTGAGCGCGCGTTGTCGATCGTGTTTTTCAGCGAGGTTTCATGGCTCAAGACGCCGCTGTCAGTTCCAGTTCTGTTGCCGCGCAGGGCACTGCACCAGCCATAGAGATGGCCGGTGTCAATAAGTGGTACGGTGAATTCCACGTCTTGCGGAACATCAACCTCGAGGTGGCGCGCGGTGAGAAGATCGTCATTTGCGGCCCCTCCGGTTCCGGTAAATCAACGCTGATCCGGTGCATCAATCGCCTGGAAGAGCATCAGAAGGGACGCATCATCGTTGACGGCACTGAATTGACGAACGATGTGCGGAATGTCGACAAGATACGTTCTGAAGTCGGCATGGTCTTCCAAAGTTTCAATTTGTTCCCTCATCTGACCATTCTCGATAATTTGTGCCTGGCCCCGACCTGGGTCCGCAAGATGCCTCGGGCCGATGCTGAAAAGCTCGCCATGCAGTATCTCACGCGCGTCAGGATCCCCGAGCAGGCCCACAAGTATCCAGGGCAGTTGTCCGGTGGTCAGCAGCAGCGGGTTGCGATTGCGCGTGCGCTGTGCATGCAGCCGCGCATCATGTTGTTCGATGAACCGACGTCGGCACTGGACCCGGAAATGGTCAAGGAGGTTCTCGACACCATGATCGAGCTCGCCCGGTCAGGCATGACCATGATCTGCGTCACGCACGAAATGGGCTTTGCGAAGTCGGTTGCCGATCGCGTGATCTTCATGGATCGGGGTGAAATCGTCGAACAGGGGCCGCCAAAGGAGTTCTTTACGAATCCGAAGTCGGATCGCACGCGGATGTTCTTGTCGCAGATCCTCAATCACTAGGTCATGCGGGATCTGTCACAGCACTAGGTTTGATCAGCTGGGTGCCGCCAATGGCGATAAAGCAGTCGGTGCGCCTCCCATCTGTCAAGACACACGCATCGCAGTCGGTAACATGGCCCGCATGTGTGTGAAGTAAAAAGCGTCAAGTTGCGAAGTAAATGTCCAGTGAGGACGGGAGAAACCTACACATGAAAAGTCTAAAAATTGCAGGTCTTGCAGCCTTGGTCGCCGTCGGCGCCACAACGGGCGTGCTGGCCCAGGGCAAAGGCCTAGACGCGATCAAGGCCCGCGGCACACTCCTGTGCGGCACGAGCCCAGGCGTCCCAGGATTTGCCAACCCCGACGATAAGGGCAATTGGACCGGTCTCGATGTTGACTATTGCCGTGCCCTTGCGGTCGCGATCTTTAATGACCCGGCCAAGGTAACGTTCAAGCCGTTGACCTCGAAGGAGCGGTTTACTGCTCTGCAGTCGGGCGAAGTCGATCTATTGTCTCGCACGACAACATGGACCATGAGCCGCGATAGCTCGATGGGCATGACCTTTGCTGGCATCACGATGTATGATGGTCAGGGCTTCATGGTGAAGAAGTCGTTGGGTGTGAAGGCTGCGAAGGAACTAAACGGCGCGTCCGTTTGCGTCCAGACCGGCACCACGACCGAACTAAATCTGGCCGATTTCTTCCGCACCAACAAGATCACCTACAAGCCGGTGGTGTTTGAGAAGGCTGACGAAACCGTTGCAGCATTCGACAGCGGCCGCTGCGATGCCTACACGAACGACCGCTCGGGCCTTGCTGCCGAGCGCACCAAGCTCAAGAAGCCTGATGACGCAGTCGTGCTGCCAGACATTATCTCGAAGGAGCCGCTGGGCCCCGTCGTACGTCAGGGCGACTCGCAGTTCTTTACGCTCGCCAAGTGGGTCTACTTCGGCCTCTTGAATGCTGAAGAGTTGGGCGTCACCCAGGCCAATGTTGACGAAATGGCGAAGTCGGCCAATCCAGAAATCAAGCGCCTGCTTGGTTCCGAGGGTGAGTTCGGCAAAGGCATCGGCGTCGCCAATGACTGGGTGTACCAGATGGTCAAGAAGGTCGGTAACTACGGCGAGATTTATGATCGCCACTTCGGCCCGAAAACGCCAATCAACATCGAGCGTGGCCAGAACAAGCTGTGGAGCCAGGGCGGTCTGCAGTACGCTCCGCCAATCCGCTAAACGCGCATGAACTGTCGCCGACCGGTCCCTGCGATCGGTCGGCGTTTCCTGCCAACGGAATTCTGAGCGCTGGATAAGGACGTGCCAAAAATGGCTGTTACGGATGCAGGTCGGCCAGGTGAGGCCGCAGCGAAAGCAAGCTTCCTGTATCGCCCAGAAGTGCGCCAGGTGATCTATCAGATCATTCTGGTCGCGGCCCTTGTCGCGTTGTTTTACAATATCATCTCCAACACACTCGAAAATATGCGGCGGCAGAATATCGCCTCCGGCTTTGGATTTTGGAATCGCACATCGGGTTTTGATATCGGCCAGCATCTGGTGCCCTACAGCGCCACGTCAAGTTATGGCGACGCGTTCTGGGTTGGCATGTGGAATACGCTGCTGATCGCCGGTATCGGCATCGTGCTGGCGACCATCATCGGCTTCATTGTCGGTATTGCGCGATTGTCGACGAATTGGCTCGTTGCTCGTCTGGCGACCGTGTATGTCGAAACGTTGCGGAACATGCCGCTGCTGTTGCAACTCTTCTTTTGGTATTTTGGCGTCATCAAATCGCTGCCGCAGGCGCGCGAAGCAATGGTGCTGCCGGGTGGCGGGTTCTTGAGCAATCGCGGCATCAATTTGCCGGCGCCGGTGTATCAGCCGGGGCTCGAATATGTTGGGCTGGCGGCTTTGGCGGGGTTGGTCGCGACCGTTCTGATCGGCATGTGGGCGAAGCGTCGCCGTTTGCTCACCGGGCAGACGTTTCCGGTGTTTTGGACGGGCGTTGGACTGATCCTGGTGTTGCCACTTCTGGTGGCGCTGGTACTTGGCCGCCCGATGACCTTCGATATGCCGGTAAAGGGCCCGTTTAACTTTACGGGCGGGTTCGTCGTCACACCGGAGTTTATGGCGCTGTTGTTCGGCCTCAGTCTATATACGGCGAGTTTCATCGCTGAGATTGTTCGTGCCGGCATTCTCGCAGTGTCCAAGGGGCAGAAGGAAGCTGCGGCTGCACTGGGGTTACAGCCCACCCAGGCGTTGAAATTAGTGGTTATTCCGCAAGCGATGCGCATCGTAATCCCGCCGCTGACGAGCCAGTATCTAAACCTCACGAAGAATTCGTCGCTGGGGCTTGCCATTGCCTATCCGGAATTGGTGAGCGTCACGGGAACCATGCTCAATCAAACGGGGCAGGCGGTCGAGATCATCTTGCTCGTGATGGCATGTTATCTGACGCTCTCCCTGGTAACCTCGATGTTCATGAATTGGTTCAATGCGCGCGTTGCGCTGGTCGAGCGGTGAGGACCGACGCATGACAATGGTAGAGAGCACGAC
>JANNRP010000461.1:0-6028 GCA_031401535.1 Hyphomicrobiaceae bacterium | reverse complement strand
GCTGCTTGAAAATGAACTCCAAGATGCTGAATGGGTCCTGTTGTTCGCTGCTCGTGGTCTGGAGCATCGTCGAGTAGTTTAATACCAACGCAACCCACAGTTGGATCTTGCAGTAAACAAACCAAGCGTGCAAGGCAGTCCTGGGTCAAGCAAACATCATTATTGATGAATAACAAAATTTCAGCGTCTGTTTGCGTCGCGCCAAAATTGTTTGACGCCGAGAACGAATAGTTATGCCCACGCTCGAATAGACGCACTGGTAAGAGGGCAGAAAATTCAGAACAAATTTTGTCGGTGCCGTCCGTGGATCCATGATCGATAACAATGATTTCGAATAATTGGTATTTGTTAAAATTTAAAATTGATTTGAATAGTTTTTGCAAAAGTGCCGCACCATTGCGGTTGATTACAATTAACGCCACCTTTGGGGTGTGGTTGGGTGATGTATATTCAGTATTATACCAATGGGCCGTCATGATAGGACCAGATCTATTTGATATTTGTTTAACTTTAGGCAAATTATGCTTAATATGTGAATTTTTAGTATTAATCTTATTTATGCCAATGCTGGGTTTTATGGTAATTATACCCGGCCGAGAGCTTGACATGTTTGGAGTGAGTTCAAACATGTATTCATGAAAGCCGTGATCTCCGAAATGCTTTTTCAAATCGGCGCGGAACTTTCTAGCACTCGCAGTTGCATAAGGCTTGCCATCGATAAAGCAGTCGAGCACAACCTGCGCTTGTGAATTTCGACTATTTCTCGCCCATCCTCGAATTTGACGATTGGTTACCTCGTCGATTGATCCCTCGATAATATCGTCAGGTTTAGTCGAAGCAATTTCCCTTAAGTTATCATCATCATTATTGGAATGATCTGTGCTAATAGCGTTGGTAGCGATCGGCAAAGATTTATCGCAGAGGCCTGGCTCAACAGTTATAGCTCGTAAATCGAGTGATTTAGGTAGATCGTTGCAAGTGACCTTAAACCCTGCAAAGGGTGACTCAAATCCTGTTATATCCAGATCGGTTCGACGTACCGATGTCCAAGTTGATGCTAGCTCGAAACTACCGCAACGAATCGTAAGAGCTACTTTATTGCTAGGTCGCGTTGTATTGATTGCCCAGCCTTCGATATCGAGGCCGGTCTCAGATAGAGTAATTTTTTCTACATTGCCTAGAAATTGACCTATCGATGGAATCATTAATGGACTGCCTGGAACTTGGGTGCCGTCTGCTAGCTCCGCTCGAATTATGCGTTCCGAGCAGCGACTGCGCGGTGACGGCAGCTCTACACGGAACCCTGCGGAGATCGGTGAACCGCCGTTTACGCGGACGAGTCGTCTCGACGGACCTTTCCAAACCACTTGCCCGTCGACACTGATACTTACTGTTTGCGGCGCTGACTGATTTGGCCTGCGGATCCAGCCCGTGATTGCTCCGCGGTGAACGCTGAGAGCACCCTGAGTGTGCGACGTTTCGCTGTCGACAAATGAAGTGGCTGAACTTACGCCGGAATGCTCAGAGAAGCGATAAAGTGGTATGTCTGTACCTTGGATGCGAGCGGTGACGTCAATTGCAGTGAAATGTTGATCGGCCAATGCCGATTTAAGGTTGAACTCAAATGCATGTCTGCCCGTGCCAATGCCAGCCTTGCGAAGATCGCTTCGTTCGCGATCGGCGGCCACTACCGCCACTACTTTGCGGCCTACACGTATTTCAACATTTACTGGATCTCTATGTCCAACTCGCCACGCCCATCCGGACACCCTCTGACTTTGAACAACTTCGACGACGCCCTCGTAACTTTCAGAAGTGCTCGTGAAAGGAACAATTGATTCGGTTTGTGCATCAATAACAGTGATCGCGCTGATATCTACTATAGTCCTGTTTGGGAGCGGTACCTCGAAGGCAAACTCTGTGGTGCCAAGTCCAAGGATGGCCAAATCTTCGCGGGCGAGATTGCAAGTCGCCGTGCTGATGGTAACCTCGTCTTTTTTCACAATCACGCGGCGCGAAATACTTGGGTTCGTCTGATCGACGAGCCAACCCGAGATGATGTCGTGACCAACGCGATCAACGAAGCCTCTAATATTGCTTTTAGACATTTTGGACCCCAACCCAATATCGTAGCCGGACGCAGCAATGCGCTCTTATTTCTCACCAGTGGTTAGGGATTAATCAGTGTCCGCTACGGACGTGACGACCGAACTCGTGGTCAATGAAAGCCTTAAGATCGTCCGGCTGCTCAGTGCGTAGATCTCCCCGCGTACCTTCAACGATCCACACCGAAGGAAAGACACCTGACTTATCCCAGCCACCGTGCAATTCGAGTGCGTTCAGTCTCGGATCTTCACTAACTCCGTAGTCGTAGAATGTTGGGTTCTCGTAATTGAGAGAACGGAGGAGGTGGAGAAGCATAGCACGCGAGTAAAGGAATTGATGTCCCCATCCATAAAAGGCGCGATTAAAAGCGATCGTCTGGTTGATCGCGCGCTGAGGATCGACCTCGTTCACGTTGAAGTGTGTGGACAAAACCCATTCAAGGCTGGGCGTCGAAAGTCTAATCTTGCCGCCCACTTTAAGTGCATTGCCAGCATTCACAAGAAATGCCACGCCACGTTCCAGCGTAAGGTGTTCTAGGAAGTGCTCTGCATAAATAAGCTCTAATTGATTGCTCCAGCGCCAGGGCATGGTTGCATCCATCGCCTCGTCGATTCCCGTAAACGGCCGTATGTCGATATTCCACCACTGCTTACGAATATGCTGCGGACCACACCCAACTTGCACCAATTTTATGCCGTTGGGGTGTTCGGGCGCCAGGCGTTCTGAGTTCATTTCGGTTGATTGCACGCGCTACTCCATGTGTATCGTTCAGCGCACAAAAACAGTGCTTTAAGTCAATAAACAGCGGGGTGAAATCTCTCCTTAACTAGGGTCGCCGCAACCAGTACAATCGCACTCTGCTACGCTTCGAGCAAGTTCCTTTGGAGAGATGCTACATATAGTGAGCTGGCGTGCCCATTCTGGTCCATTGCGACCAGTGATTCCGATTGATCGCGACCAGTCGTTCTGGTTGATCGCGACCACCCATTCCGGTCGATTGCGACCAGGTTGTGGACGGGTGGATTGAGCACCGTAGGGTGATCCTCGAACAGGCCATGGCTTGCTCCTTTTCAACAAGGAGCGGGAATGGCCGGACAGAGATTGCCCATGCGCAAGATACGCGACGTGCTGCGGCTGAGTGCCGAGGGCATGTCGAACCGCCAGATCGCGGCGAGCCTCAATATCGGAGCCACGGCTGCAGGCGAGTTCCTGCGGCGGGCGCGGTCGTCCGGCGTCGGCTGGCCGTTGCCCGATGACACGACCGACGATGCGTTGGAGGCGCGGCTTTATCCATCGTCCCCGGCTGCCACCATCGATCAACGGCCCAAGCCCGACTGGCCGACGATCCATCGCGAGCTGCGCCGCAAGGGCGTGACGCTGCAATTGCTGTGGCAGGAGCATCGCGCCGTGCATCCGGGCGGCCACGCCTACAGCCACTTCTGCGAACTGTACCGTACCTGGAGCGGCCGTCTGTCGCCAACGATGCGGCAGGTGCATGTGGCGGGCGAGCGCCTGTTCGTCGACTATGCCGGGACGACAATGTCCATCGTCGACGGCGCCACCGGCGAGGTGCTGGCCTGCCAGCTGTTCGTCGCAGTGCTCGGCGCGTCGAGCTACACCTATGCCGAGGCGACATTCACGCAGGGGCTTGCAGATTGGATCGGCTCGCATA
Source organism: Hyphomicrobiaceae bacterium (assembly GCA_031401535.1). Taxonomy (GTDB): domain Bacteria; phylum Pseudomonadota; class Alphaproteobacteria; order Rhizobiales; family Hyphomicrobiaceae; genus JAKFWF01. The sequence continues at coordinate 2,250 of JANNRP010000461.1, read as the reverse complement.
CCCGCGCCTTCGCCGATCTCGGTGGCGTGGCGGCGCTGCTGGTGTCGGACAACCTCAAGTCGGGCATCACCAAAGCCTGCTTCTATGAGCCGACTGTCAACCGCACCTATGCCGAGATGGCCGCGCATTACGGCACCGCAGTTCTGCCCGCACGGCCCTATAAGCCGCGCGACAAGGCCAAGGTCGAGGCGGCCGTTTTGCTGGCGACGCGCTGGATCATCGCCAAACTGCGCAACCGTCAGTTCTTCACGCTGAGCGAGTTGAACGACGCGATCCGCGAATGCGTTGTGCTGCTCAACACCCGCGTATCCCGGCACCTTGGTGCAAGCCGCCAGGCGCTGTTCGACGCGTTGGACAAACCCGCGCTGAAGCCGCTGCCAACCGAACCCTACGTCTACGCTGAATGGAAGGAATGCCGCGCCGGGCTCGATTACCATGTCGAGGTCGAGAAGCATTACTACTCGGTGCCGCACGGCCTCTTGCGCGAGAAGCTATGGGTGCGGATCACCGCCCGCACCGTTGAAGTGTTCCAGCGCGGCGCACGCGTCGCGGCACACGTGCGGTCGTCGTCGAACCGCCGCCACACCACCGTGCGCGAGCACATGCCATCGAGCCATCGGCGCTATGGCGACTGGACGCCGCAGCGCATCCAGCGCCACGCTGACGGGATCGGCCCCAAGACCTCCGCGCTGATCGAGATCATCCTGCGCGAGAAGACGCATCCGGAGCAGGGCTTCAGGTCCTGCCTCGGCATCCTCAGGCATGCCAAGGCCTTCGGCCCGGAACGGCTCGAAGCTGCTTGCGGCCGGGCGCTGGAGATCGGCGCGCGCTCGTATACGTCGGTCACCTCCATCCTGAAGACCAACCTGGATCGCCAACGGCCCGCAGTCGCCACGGACGGGCCCGCGATAGTGCACGACAACATCCGTGGCCCCCGTTACTTCCACTGAGGACAAAAACAATGCTGATGCACCCGACACTCGACCAGTTACGCGCGTTCAATCTCGATGGCATGGCCGACGCCTTCACCGAACTGCAATCGCAGGACGCGGCCAAGGACCTCGGCCACGCCGAATGGCTCGGTCTGCTGCTTGATCGCGAGGCCGCCAACCGCAACACCAAGCGCGTCCAGAGCCGCCTGCGCTCGGCAAAATTGCGGCACGACCAAGCCTCGGTCGAGGACGTCGACTACCGCAGCCCCCGGCAGCTCGACAAAGCGTTGTTCCAGCAGTTGGCCGCCTGTCGCTGGATTGCGGAGCACCGCAATCTGCTGGTTACCGGACCATGCGGTGTCGGCAAGTCGTGGCTCAGTTGTGCCCTGGCGCAGAAGGCCTGCCGCGACGGCTACACCGTGCATTACGCCCGTGTGCCACGCCTGTTTGCCGACCTCGAACTGGCCCACGGTGACGGCCGCTTCACCAAGTTGTTCCGCACGCTCGTGAAAGCGGATCTTCTGATCCTCGACGACTGGGGACCTGACCGCCTCAACCCCAACCAGCGCCGCGATCTGATGGAGATCGTCGAGGACCGTTACGGCCGAGGTTCAACGCTGATCACCAGCCAGCTGCCGACAACCACGTGGCACGACGTGATCGGCGAGCCGACCTTCGCCGACGCCATCCTGGATCGGCTCGTCCACAATGCCTACCGCCTCGCCCTCGACGGCCCGTCGATGCGCAAACTCAAGGTTGGCGAGGAGCAAGCCGCTGTGCTCGTCGAAGCGGCGGCGGCGAGCGCGGGATCAGCAAAAGGGATTCGGAAATGACCACTGTGCCCAAGCTATTGCTGCTGTATCGAGCCAAGCCCCGACGAAAAAAGCCAGCCCAGCCGCTTGACGCCAATCACGAACACTGAGATCAACCAACCACCCTACGGCGCAAAATCCGCCCCGCCCTCAGCTGGTCGCAATGGACCAGAACAGGTGGTCGCAATCCGCCGGAACAAGTGGTCGCAATCACCGGAATGGGCAGCGTGACCAGTCAACCAACCTTATGCCGGAGCTTTGACTGGCTCCGGCGTGCTCTTCGAACTCACAAGCTCATCCTCAATCTCAAAGAGTGATCGGATCTTTTTTAACGCCCCGAAGGGGCAATCGCGTTCGATCAACAGTTTCACAGCGACAAGACCCTCCAGAACATCCTGGTTCTTAAACAACGATACCAGTATATCGTGGGTCTCATCGTAATGCTGCCGTACCAGATCCCTGGTCGTTGGATCCATCAGCATCGACTGCACGATGACATAGAGCTG
>JANNRP010000460.1:0-3727 GCA_031401535.1 Hyphomicrobiaceae bacterium | reverse complement strand
CGCTGAGAAGAAGTTGCCTTTGGTCGGTGACGTGCGCGATGAAAGTGCCGAGGAGGTGCGCCTCGTCATCGAGCCCAAGAGCCGCGCGGTCGATGCCGTGATCATGATGGAAAGCCTGTTCCGCCTGTCCGAGCTGGAAATTCGCTTCGGCCTCAACATGAACGTGCTGTCGGCAGGGCAAATTCCAAATGTCCTGTCATTGCGTGACGTGCTTAGCCAATGGCTCGAGCATCGCGTCGAGGTGCTGATCCGGCGCTCGAATTTCAGACTGGCCAAGATCGACCATCGCCTTGAGGTGCTCGACGGCTATTTGATCGCTTATCTCAACCTTGATGAAGTGATCCGCATTGTCCGCTTCGAGGATGAGCCGAAGCAGGCCTTGATGGCCCGGTTCAAGCTCTCAGAAGTCCAAGCCGACGCGATTCTCAATCTGCGGCTGCGGTCGCTGTCGAAACTCGAAGAAATAGAGATCAAGGCAGAGCACGATCGGCTCTCGAAGGAGAAGCGTGAGCTGCAGGCGCTGCTGGCATCCGACCAAATGCAATGGGATCGAATCGCCGATGAGATCAAGGCGACGCGCGAGCGCTATTCCAAGAAGACGGTGCTTGGCCGCCGCCGCACGATCCTCGCCGATGCACCTGAGATCGACGTCGATCTTGAAGCGGCGATGATCGAGAAGGAGCCAATCACGATTATCCTGTCCGACAAGGGCTGGATCCGCGCCATGAAGGGGCATCAGGACGACCTGTCGAAACTTGAATTCAAACAGGGCGACAGTTTGAAGAAGGCAGTTAAGGCGCATACAACTGACAAACTGCTGGTGTTTGCCACCAATGGCCGGTTCTACACCATCGGCGGTGATCAGCTTCCCGGTGGGCGAGGTCATGGCGAGCCGGTGCGGCTAATGGTGGACGTCGAGGAAAATCACGACTTCATCGATCTGTTCGTGCATCAGCCGGGCCGCAAACTGCTGGTGGCGTCGACCAGCGGGTATGGCTTCGTGGTGCCGGAGGACGAAGTACTGGCGTCGACCCGCAAAGGCAAACAGGTGCTTAATGTGTCGGAGCCTGACGAGGCGCGCGTCTGCGTGCAGGCGGCTGGAGACATGGTCGCGGTGGTTGGCGAGAATCGCAAGATGCTGATCTTCACGATGGCCGAACTGTCGGAGATGACGCGCGGCAAGGGCGTGATCCTGCAGCGCTACAAGGATGGCGGCATTTCGGATGCCCGTGTGTTCGTCAAGAAGGAAGGGTTGATTTGGCTCGATGGGGCGGGCCGCACCTTTACGCTTCCCCTGGCCGAGTTCAAGGATTGGATCGGCGCCCGCGCCGGAGCCGGTCAACTGGTACCGAAGGGTTTCCCACGTTCGAACAAGTTCGGATCAAGTTTTGGGTGAGGCCGGGAACGCGGCGCGCAGTTCCTGCACTCACCGCCTCCTTTGTTGTTCCTGCCAGAACTCTATCGTGGCCTTGCGCGCGGCCGATGTGCAATCGCGGGCGCAGTCGATCCAGATACCGTTTGGGAGTTCGATCTCGCTCCAGGTATTGCTACCCGACACTAGCGTGCGTGTGCGCAGGCGTGTTTTCCCATCTTCGATGCTATTGATGGCGATCTCGATTGTACTGGTGCTGATCACCCGTGGCGGGTCTTTGATCCGCGTCCAGATGCCGTAGGCCGCGAGACCAAGTCCCGCGATGACTATCGCAACGGCACCCCATTTCAGCGACATCGGATCGTACTCTCTGCAGTCAATTGCCGTCAGTCTTGGCGTTATTCCGAATTGGCACAGTCAGGCGTCATTCATTCACCGTACCGGTTTACCTAAACCTAGTGTGACGGCCGTATATCTGTTTTGCGGTCGGGAGGCTCCAAGGGTTATGCCCGCAGGAAACCCCAATTGGGCCGCAAATCGGTCGCGCGGCTCAGCGACAGAGAATGCAACCCAAGATCATGCAGGGCGCGCGGGGGTTGTGCGCCGATACGGGACTAGGATGCGCAGAACGGGTCCAGCACTGTGGCATGTGGCGCTCGAGCAGATACTGCTCGCGCTGGGCGTAGCCGTATTTGTGCTGCTCGACGCCGCCCCTGCCAGTGCCGCGTCGCGACACGCTGCCATGGTAATCGACATGAACACCGGTCAGACTCTGCACGCCGAGGCCGCCGACGAGCCGCGTTATCCAGCTTCACTTACGAAGATGATGACGATCTATATGGCCTTCGAGCAACTCGAAGCCGGGCGCTTGATGCCATGGACCAAGCTTAAAGTAAGCCAAGAGGCCGCGTCCGCGGCGCCAACCAAGCTCGACCTGGAGCCCGGTGAGCAGATCGCGGTAATGGATGCCATAAAGGCGCTGATTACGAAGTCCGCCAACGACATGGCGATCGTGCTGGCAGAGGCGATGGGTGGCACGGAAGTCAAATTCGCCGAGATGATGACGCAGAAGGCCCGCTCACTGGGTATGAGCCGAACGACGTTCCGCAACGCTCACGGATTGCCCGATAGCGGGCAGGTTACAACGGCGCGGGATATGCTGACCCTGGCGATGCGTCTGCAAGACGATTTCCCAAAACTCTACCCGCTGTTTGCAACGAAGTCGTTCACGTACAACGGTGCCGGCCACCGCAATCACAATACGCTGCTCGGCACCTTCGAAGGCGTTGACGGCATCAAGACTGGCTACACGCGGATGTCGGGGTTCAATCTTGTGACATCCATGCGTCGAGGTGAAAAGCACCTAGTAGCCGTCGTCTTTGGTGGGCTCACCGCTGGGACGCGCAACGTAACGATGCGTACGATTTTAACGCGCAGCCTGCTGCGTGCGTCACCCGTCAAAACCCGCAAGGTAGCCCCGGTCCTGGTGGCGCGTGCAAAGCCAGCGATTGCGGCCGCGGCCGTAGCGGCGGCTGGAAAGGCCAGCCCGCCGAAGACAAAGATGGCGCCAGCCCAAGTGGCCGCTACGGTACCGGTTGCGAAACCGATGCTGACGGTCCGTCCGCAACTGGCAGCTGTCGAAGTGGTTGATAGTCAACCTGCACCGGCTGCCGATCTGCCCGTCACCGAAACACCAGCGGTCGCCTACGAGGTCGCCAAGGTTCGTCCAGTGATGGTTGCGGCCCGCGTCCGCACCTTTGCAACGCCCGTGTTGCAGTCGGTCGAGGCGTCGGTTGAGCCAATCGGCGAACCTGCTGCTGTGCCGGTGCTCGCGTCGCATACTGCGCCAGTCGCGCAAACGACGATCATCGCAAAGTCCGGTGTACCCGTACGGGGCGCGCCGCCTTCTTCGCTGCAAGCCCAAGCGCAGAATTTGACGGTCGGGATGCCAGCCACCTTCACTCCCATTGTGGCACCCCAATCCAGGCCACAACAGGTTGCGATGGCCACGGTTGCCGCACCGACAAAATTGCGTGGGCCGGTCGAACCAATAGCGCCGCTAGCTGCTGCGCCGGGAAAAAACGGCTTTCACATTCAGATTGGTGCGTTTGCCACACCGGCTGAAGCTGAGCGCGTATTGAAGGACGCTCAATCCAAATCGCAAGGTCTGTTAGCCGCCGCCCGACCTGTCACCGCGCCCGTGCAGAAGGATAGCCGCCAGCTCTACCGGGCGCGCTTCGCCGGATTTGACGCTCAAGCCGCCGCCAATACCTGTCTGGAATTGCGGCGTCTGACGATCGACTGCTTCGTGATGAAGGCTGACTAAACCCCGGTAGTCGACGTCCGCTGAATGAG
>JANNRP010000459.1:0-8323 GCA_031401535.1 Hyphomicrobiaceae bacterium | reverse complement strand
GTCTACTTCAATCAAGTCGGCAGCGTCGATCGTGTCGCCAACTATGGCATGAAAGATGGCAAGGTCTTCGATACGATCAGCCGCAAGACGCCGTCGGCTAATCAAAATGACGAAGGCATCTTGAAGCAGATGTTCCGCAATCTCGGGCAGCGCGGTTCAATTTTCAGCAGTGATGGTTAGGAGTTTGCTCGTCGTTCTAGGCTAATTTTGCCGATCGGAACGGTGACAAATCCATCGTACTTTTATGCCCTATTTTGTCGAAGTTGGTCGCGAGCCACGTATCGGCAGCCTTCTCGCCCAAATCGTGCAACGTTCGGAGCAATTGTATGTCGCCATCGAGTTTGCTCGATGCCGGGAAGCCGTGCAGGTCAGCGCCACCTCCGAGCCGATGCAGAAAAATCTCGCGATAGCCGACGCCCTTGAGGTGTCCGCGCCGCAGGCAGCCGTTGATGAACTCGACGTGGTGCAATTCGCGCAGTAACGGAGCGTTGAACGAAACTTCGTTCACTCGGTCGGCGATCTCGCTGGCGCTATGCGGCAACTCCTTACGTCGGATGGGATTGACCTGCACCAGAAGCACGTCGGGCGATTCGCAATTGTGCAAGAATGGCTCGATCGCGGGGTTGCCCATATACCCGCCATCCCAGTAGGCCTCGCCATTGATCTCGACGGCCTGGAAGACTGTCGGCAGACACGCCGACGCGAGCACGGCGTCGGCAGTGATCTCGGCGCCGGTGAAGATTTTAATTTGGCCTGTGCGCACGTTGGTTGCCGATATGAAAAGTCGCATTGAGGTGCAACATTGAACCTTGTCAAAGTCGACTTCGCTCAGCAGCAGATCGCGCAATGGGTTGATATTTAATGGGTTGAATTGGTAGGGCGACGCCACGCTCGACAGCCACGCGAACATCATTACCGCCGGCTTCTGGTCGAGCCCCCAAACCTTGTCCAATCCCCAATTTTGCAACCCGCTTGCTGGACCGCCGTAGGCAACCCGCTCCCAGAACTCTGTCAATTGCGCCCGTGCCCTGGCGCGACCACCCTCGACAAGTCCTTCGGCCATGACGACCGCGTTGATGGCGCCGGCACTGGTGCCCGATACGGCTTCGATCTCGATACGGTCGTCGGCGAGAAGTCGGTCGAGCACGCCCCAAGCGTAGGCGCCGTGCGAGCCCCCGCCTTGCAACGCGACGTTGATTCGTTTCTTGGTCACAGGCATCTCTGGGTGGTCGGCAGTGGTGTTTGACGGTTCGATCATTCGGCTGTCCAACCGCCATCGATCGAATAGTTGGCGCCCGTGATACTGGCGGCGGCCGCGCCACTGAGAAACACAGCCAGCGCCGCAACTTGCTCAACCGTGACGAACTGCTGCGTGGGCTGCTTGGCAAGTAGTTTCTTCTTGGCGGCCTCTTCGGAAATCCCTTCCGACTTGGCCACGTCCGGGATTTGCTTTTCCACGAGCGGTGTCCAGACAAAGCCGGGCGAGATGGCGTTCGACGTGATGCCGGATTGCGCAACTTCGAGAGCAACCGATTTTGTGAAACCGGCAAGGCCGTGCTTGGCCGCTACATAGGCGGATTTGTACGGTGAGGCGATGAGTGAGTGGGCCGAGCACAAATTGATGATGCGGCCAAATTTCCGGGCCTTCATGCCGGGAACAGCGGCGCGGACGGCGTGGAATGCTGACGTCAGGTTGATTGCGATAATGGCGTCCCACTTCTCGATGGGAAAGTCCTCGACGGGCGCGACGTGCTGGATGCCAGCGTTGTTGACCAGCATGTCGACGCTACCAAAATCCTTTTCGCATTTGGTCACCATGTCGGCGATCTGGTTGTGGCGGAGCATGTTGGCTGCATCGAACGCCACGCGTGTGCCGAAGGCGGCAACTTCCTGAATGGCAGTTGCGTTGTCTTGTTCAGTCCCAAGGCCGTTCAGCACAACGTTTGCGCCTTCTGCGGCGAACGCCTTGGCGATGCCCAACCCGATGCCCGAAGTGGAACCGGTCACAATGGCGGTTTTACCTTTGAATTGCATGGTGTTCTCCAGAATTCGTTGGTTCTACAGGATGTTGGAATTAACGTCCGCGGTAGTCGTCTAGTTCATAGAATGCAATGGTGCGTGATGACGTGCGTCCGGCCGCCAGCGTCTTAGTGGCGATCTCACGAATCTGGCCAAACTTGGCTGTGATCTCCGATGCGTCGCGTCGCATGGCGACGAGCAGTACGGGTCCTTTGCTGGCGTTCGTGAACGGACGGGTCAGTTCGTAGTGATCGGCTGGCTTGGCCGAGGTTCGCCAAGCCAGCAGCGGCGTTGGTTCGTCGCGCATGTAAAAGAGCAACTCGGCCGACAGGGCGCGCTCGTCCGTAATCACGCTACCGAACGACCGCCCAGCCGAGCGGGCATTGGCCAGGATCATGGCCGTTTCGTTGGCAACCGTGCGCCAACCAAGCGTACGTGCGAAGGGATCGCCGATGCCGGGCACGGCCACCGTACCGGCCGTCGCCGTGGCGAGAGCCAATGCGGCAATAACAGCGACATGCAGCGCCAGGGACGCCCGCAGCCAGCCCCATGACACATCACGGATCATGGTCGCGGTGACGAGAACGGTTGCCGCCAAATAGCTGACGGCAGCCCAGTTGGCGTGCGCGCGCGATAGAAATGCCTGGCCGGTGACGATGATGATCACCGGCACCGCAAATGCCAGTAGCAGGCGGTCAGCGGAGTTGAGCCCGTCGCGATAGGCTCGCACCACGATCACTAGCAGGCCGCCAAACAGGATGGGACCGAAGACACCAAATTGCGTACCGAAAAACTCCAGTGCCTTGAGCGGGTTGACAAGACTTCCCGTCCATTTCGCATTGTCGGCGGTATGGGCGAATGTCGCAAAACTGTGCGATGCGTTCCAGATCAGGTTCGGCGCAATCAGCATGAGACCTATCGTGCCCGCTGCCCAAAGCCGCAGGTCAGTCAGCAGGCGCCGCCGCTCGGGCGTTGCCATGAGGTCGACCGCGATGCACAACACGATATAAGCCATCGCATATTTTGCATTGAGACCGAGGCCCAGGCCGACACCGAGGATGACAACCGGCCACCAGGCACGGGTCTGTTGTGTCAGCGCGACATAGCCGAAAAGCGCGAGCGCCCAGCAAAACAATAGCGGTACGTCGGTCGATATGATCCCGGCCGAAAATGACACCCCTGGCAGCGTCGCGAACACGAGGGCCGACCAAAAGCCGGTGCGCGCATCGTACAGTTGCCGACCGATGGCGAACACCAAGCCAGCGGTGGCCGCATGAATCAGCGGCGAGGGTAACCTGATGCAAAATTCGGAAACGCCGCACACGGTGGTGGACACACCAATAATCCAGGCGATAAGCGGCGGCTTGGAATAGTAACCGAAAGCCGGTTCAAGGCTCCACGACCAGTATTGCGCTTCATCAAAGAATAGATCGGTGCCGTTGACCTTCAGCGCCAGTACGCGGATAGCCAACAATCCAACCATCAATCCAGCGAGCAGGCCCGCATAACGCGCTACTTCGCTGCCGCCAGTTGAGGGTGATTGCTGCGCCATTGAGCGTGGTTGTGCCAAGAGATGCCTAGAATCTGCCGCCGCGTTCAACATCGATCGCGAGCTTCGTCGCCGGTTCCATACCTTGTTTTTGTGCAGTGCGAAACTTAGCCCTTCGCGAAACGTTGGCATCGGCCTCGCCTGCCTGCTATGGGAAACTCCAACTTTAGCGGCGCGCAAAGGACGCACCATGCGCGTTTCCATCATTATTCCGGCACTCAACGAGGCGGGCAACATAGGGCGGCTGGTCGAGGAGACCTATCGCGTCGTGCCGCAGGCCAATCTTGGCGAGGTGATCGTCGTCGACGATTGCAGCGATGACACAACGGCCGATGAGATCAAGTCGTTGATTTCCAGCGGTGCTTTTGCCCAATTGCGGTATTTGCGACACGGTATGCGGTCCGGGCAGAGTACGGCCATGCGATCAGGGATTCTCGCAGCAAAGTTTCCGGTTATCGCAACCATGGATGGCGACGGGCAGAATGACCCGGCGGACATTGCCCGCCTGCTTGGGCGGCTTGTGGCTCCGGGCGCTAAAGGACCAGCGCTTGTCGGCGGGGTTCGCACCAGTCGCAAAGCAGAGGGCTCGAAACGGTGGGCGTCAAAAGCTGCCAACTGGATTCGTGACGCGGTTCTGAAAGACAATTGCCCCGATACGGGATGCGGCATCAAGGTCTACTGGCGCGAGGTATTTCTAAGGCTGCCGTTCTTCACGAGTATGCATCGCTACTTGCCGGCACTGTTTCTGACCTATGGCCAAGAGGTTGCCTACATGCCGGTCAACGATCGACTGCGGCAGGCGGGAAAATCAAAATACAACAATATCGGCCGCGCGCTCGTTGGGATTTACGATCTGGTCGGCGTGAGTTGGATCAGGCGCCGCACCAAGGTCCCACTGATTGTCGAGACGTGGCCCAGCGGCGACCACAATTGAGAGACACATGGATCTGATCGGCATTTTTTTTGCAAAGCTTGGGCTTTGGTGGCAGGCGTTGACGCCAACTGACAGATTATGGCTGGGGGTTGGGCTATTTGGTCAGGTGATGTTCACCGGACGCTGGTTCGTACAGTGGATTGCCAGTGAGAAAGCACGCCGTTCGGTCGTTCCCGAGACCTTTTGGTACTTCAGTTTCATCGGCGGCCTGCTGGTAATGGCGTACGGCATCTACAAGGTTGATCCCGTCATCATCATCGGTCAATTCGGCGTGTTCATCTACGGCCGCAACCTTTATTTCCTGTGGCGCCAGAAGTCTGGTGGATCGGGTCCTGCGGGGTTATCTGATCATTAGACGCGAGCATGTTCACGACGCGACACGTTCGCGTGAGTACCCTTGATTTTCAGGCGGCGAGTGGAACGCGCGGTGTATCTTGCGATCTGGTCCACGGTGGAGATGAACATGCGCGTGCTGATAGGCTTGTTTTTTATTGTTGCATTCGCGGGAAGCGCATCCGCTGAAAGCCTTACTGTCAAGGAGAGCAAAAACTCAGTCAGCGGCACTATGGACAAACTGATCGCCGCACTTGAGTCGAAAGGCATTAAGCCGATTGCACGGGTCGACCACGCTGCAGGAGCCAAGGCCGCTGGCCTCGATATGCCTCCAACCCAGGTATTGTTTTTCGGTAATCCTAAGTTAGGCACGCCTTTGATGTTGGCCAGCCCGGAAATTGCCATTGATCTGCCGATGCGGGTCGTTGCTTGGCAGGACGCGAACGGCAAGGTGATGATCGGTTATACCTCAGCTGATACTCTCAAGGCGCGTTATGGCGTCAAGGACAAGGACGCTGTCTTCAAGGCGATGGCGGATGCCCTCGACGCATTCACGACGGCGGCGGCGGCGCCATAATCGCCATTTGCTCAATTTATTGTCTGTGCGCGCATACACCAATCGAGCAACGGGCGTGGTGAGGTGACGGCGTTTTGCGGTTAGGGTGGCGATAGACCCGCCGCAGCCCTATCACGGAAGCCCCACGATTGAGCCAGAGACGTTCCCAATTTGGCATTCTGCTGGCAGTGCTGGCGGCTATGACGGCATTTGCCGTTGCCGTCTCATCGGTCGCCTTCGATACCGTTCGGGATTCGGCGATCGACAGGGTTTTGGAATTGCGGCGTGCACCGCCATCTCCTGTCCCAATCACCGTCGTCGATATTGATCGGATATCGCTGGCAGCGCTTGGAAACTGGCCTTGGAGCCGTGAGCGTTTGGCTGAATTGGTATCAGTAATTGCCATGTCGCAGCCTCGGGTCATTGGTCTCGACATTCTGATCGATGGTCCAGACGAGCGTTCGCCAGCAGCTTTGGCGCGCAAACTTGCTGAGGCTGCAAATCGGCCTGAACTGGCGCTGTTGGCCGCGACACTGGCTGATGGAGATGTTGCACTGGGAGCGGCATTACGCACTGCCCCTTCGGTGGTGGGCGTTGCACTTGATCCAGACAATGCCTCCGACACGGCACCACCGCCGCCAGCAATCTTGGCCCGCGGCGCGCCAGATCTGGGCGGCGTATGGAGGGCGGCCGGTGCCATCGGCCCAGTTGCAGGCTTGGCGGAGTCAGCGGCCGGCTTCGGCATTCTGGCATTGTCTGGCGATAGCGATGCACGGGTAAGGCACGTACCACTGCTCGTGATCGCCGACGATCAGGTGCGGCCGGGCCTTGCGCTTGAGGTTGCACGGCTTGCTAATCAAGCGGCTGCTTATATTCTGGAGGCCGATCCGCCGCGTTTGAGGCTGGGCGGATTAAGTCTTGATCTGACCTATGATGCTTCGCTTCGTTTGCGTCCGATCGATGAGCAATCTTATGCGACCCGCACCCTGTCGGCGGTCAACGTCATGCGTGATGCTAGCGTGCGTCAACGATTGGCGGGCGGGATCGTGCTGATTGGTGCTTCGGCCCCGGAAGTCGGCGGGCTCAGGGCATCGGTATCAGGCCCGCTGGTGCCGACCGTGCAGATCCAGGCCGACGCTGTTGCGCAGATCATGAGTGGTGATAATCCCCGCCGGACGCAGGTTTTGATCTATATCGAGGTGGTAGCGCTCATCATAATGGCGGCGCTCGCTGCCTGGATCGCGACCAGGCAGCCGCCAGTGATTGCCGCTGCCGTCACAATCGGCATTGCGGCACTCTGGATAGGCGTTGTCGTAATTGCCCACGATGCGGCGGCGATGCTGCTCGATCCGGTGACGCCACCGCTGGGGGCGGCTGCTGCCTTTGCAATATCCGCATTCCTGGTAGCGTCGCAACTGCGCGTGAGGGAGGCCGCGATCCGGCGTCGTTTTGAGCAGCATCTGCCCGCGGCCGTGGTTCGCCGGATGTTGGCTGAGCCCGGTCTCTTGAAGCTTGCCGGTGAAGCTCGCCAGATCACGGCGCTTTTCACGGATATCGAGGGCTTTACGGCGATGACCGAGCGGGCCGGGCCACGTGTGCTCGTGCAACTGCTAGATCGGTATTTCGATGGTGTGACGCGCATCGTTGTCGAGCACGAAGGCATGGTCGAGAAGATCGTCGGCGATGGTTTGCATGCGATCTTTAACGCGCCGCTCGATCTTGCGGCGCACCCGGCCAAGGCCGTTGCCTGCGCGGAGGCGATCCAGGTATTCGCGGAGCGTTTCCGTGCGGACGGCGACGCGCGACGGCTCGATTTCGGGCCGACCCGGATCGGCATTGAAACCGGTGATGTCATTATCGGCGACGTTGGAGGCGGGCGCAGGCTTGATTATACCGCACACGGCGACGTCATGAATACGGCGTCCCGGTTAGAGGCTGCCAACAAAGCGCTTGGATCGCGCATCTGTATCGGTCCGGTGGCCGCGGCAACGCTCGACCGGGAAACACTGCGTCCTTTGGGTGCGCTCGCCGTGCGTGGGCGCAGCGTTCCCCTCGACGTCTACGAGCCTTGGCCAGCCGACATGCCAAGCGATGTTCGTAGAGCCTATCGTGTGGCTATTGCCTTGATCGCCACGGATGTCGAGCGTGCTATAGCGGCGTTGGCCGAACTGTCGCAGCTCTGTCCAACGGATCGTGTCATCAGCCAGCGCTACACGGAACTCAAGCAACGCTCAGAAAAGCAGCTCTGATCCGGGCAGGCTTCCATTTTGCGGCGCTCGACGGTGCGGCACCCGGTTTGGCAATGTTTGTGCCTTGACCTGGCAGCAGGCGAACGGTCTTGCCGGCGGCCGTGACATCAATTTCGCCATGCTGGACGAAAACGCCAAAAACGCCATTGCTTGGACCGGCAAAAAATGTGGTGCCGCGCACTGCAATAAGTCCATACGGGCTTTTGAACGCGGTATCGCCCTTGGGGCCATTGGCGCCCCGCTCGAATAGCAACCCGCCACCCTGCAGATCGAACGATCCGCCGGCGTTCACCATGTGGCGGTCAAGCTTGAGCCGTGCCGACCCGCTGAGTTTTATAGTTGTGCCCTGGCCAAGCGTCAGTGTCACGCGTGCCGTTGGCGCTGTCATGATCAGATCATCGACGAAGACTTGCGCGCCCTGCGCCAAGATGCGCTGGGCGGCGTCGACCTCGGCTTTGACCTCGCCCTTGAGGCTTGTGACGTCTCCTGCGATGGTTGCGGCACGAGCGGGTGCCACGAGGCCACTGGTGGCGGCAGCAAGCGACAATATCAAAGTATGCTCGATCAAAGTGCGCCGGTTGATATCACGCATTGTCTCGTCTCCGATTGCCGAATGTTCTGCGCGTCAAGCTAGCGCGTCGTCATTCTGCAGCAAAGCACACCATGCACTGTGCCAACCAACA
>JANNRP010000458.1:0-4220 GCA_031401535.1 Hyphomicrobiaceae bacterium | reverse complement strand
CGGCGTAAGTCGTGCCGTGTCCAATGGGGCAAAGGGCAGGTCTTGTCGAGCCTGCCCTTTGCTTTGTTGTGACCCACGTAGGCAGCGTCACCACCTAAGGACGGAAAAAGGTACCCCGAAATCTGCGGTGTGGTCTCGATGATCTGCTTGGTAATCTGACCAAAAGGAAACGTGTGTTGCTCCGAATTCTTGGTGATCGCCGACGGCAATGTGATCGTCATCTCGTTGTGGTCGATCCAGTCCCACTATAGGCCGGAGCAAAATGTCATGCCGACAAAGGCCGCATGAAAATACGCCTGCGGACGGAGTGAGACTACCAGCCGGCCGCTTGCATCAACTCCAGGATAGTGACACCGCGCTTCGAATTCAGCAGCGCGAATACGCTGAAGCAGGTCCAGCCAACGTTCCTGTGATCATTCTTCTGCACGGCTGACTCAATTATATTCATACTAATGTCGATGTCGCGCCTTTGCTGGCGTCCGCCAACGATCGGTCGGAGCTCGGTCGGGGCGCAGCATCCATTTCAGCGAGCGGAAGCATGTCATTATCCCTCGCCAGTTACACTGCCCAGCAGGCGCATCCAAGCGCGCCCCAAAAGTCCTTGAGATCAGAAATTGGTAATTTACTCGACCAAGCCGTCGCGTGATCGTGACCATGAATGGTGCAGGTGTTTGCGCAACCGCATCTAGCCGCGAACTTTCTCTGCAGGGCTTGACTGCCAGGCTCTTTTGATTCGCCCCAGGCCGCATAACCGCCGAAGGCCCGCACCGGCGACCAGTCCGGCATGGCGGGAGGTAGAGTCGAATCATCCAGCTTCGTAAAGTCGCCAGCGCCGTAGACGATCCGGCCGCCAACGACCGTAAGGTCCGAAGTCAAATCGGCGATTTCGTTCTCGGCACAGGAGAAGAAGTCACGGTCAGGCACGCAGACATCAGCAAGCTGGCCAACCTGGATTCGACCTTTCTTACCCTCCTCATTGGAAAACCAGGTCACGTTCTCGGTCCACATACGCAGCGCCGTCTCGCGGTCGAGGCAGTTGCGCTGTGGGTAGATACGTAGGCCGCCGACCGTACGGCCGGTCACCAGCCAAGCGAGCGAAACCCAGGGATTGTAGGACGCGACGCGCGTCGCATCGGTGCCAGCGGAGACCTTGATGCCCTTTTCCAGCATCCTGGCCACAGGCGGCGTCGCCTCGGCCGCGCCCATGCCATAGCGCTCGACGAAATACTCGCCCTGATAGGCCATGCGGTGCTGTACGGCGATTCCGCCCCCAAGTGCTGCGATACGGTCCATAGACCGCTCGGAGATGGTTTCGGCGTGGTCAAAGAACCAGTTGAGCCCAGCGAGCGGGACGTCCCGATTCACGTGCTCGAATACATTGAGCGCGCGTGCGATTGTCTCGTCATAGGTGGCATGCAGCCGCCATGGCCAGAGCGGTTCTCCGCAAGGATGCGCACGACGCCTTCGAGGTCACCTTCCATTTCCGGCGCCATGTCAGGGCGTGGCTGGCGAAAATCCTCGAAGTCAGCAGCTGAGAATACAAGCATTTCACCAGCACCATTGTGCCGGAAATAGTCCGTGCCTTGCTTGTAGGTGGAAGTCTTGGTCCAGTTAAGGAAATCGTCCTTCTCAGCCTTAGGCTTTTGCGTGAAGAGATTGTAGGCCAGCCGAATGGTGAGGTTCCCTTCGTCAGAAAGTTTTTGAATGACGGCATAGTCTTCCGGATAATTTTGAAATCCGCCGCCGGCATCGATGGCGCCGGTCACGCCAAGGCGATTCAACTCGCGCATGAAATGCCTGGTCGAGTTCACCTGATAGTCGAATGGCAGCTTCGGCCCTTTTGCAAGTGTCGCATAAAGAATGCCTGCATTCGGCTTGGCAAGTAGAAGCCCAGTCGGATTGCCATTCGATTCACGCATGATCTCGCCGCCTGGCGGGTTCTGCGTATCCTTTGTATAACCTACTGCCCGGAGAGCAGCACCGTTGAGCAGCGCTCGGTCGTAGAGATGCAATAAGAAGACGGGTGTGTCGGGTGCCACTGCATTGAGTTCCTCGATGGTCGGTAGGCGCTTCTCGACAAATTGGTGTTCGGTGAAGCCGCCCACGACCCGCACCCATTGTGGCGGCGGGGTCTTTGCGACTTGGCGTTTCAGCATATTCATGGCGTCGGCGAGCGAGCGTATACCGTCCCAGCGAAGCTCCATGTTGAAGTTGAGACCACCTCGAATGATGTGCAGGTGGTTGTCGATGAGCCCCGGCAAGACCCGACGTCCCTTGAGGTCGATGACACGCGTGTTCTGCCCAACAAGTGCCATGACTTCCTTGTCGAGGCCGACGGACGCGAATTTGCCGTCCTTGATTGCAACGGCGCTGGCCGTGGGATTCGACCGGTCGAGCGTCGTGAACAGACCGCGATGCAGGATCAGATCCGGGGTCGTCGAGGATACCATGGTGCTACTCCCTCAATGGAATTGTGAACCTCATTGCGTCTCTGCGCCCGCTAGGTTCGGTCAACCGTAGAGCCATCGCGATACGAATCTCGTATAGTGGGGCATTACCACGTAGATCATGAGGGCAACGACCGCAGCAGCGATTGCAAATTGGCGAATGACGGGCAAGCCAAGCAGGGGTAACCATGCGAACAATGGACCCAGCAGCCAAGGCACGATGATCGTCAGTGGGAAGATCGCCGAAAGCGTTATGAGGAATTGCTTATAGGGTTTGGCTGTCTTACCCCCCGGCTGGGGCGTAAACCAGAATTCAAAACCGGTCTGGATATCGATATTTTCTTCGACCACGAGGAACGGCCGTATGTTCTCAACCAACTGCGCCCGGATGTCAGAGTCGAGCCATCCGCGTAGTTTTGTGATCGTGTCGAAGTGGAGGACGATTGTGTACGCGTCGGATTTCGCCTGCGGCCGGATCACACTCACGCTTTGGTGGCCTGCAAATTTCTGAGCGACTGGAATGATTTCCTTTAGCCAATCTTCGTAGCGGCTGATTGCTTCCGGCAGTGGTCGCTGCCGGATCACCGTCGTCACAGGTGTGTCGAGCTTGATCTCATCGCTGCGCTGCGCAGTAGATCCATACTCATCAGCGCTCATGTCCGCACCCTTCGATTGCAGTCGCAGGTGACCCCATGGAAGTCCCTGTCGGGCAGGCTGTGACTACGTGATGAACGGCCAGGAAAGTCCCGGAAGTGCAGCCCGGCACAGTTGCGTCCTCGTTCGTGTCCCATGATGGTTACACTTGCGGTGGTGTAACTTCAGGTTTTTGCCGGCTTCGGGCCAATGCGCTGACCATGTTTGACGCGCTCCGGTCCCTTGTGGACGTGAGTCACAGCATAATCGACTCCCATTCCGTAAGCTCCAGAATGCTCAGTAACGATCGCCATCACAGCCTCATACGTTTCCTTGCGGGCCCAATCGCGCTGCCATTCCAAAAGCACCTGTTGCCACGTCATGGGCACGACACCAGCCTGTACCATTCGATCCATCGCATATTTGTGAGCATCGGCAGAGGTGCCACCGGATGCGTCCGCGACCATGTAAATCTCGTAGTCGGCGTCCTTCATAGCGCTGAGCGCGAAGGTCGTATTGCACACCTCCGTCCATAGGCCGGCAACGACCACCTTCTTGCGCTTGTTTGCTGCAAGCGCATCGCGGACGTTCTGATCGTCCCACGAGTTCATTGAAGTGCGCTCGAGGATCTTGTTCTCGGGAAACACAGCCAGCAGCTCGGGGTAGGTGTTGCCGGAGAAGGATTCAGTTTCGACGGTCGTGATTGTCGTCGGGATCTTGAATACCTTCGCGGCCTTCGCCAATGCTACGACGTTGTTCTTCAGGACCTGCCGGTCGATCGACTGCACCCCGAAGGCCATTTGCGGTTGCTGGTCAATAAAGATTATTTGGCTGTTTTGCGGGGTTAAAACTTCGAGGTAGTTTGACATGGAGTATTTGCCTTTCCTAGGGGTTCAGTAGGTTGTGGCTTGGTGTCGGCGCGCTTAGACGCTCTAAAGTTGCTCGCAGATGAACTCAGTTCTTTCTTTAAAAACCCAGTGGCCACATGCTTCGATCACACCACCTGTGGCTGACACCGCAACTGCTTTGGCACTATCAAAACAATGGGTGCCGAAAGACCCGCGGCTTCTCCAGGCGAGCATCGGCACAGTCAGCTTGGTTCTTGCGAGATCGCGTATTTGTTTGGCCATCTGCGGGATG
>JANNRP010000457.1:0-19904 GCA_031401535.1 Hyphomicrobiaceae bacterium | reverse complement strand
AGCCAATTTTTGGATGTCAGAAAATGGCGCAACCAGTCTGGGCACTCAGGCCATCGGCAGACGCGCCGACGATGAACCTGACTTGGCGTTCCGCCTCGGCAGCATCAAAATCGCCGAGTTTTTGATCGAGCGACAGCATTACGATGCCATGTACAGCCGAAAACAGTGCCCGCGCAGCGCTCGTACGCTTCTGTTGGTCGACGATTGCCGCGCCAAGTACCGACTCCACAACGCCAAACAACGCTGCTTGACGCTCACGATACCAATCGGGCACCAGGGCGCCGACGCTCAGTTGGTGTTCGAAGACAGATCGCCATGCGTGGCTATTGTCTTTAGCGAATGCCAAGTATGCGAGCGCGAGTGCCATCAGGCGTGATTTGGTCGTTTGGTCGGTTGTGGCGCGATCCGAGCGCGTTAGGGTCTCGCCAAGTCGATCCAGCGTATTTGCGTTGGCCGCTATGATTAGATCGTCGAGCCCACCGAACACATTGTACAGCGTGCCAACCGCACACCCGGCCTCCTGCGCGACGCGTCGTGCTTGCAGTGCCGCCAATCCCTCGGTCGCAACCACGCGGGTCGCAATATCGAGCATGCTCGCGTGCATTCGTTGTCGATAAGGGACTTCAGCCATCTGGATCTCCACCGTTGCACGTTATGGGAAGCGGCAGCGAATGGCAAAATGTCGATGCTAACATATAAAAATTGGAATTCCAGTTCCGGTAAAAAACAACGTGATCATCGCTTTGCCACCATAAACCAAGCTGGACTAAAGATTGGATCGCCTCAGTTGGCTGCTGAGACGACGTGCGCGTGGCCAACTTTGGCCCACACCCCGCCTCGATATCCGGTCTGGCCAGCGAGCTGCGGACTATGGGCCAGTCCGTGGTTGTTGCCGATCAAAAACGCACGACAGCAATGGATTTGTCTGAGAATTTGTTGAGATCAGCGCTCAATGGCGGAAATGGCGCATGCCAGTAAACACCATGGCAAGGTTGTGATCGTCAGCGGCCTTGATGACCTCATCATCGCGCATCGATCCGCCCGGCTGGATGATTGCCGTTGCACCTGCTTCAGCCGCCGCGAGCAGGCCGTCGGCAAACGGGAAAAATGCATCGGATGCCGCTACCGCGCCCTTTGCGAGTGACTGACTCAAGCCTGCTACTTTGGTAGCTTCCGCCGACTTCCAAGCCGCAATCCGTGATGAATCGATGCGGCTCATCTGACCAGCACCAATGCCAACGGTACAACCGTCCTTGGCGTACACTATTGCATTGGATTTGACATGCTTGGCTACCTTAAACGCAAAGGTTAAATCGCTCAACTCTGCGGTCGTCGGGTTCCGTTTTGTAACAACCTTCATAGCCCCTGCGCTTAGCACGCCATTGTCACGAGCCTGCACGAGCAACCCTCCGGCGACCGAACGTACCGTAACACCAGCCAACCCGGCATCAGGCAGTCCACCCGTCGTCAGCAGTCGAAGATTCCTCTTCGATGCAAAGATCGCCTTCGCTTCTGGGCTCGCATCTGGCGCAATCACAACCTCCGTGAAGATGCGGGTAATCTCTTCCGCTGCCTCGGCGTCGATTGCGCGATTGAGCGCGACAATCCCGCCAAACGCACTAGTGGAATCGCAACGCAACGCCGCCAGATAGGCGGCTTTCAGGCTGGAGCCAGTGGCTACTCCACACGGATTTGCGTGTTTAATGATCGCCACGGCAGCTATTAAATCTGGATCGAACTCGGCCACCAACTCGAAGGCCGCATCGGTATCGTTCAGATTATTGTACGATAACTCTTTGCCTTGGTGCTGGACGGCTGTGGCCACACCACGACGGTGCTCGGGCGTTCGATAAAACGCCGCCCACTGATGCGGGTTTTCGCCGTAGCGCAACTCCTGTGCCCGTTCGCCGCCAAAGGCGCGCCACGCTGGCGCTGTGTTGCCCAAAGTATCCGTGAACCAATTCGAAATCGCTGCGTCATAGGCCGCCGTCCGTGCGTATGCTTTGGCCGCCATCGCCTTGCGAAACGACAGTGTTGTCTTGCCATCATTGCATCCGAGCTCAGTCAACAGCGGCTGATAATCGTCAGTGCTTACGAGGACGGTCACGCCGTCGTGGTTCTTTGCTGCAGCGCGGATCATAGCCGGGCCGCCGATGTCGATATTCTCTATGCAATCGTCGAAGGAAGCACTCCGCGCCACAGTCGCCTCGAACGGGTAGAGGTTGACGACTAGCAGATCAATCGGCGCGATCTCGTAAGCAGCAGCTGATTCGTCGTGCGCGGCATTGCCGCGAATGGCAAGGAGTCCACCGTGGATCTTCGGGTGCAAGGTTTTGACGCGACCATCCATCATTTCGGGAAAGCCAGTGTGCTCGGACACGTCGGTCACGACCAATCCCGCCGACTTCAATGCCGCAGCAGTGCCACCCGTTGAAAGTAAAGCAATACCGCGAAGACTCAACGCCTGCGCGAATGCCACAAGGCCTGTCTTGTCTGAAACCGAGATCAGAGCGCGGCGCACTGGAGCCAAGTCAGTCATCGAATCTCGTATCCCCATCATTCATGTGTCAGCACGCTTGATCGTTAAGCTGTGGATGTGAGCTTAGCTGATCATCAGTATCAGTTGCGACCAACTCGAACGTCCACCCAACATCGGTTTCGCCAAACGTTGATCCGCGCAAAACCAGTTGTTGGCTCCTGACAGGTCCGGTTGGCTCAGCGTAGTGGATACTGTCCTCCAGAGAGATAGCTGCACCAGCTGCAGTGAAACGCCAACGCTGTCCATCCGCGAGCGTAACGACTGCCGCAGCCTCGCAGACACCCAGATGACACGAAATGGCTGGATCCAGATGAAAATGAAAGGCGTAGGGCAAGTCCTGGGCAAGCCGAAGCTGCCCGCGTTGTGGCCCGATCCGTTCTTGCCCACGCAACCGCGTGCCATTTGCATCCAGCACGAGATGGCGACGATGCAACAGCCGGTACCGATGAACGTAACCATCGTGGAACGCATCGATCTCAAAACCACCGTCGCGCTCGGTCGATTTGTACGAGACACCGCTTGGGAACCGTATCGGCGCCGCCCCGAGAAGTTGCTCGAAAACGGCATGCCGCACGAGTTTCGAGGACGATTTACCGCCGAGGCATAGCGTATTATGGCTCGCTGTCGCTCGGGCACTGGCCTGCCACTCCTGCGCCATCTGGGTCGGCGCGCCGCCGTTCACGAATACAGCCTGCGCCCCAATACTCAATTCGAACGATAAGCAGCCGGCGTGGGCACGAGTGGCAAACTCTAGCGGCGGCGGTGTGCCGACGTCGGCAACGATGACAATATCGCCCCGCGCCGCACGCACATAAGCGGATGCAGCCGCATCGGACAAGCGCTGCTCCGATGCACTGTCGTACGCAAGTACTGCGGACAAAGCATCGATACTATGCGCCGACATACCGTTGAATCGTGCGAGTCGACCATCGCCGAGTCGCATGAATCGGACCATGCGCAGCATCCGCTCAATGGCCGCGTCAAAACCAATCGGAAGCGCCCTGCTACGGGTAGCAAAACATTGACGTAAGGGGAGAAAGTCAAGTAATAGCTCCACTAGTACTTCGGGATTGCGGCTAACATGCCCTCCGTCAGGTAGGATCTGTCGCTCCAGTTCGGCAGCGAATTTCACCTCCAAGTCCGCCAGATGACGCTCGTGGCCGGCAATACAGACGCTGCCCAGCAACAAGCCGGTCAGCGCAACCAGTCGCGGAATGCCGTCTGTTGCCTCCGGCCAGGTGGCCGATAAATGAATGAGCTGGTCGCCCAGGCTATCGGTCGTCGAATCAAAAGTTCCGGGTTCCACATCATCAAGTAGCAGCGGCGCATTGACGATCCAGGACATCAACCGACGGCCTGTTACTGCAGGTTCCCATGGTGTCCCTTGGCGATCATCGTAACGTTTGATCCATTCAGCGACCAATCCGAGCGCCGCATCACGGGCTCGTTCGTTACCGGCAGCACCCAGGTGTCGAAGCCACCCGAACCCGTGCAACTCGCGGGCCCAATTTGTGGACGGAGGTGTTATTGAGAATGGCCGGTTGTCATCAAGTATGGCGACAGTACCGCCCAGACCGAAGTGGCCAAATTCGATCTCACTTGCAAAGCTCGGGTCGGCACTACGCAATTCCTGCGGAACAATAAGCAGATTATCAGCAACCGGCGCGCCATAGCGCCACCGCACCAGCGCCGATTGATTGATTTTCGCAGTCGTCGCGCGCCGCGAACGGTCGAGTATCAAGCGCGCAACCTGCGTCTGCTCGCTTAGCGTTAAACGCGGCATTGCCGACGCTCGTTGCTAACCACTCGACCAATGTTCGTCAGACTGCACAACATACAATTCGATTAGCGCTGCACGATAACCGAAACAAGGCAGCCAAACGAATAGGTTGTGCGTAGACCTACTCGTGAAGTATCAACCGGCTAGCAAAAAACCCGTCCATACCGGACAATTCCGGCCTGTCGCCCGAGTAGTGAAAGGGTAGAGTACGCAAGTCGCCATCCACTGTAACCCAAGATGGATCGCCGCCAAATTCAGATGCCGAAACGGGAGATCTGCGCAGGGCTTTGCGGCCGGCAAGCAATCGATTGATTTGCATCACGCCTTCTTCCGGCTCAAGCGAGCAGGAGCAATATACGATTGTGCCGCCAGGCCGAACCAAGTGGATTGCGTTTTCAACTAATGTGGCTTGGACACTCGCGAGTTTGGCCATGTCGCCCGGACGCTTCAGGCGCAGAATATCGGGATGCCGCCGGATGGTGCCAGTAGCCGTACAGGGCACGTCGAGCAGAACCGCATCAAACAGAGTGTTGGAACGCCACGTCCTGACGTCGGCTGCAACAAGATTCGCTTTCAAATTCAATCTCTTGAGGTTTTCGGCAGTCCGGGCAAGACGATCGGCAGACGAGTCGACGGCGGTGACGATTGCGCCCTTGACCGCGAGCGCGGCGGTCTTGCCACCAGGTGCTGCGCATAAATCCGCGACGCGTTTACCCGTGATGTCACCAAGCAGGCGCGATGGCAACGCGGCCGCTGCATCCTGCACCCACCATGCCCCGTCGGCAAACCCCGGCATCTGGTCGACCCTGCCGCTCGCGTCAATCCGAACTGTCCCGGTCGGCAGAACCGAGCCGCCAAGCGTTTTGGCCCACAGCGCTGGATCAGTTTTTACCGAAATGTCGAGCGGCGCTTGCTGCAACGAACTTTCGGCGATTCGCCGCGCGGTCGCCTCACCATAGGCTTTGACCCAGCGCAACCAGATCCAGGCTGGGATGTTGAGCTGCACGGCGTCTTGGGCAGCGACAATCGCCGCACCTTTTTCCGATATGCGGCGCAACACGGCATTGGCCAACTTGTCAAAGCGGCGGGCAGCTGGATCCTTGGAGACCTGCTCTACGGCAACGTTTATGACTGCGTGCGGTGCCGAGCCAAGAAATAGTAGTTGTGCAGCCGCTGCCTGCAAAATCGCCGAGAGATTGCCCCGTTTCTCAGGAAGCGGTTTTTCGAGGAACGCTGCAATCACGGCATCGATTTGACCGAGGCGTCGCAACACTGTCGCGGTAATCAAGCGCGCCATAGCCCGGTCACGGACTTCCATGCTCCGCACTAGCGAGTCATCGAGTGATGCCGCCATCGCGTCGTCCAGGGCGCGCCCTTTGACCAGAACCGATCCGATCAAATTTGCGGCTAACGCCCGGACTTCGTAGCCTTGTGGCAGCTTGGCTTTTGTATCGCGCGCTCGGTAACCCATTGGAACCCATCATCTCACGAGGATGACACGGGTCTTATCGCGCGGTCTGGGTGACGGCCAGCCCCAATCGCTGTACAAGGCCTTAACCCCATGGACCACGTTGGCTGCGCCCGGCAATGGGTGTGGACCCACGCTCACTGGTCGGCGCAGTCCGTGGCAGAAACGTGCCACCTTGATTGGATTGCGCCCATTCCTGCGCAAGTTTCTCTAGCTCGGCGACGCGATTTTCCGTCTTGGGATGCGTCGAGAAAAAGCTGTCGACACCACGCCCGGTCAACGGATTGATGATGAACATATGCGCGGAGGCCGGAATACGCTCAGCGCTAGGGCTTGCCATGCCACCACGTACAGCGTTCTGGATCTTCACCAGCGCGGAGGCCAGCCACAAAGGATTACCGCATATCTCAGAGCCAATACGATCCGCCTGATACTCACGAGAGCGACTGATGGCCATCTGCACCATCATGGCCGCAAAAGGAGCGATCAGCGCAGTCGCGATCGTACCCAATGTTCCAGCGCGGCCGTTGCGGTTGCCGCCAAACAACAGACCGAACTGCAGCATGTTCGCGAACATTGAAATTGCACCACCGATTGACGCCGCAATCGTCATGGTGAGTGTGTCGCGGTTCTTTATGTGAGCCAGCTCATGCGCCACCACGCCGGAAACTTCCTCCGGCGTCAGCATGTCGAGCAACCCCGTCGAAGCGCAAACCGCCGAATTGGCGGGGTTGCGACCGGTAGCAAAAGCGTTGGGCTGGGCCGCTTGCATGATGTAAACTCGCGGCATCGGCAGTGCGGCTCGCTGCGCCAGCCCTTGCACCATGCGGTGGAGATCCGGCGCGGTTGACGCGTCCACCTCTTGAGCTCCATGCATCCGCAGAACCAGCTGATCCGATTTCCAGAAAGTCAGTAGATTCATACCTAGCGCGGCAATGAAGGCGACCCACAAACCGCCTTGGCCACCGACGACTGCGCCCATGCCCATGAAAATTGCGGTGAGCGACAGCAAAAGCAGCCCAGTCTTCAAAAAATTACTTGGCATGGTGCGTCTCTCGGTCCTGCACTCTTTACGTCGCCAACAGCGGATCTCATATCATATGGGGAGTGGTGTTTGTATGAGCCACTAGCGCAACAGATATTTGTGAAACGGGTCGAACATATGCCAGCCCATTCTGTCACCCAAATTGACACAACTGTGCCAATCCAGGATGTCGAGCCTCTGCGCATTCTGACGCCAGAGGCCAAGCGTGCGCTGGCCGAAGCCGAGCAGCGGCGACAGCAGGCGTTTGACGAGAAAGCACGTCCAAGCGAAGTCGGCGGACGCGGTGGCCCCGATCCGGTTAGATACGGCGACTGGGAAAAAGGCGGAATCGCTTGGGATTTTTGATCCTGCCGTGCCGTTTTGGGATCTCAATTTTTTGCCACCGCGAAAGTTCACCGTTGTATGCCAGAATTCGAATGCTGATTTGCCGATACTGATTGAAACAAATTGGTAACTTCGATTTCAGTTGAAGAATACGCGTTGGCCTACCTCCGAATTCATCGGCACGCCGATTGCAACCCTCCTGGCCATAGCGATCCGTCGCTGGCTTCAGGAGGACAACATGGCAGCAAACGAGACCCGACAGATCGGCGCTTTCTCGAACAACGAGAACGGCACCGTCGCGATGATCTTTGCGCTGTGCGCGTTCGTGCTGTTCATGATCACCGGCCTGGCGATCGATATGGGCCGCGCCTATCACGCAATTGGAAAATTCTCGTCGGCGATCGATGCTGCCGCACTGGCCGCTGCCAAGGGATTGCGCCTCAACAACCTCGATGATGCTGCTGTCGCCGCGTTGGCAAAACAGTACTTCGAATTGAACATCGCAGGCTCAGGCGGCAACTACGCTACAGTGTCGAATTTCAAGGTCAACATCGATCGCGCCAAGGGCGCGGTCTCTATCGATATTGATGCCAGCGTTCCAACTACGTTTGCTCAGGTTGGAGGAGTTGAGAAGATCTCATTTCCATCCAGCAGCACCGCGATCTTCAATGCGAAAGATATCGAGGTCGGCTTGCAGCTGGACGTGACCGGCTCGATGGGCGGACAAAAGATTGCCGACCTGCGCAATGCAACAAAGAGCCTGATCGACATTCTGTTGCCCGACAGCCCCACGAGTCAGAAGGTTCGCGTCGGCTACGCTCCGTTCTCCGCAGGCGTCAACGTGGGGTCTTTGCTGAAGAAGGTGGACGGCAACCGCGTGTCGGCAAACAACTGCGTCTACGAGCGCCAATCCACCATTAACGAAAAGACGGACGCGCCTCCCGTCGGATCGGATGCCTTCAAGATCCGCTCGGATCTGACAGGCACGGTGCAGAACTGCCCAAATTCTGAAATTATTCCAATGACCGATGACAAGGCACTTTTGAAGACCGCAGCAGGCCAGCTGCAAGCCAATGGTTCGACGGCCGGTCAGCTTGGCACCATGTGGGCTTGGTATTTGATCTCGCCTAATTGGTCGAGCATCTGGCCCGGCGCAAGTACGCCTGTGGCCTACAATGACGGCAAGACCATCAAAACCGTAATCCTGATGACCGATGGCGTGTACAATACGGTCGGTGGCGTCAATAAGGGCGACGGTTCAGCAGACGCGGTGAATGTCAGTAAACTATCGGTCGAAATTTGCGCAGCCATGAAGGCCAAAGGCGTGGTCGTCTACACGGTCGGGTTCGACCTAAAGAGCGCCGGGGCATACAAAGCACGGGTGACAGACACTCTGAAAAGCTGTGCCAGTGACAGCAGCAAGTTCTATCAAGCCGAGGACGGTGGCGCGCTTACCGCAGCCTTCCGCGAGATCGCCGCCGATATCACCAGCCTGCGCTTGTCACAGTGACCTGCTCTACGCTCACTCACGCGCCAGACCAAGGTTCTCTTACTGGTCCGGCGTTTTTTACATCTTGACTGGCGCTTGCCAACGAGACCGGCTATAGACCACGCCGAACGCGCGCTCGGACCGAGCGGTTGCGAACCTCATCACGCCCTAACTGCTTGGGTCTTGGAGACTGAAATGGCTGTTCCAAAAAGGAAAACCTCGCCGATGAAGCGCGGGTTTCGTCGCTCTGCTGATGCGCTGAAGGCGCCAACATACGTCGAAGACAAGGACAGCGGCGAGCGTCGCCGTCCTCATCATATCGATCTGAAGACCGGCAAGTATCGTGGCCGCCAGATTTTGGAACCAAAAACCGACGCATGAGTTGCGACTAAACGGCCGCAATTGGTGGCGCTCGACATACTCACGTCACGGCTTCATCGCTAACTGCTGGCAGTCACCAATGGAGTTGTGAGATGTCGCTGCGCGCCCTACCGTTGATCATCATTGCATTTATTCTATACAATGTAGTCGTCTTCCTGGGCGGCGGTGGCGATCCGGTCGCGACGTTGCAGACAAAAATATTTGAAATCCCGATGATCAAAGCTAGGTGGGTATTCACCTGGGGTGACTTCATTCTTCTTCTTATGTTGCTGTTGCTGTTTATCGAGCTACTGAAATCGACTTACACATCTACTGCATCGCTACTCGACCATGGTCTTTCGATGTTAGTGTTTGTAGTCTGCCTAGTCGAATTCATCGTTGTGCCGCAGGCGGCCACATCGGTATTTTTCTTGATCATGATCGCGACCCTTATCGATGTGGTGGCGGGCTATACCATTGGCATCCGCGTAGCACGGCGTGATCTCAACATCGGCGGTGAGCAGTAGGTTCAGAACCACAGACGACGGATCTTTGAGGATATATGACGGTCGCTCCAGTCTGGTGCGGCCGTTTTCATTGTTATGCGTTGACCGGTCTAGTAACCAGTCATGGACAACTCGCATCAATGATCATCCGAATTTTATCGATTGTTAGCGTTTTCTATCTAACGTCATCGGATGAAACTCTCGTCGGCTTGCCGTTCGATTCAAAAGTCATGGCGTAGATTCTATCGTGTTAACGTTGAGCGATGCCAGGTCAGCCAACTGTGAAAACGCCCTCGTCGCCAGCAGCCTCTGCAATGCACGATCCAAGTGCAGCCGGCGTCTCCCCACTGCCCCTCAATCAACCTGACAATGCTAAACTAGGTCTGATCGACATCCTCTCGACGGTAGAGGAGACCGCTTACATTTGGGATTTGAAAACCGACCTCATTGACTGGGAAAGCAACGCCGCAACCGTGCTCGGTGTTGGGGCAATAGGTGATATCTCCACAGGGGCAGATTTCAACACGTTAATAACCGCCGAGGATCTGGCCGGACGCAATCAAGCCATCGGGGGGCAGCATAGCGCGGTTGAAAAGGCCATTCCATATCGCGTGCAATATCGGTTCGCCGCCAACGGCCAATATAGTGCACCCTCTATCTGCCTGGAGGATCACGGCAGTTGGTGGGCTGACAAGATGGGCAAAGGTGTCCGTGCACGCGGCATCATTAGAGTAATCACTGACCGCTATGCAGAGGAACAGCGATTGCTGTTTCGGAGCAATCACGACGAGTTGACCGGACAACTTAACCGCATCCGCCTCACAGAAGCGCTCGAAGCTACTATTCAGGCGACCAAGCGTCGCAAAGGATCGGCGGCGTTTCTGATGGTTGCCGTCAACAATATGGCAAGCGTCAATGATGCCTTCGGATTTGATACGGGGGACGAAGTTATTGCGGCGGTTGGCCGTCTGCTGCGAGTAAAAATGCGCACGTGTGATCTTGTTGGTCGCTTCTCATCCAACAAGTTCGGAGTGGTCCTGACTGACTGTGGCGCGGTGCAGATGCGTTTCATTGCCGAGCAGTTGATGAAGGCCGTCAATGACAAAACGATCCAAACAAGCACGTGCAAACTGCCCGTTTCGGTTTCGATCGGGGGCGTTCTCATTCCGTCCGACGCTTATTGCGTACAGCGTGTGGTGAGCCATTCCCTCCAGGCTCTCGACAGTGCGCGGCTCAAACAGAACGACTGTTTCCGGGCCTACGAACCGAATCCGATGCAGGAAAGCCTGCGCCACCGAAATAAGTCCATTGCAAACGATGTAATATCAGCACTCGACGACAATCGCATGTTGCTTGCGCTTCAGCCCATTGTTTCCACAAAGACCCGGAAATTGGCTTTTTATGAGTGCTTGCTTCGGTTGGCACAACCGGATGGTACTATCATTTCGGCTGGTGACTTCATCGAGGTAGCTGAACAGCTTGGGTTGTCGCGCTTGATTGACCGACGTACGCTCGACCTTTCACTCGCATATGCCAAACTCAATCCGCACGTGCATTTGTCCCTGAACGTCTCCAGCATGACGTGTATCGACCCGGAGTGGATGGCCGCAATGCAACGCATGACCGGCGGAGACCGAAGCATTACCGAGCGTTTGACGATCGAGATCACGGAGACGACTGCCATCGTCGACATGGACCAGTCTGTCGCGTTCGTCGATACACTAAAGGAGCTGGGCTGCCGCGTAGCGCTGGATGATTTTGGCGCCGGCTATACGTCGTTTAAGAACCTGAAACATCTAGCGGTCGACATCATCAAAATCGACGGCGCGTTTGTCAGGAACCTAGCGGCAGACAAAGCTGATGTGATTTTCATCAATACGATTGTCGATCTGGCGCGCTCATTCGGCATGAAAACGGTTGCCGAGTGGGTGGCCGATGAGAAAACAGCGGCGCTTTTGGCTGATGCCGGAGTAGATTACCTTCAAGGCTTTCATTTCGGCAAGCCAGAAGTCGTTGTGCCCTACGTCCCCTCGCGCAACGCGACCCATGGCTGAGCCGTGCTCAACGGCTTTGTGCTAGTTTTTCGATCTTTTGCTGCATGGCCGCAAGCTCAGCTTTTAACTCTGCGAGATCGTTCGCCGCAGTCGTGCTGTTCCCAGGGCTCTGGCTCTGCACCACAGCACTCGTCTGATTGGCTAACGGAGTGATCGCGCCCGCCTGTTCCGGCGCATCAGCTAAGTTACCAACACCAGCCTTAGCCGCCTCACCCGGAATTGGAATGACGCCTGTAAAAGGGGTCCACATCTTCATGGCCTGTTCGAACATCGACATGTTCTTACGAGTCTGCTCCTGAAGTGCATCAAATGCCGTGCTGCCGAACGGTGATTGCGCGAAGAAGGGCGCAAACTGCGATCGAAAACGCTCCTGATCGTTGACCAAGGTTTGCAGGCTCATCTGCAAATAACTTGGCACCATCTTACCGACACTATCGTCATAGAACCGGATGAGTTGCCTCAGAAATGGAACTGGCAACAGCGTCTGGCCACCAGATTTGCCCTCCTGATCGACGATGATTTGCGTCAAGACAGAATGAGTAAGATCGTCGCCAGTCTTTGCATCGTACACCAAGAAATCGCGGTCGGACCGTACCATCGACGCGAGATCGTCCAACGTCACATAGGCACTGGTCTCAGTATTATAGAGCCGACGATTGGCGTATTTTTTTATAACAACTGCTTCTCGCCTTTCAGCGTCGGCCTCTGATTTTGGAAGAATGGCGGTCATGGGTGTGATCATCAGCTCAAGAGACGTCGGTACTGCAATGCAATATGTATCATAGGGTGCCGTAAAACGACCAGTTGTTTCTCCAGGCGATTATTCACGCCTTTCAAGCCGTTGTGACCTTACCAAAGAATGCTGCTGGCCTCGGAAGAGGAATTTGCTAGGCTGGCTCGAAGTTGCACCCTGCCTCTGGTCGATTGTTCCCTGTCGTGGCTAGTGCAATGCAGCAATCGCGATGGCAGTTTATTGCCGATGCGCAAGAAGCCTGATCCCTGGAGGAGACCAAGATATGAGCACGGACTCTACGACAATTATTATCGCCAGCGCGGCGCGTACGCCCGTGGGCTCCTTCAGTGGCGGACTGTCGAGCTTGGCCGCGCATGAGCTTGGCAAGATCGCGATCCAGGCCGCCTTGGAGCGCGCCAAGGTTGCCGCCGCCGATGTTAACGAAGTCATCATGGGTCAAGTGTTGACCGCCGGCACGGGCCAGAACCCGGCTCGCCAGGCTGCGATCGCTGCCGGCATTCCGGTGGAGAGTCCGGCTTGGGGCATGAACCAGTTGTGTGGCTCGGGCTTGCGCGCGGTAGCACTTGGCGCCCAGCAGATACTCGACGGGTCTGCCAAGATCGTGGTCGCTGGCGGGCAGGAAAGCATGAGCCAGTCAACCCATTGCGCCTACTTGCGCGAAGGCACCAAGATGGGTGAGTTGAAACTCGTCGATACGATGTTGAAAGACGGCTTGATGGATGCCTTCCACGGCTACCATATGGGGACCACCGCCGAGAACGTGGCGAAACAATTCCAGATCAACCGTGAAACGCAGGACAAGTTCGCTGTCGGCTCGCAGAATAAGGCCGAGGCGGCGCGCAAGGCTGGGAAGTTCAAGGAAGAAATCGTTCCCGTCACCGTCAAAGGGCGCAAGGGTGACGTGATCGTTGCTGACGACGAATACATCAAAGACGGCGTCACAATGGATAGCGTAGGCAAGCTGCGCCCGGCGTTCGACAAGGCCGGGACGGTGACTGCCGCTAATGCATCGGGCATCAACGATGGTGCGGCAGCCGTCGTGTTGATGACACTCGAAGAGGCCAAGAAGCGCGGCATCACGCCACTAGCTCGCATTGTATCATGGGCCAGTGTCGGAGTTGATCCGTCAATCATGGGTACAGGCCCCATCCCTGCCTCCAAGAAGGCTTTGGAGAAGGCAGGTTGGACTACTAAGGACCTCGACCTCATCGAAGCTAACGAAGCGTTTGCAGCGCAAGCTTGTGCCGTCAACCAGGGTCTTGGCTGGGATACTGACAAGGTCAACGTCAACGGTGGCGCCATTGCCATCGGCCATCCCATCGGCGCCTCGGGTGCACGCGTGCTGACCACGCTACTGCATGAAATGAAGCGTCGCGGCTCCAAGAAGGGACTAGCAACACTGTGCATCGGCGGAGGCATGGGTATCGCAATGTGTGTCGCACGCGACTGAAAAATTATTGCTGTCCGGCGAACCCCACTCTGCGCTCGAACCGATCAAAATTAAGCGGCGGCGCAGGTTGGGGTTATCGCCTTTGTGGCGAATCACAAGCAGGCGCCACCGCTTTCGCATAGTTCGAAAGATCAGTGATTGTCGCCACAGTGCCGGAAAGCGGGTTATCCGCATCCCATGCAACGCGCACGGATTCGAAACGGGTGGCGCGTGCATCGTACATTAATAAGCGCCCGACCAGCCCCTCGCCGATGCCGATAATCTCCTTCAAAATCTCGGTGGCGGCCAGGGTACCAATCACGCCGGCAACCGCTCCCAGAATACCTACCTCCGCACAATTTGCGACTGTGCCGGGTGGCGGAGCACTCGGGAACAGACAGCGATAGGTCGGATTGGGCTCGCCTTTAGAATTCTTGAGGTGCGGCTTCAGCGTCATCACGTAGCCGTCAAATGGCCCTAGTGCAGCAAATACTAGCGTTCGACCTGCCAAATAGCACGCATCGCTGACCAGATAGCGCGTTGCAAAGTTATCAGAGCCGTCGACCACGATGTCGTACTGGCCAATCAAACCAAGCGCATTCACATGATCGAGCCGCACATTATGCGTCTCAATCATCACAAGTGGATTGATGTCATGCAGCGTATCGCGCGCGCTATCGACTTTGGGTCGGCCCACACTCTCGGTCGTATGGATGATCTGCCGCTGCAGATTATCAAGCGACACCGTGTCGTCGTCGATCATGCCAATGGTTCCGACGCCGGCTGCCGCGAGATAAAGCCCGATGGGTGAGCCCAATCCACCTGCGCCCACAATCAGAACCCTTGCCGCCTTGAGCGCACTTTGCCCCTGGCCACCCACCTCACGCAGCACGAGATGACGCTTGTAACGTTGGATTTCGTCGGGTGTGAGGGTGGGCATAGTCGCCCCTTACGCAGCAGGCAAGAACAGATCACTGGTATAATAGCGTTCGGCAGACGAAGGCGCGAAAGTGACGATGGTTTTGCCCGTCATGTCTTCGCGCGCAGCAACTGTCAAGGCGGCTGCAAGATTAGCGCCCGTCGATATACCGCCAGGAATACCTTCGACCTTGGCCAGCAGGCGCGATACTTCAAACGCCATGTCATTCGTCACAGTAATCACCTCGTCAATGAGACTGCGATCCAATATGTCGGGCACGAAACCAGCACCAATTCCTTGGATTTTGTGCGGCCCCTTCTCACCCTTCGACAGGATGGGACTGGCAGCCGGCTCCACTGCGAACACTTTCATTCCGGGTCTACGCGGTTTGAGAACCCGTGCAACACCAGTCAGTGTGCCGCCAGTGCCAACACCGACGACAAGCGCATCGATCTGACCGCCGGTATCGGCCCAGATTTCCTCGGCCGTGGTCTGGTGATGAACCTCAGGGTTGGCCGGGTTCTTGAATTGGCTTGGTTGCACAGAATTCGGCGTCGTCGTCAGCAACTCGTCGGCCTTGGCTATTGCCGCTCCCATACCCCCCGCTGCCGGAGTGAGCACCAATTCAGCCCCCAAATGCGCCAAGATCTTGCGGCGCTCGATCGACATCGATTCCGGCATCGTCAGTATCAACTTGTAACCACGCGCTGCTGCGACAAACGCGAGGCCGACCCCGGTGTTGCCGGAAGTCGGTTCGATGAGCGTTGTTACACCTGGTGTAATTCTCCCTTCAGATTCGAGCGTATCGATCATCGACACGCCGATCCGATCTTTCACGGATGACAGCGGATTAAAGAACTCGAGCTTCATTAAGATATCTGCCTTGGCCCCTGCCGCACCGGCGATCTTCGAAAGGCGAACAAGCGGTGTCTGGCCAATCGTCTCAGTGATGTCGTTGTAGACTTTGCCACGCCCCCAACTCTTGGTGGCTGCGAGGGTTTTGATCTCAATAGTCATGGTTGGATCCTTCCTTGGCGGATACCTGTACATTGGATGACCAGCGCATGATGGCAAGCTCACTCGTGAAGCATCCACGACCCGAAATGAGATAAATCTCAAATATCTGTATCGATTAACGCCTATCTGGCGGATTCGTTTTGTTCGTTTTGGACGTCACCAACGACTGCTTGCCTTTTTTGGACATTCCCGCACCCGTCGAACCGAATCCTCCTAATCCGCGATCAGTCGCCGTCGTTGCCACCGTTTCCACGACAATTGCACGACTTACCGCTGCAAACACCATTTGGGCGATGCGGGCACCACGCTCTATTTCAAACGGCTCCGAACCGAAATTGATCAGCAGCACCTGCACTTCGCCTCGGTAATCGCTATCGATCGTGCCCGGACTATTGAGCACGGTAATCCCATGCTTCAGTGCCAAGCCGGACCGTGGGCGGATCTGAGCCTCGTACCCGTCCGGAACTTCGATTACCAGGCCAGTTGGCACCAATACCCGTGCGCCAGGCAGAAGCAGCAAGGGCGTGTGCCCGGAAACGGCTGCCAGCAGATCCATTCCGGCAGCACCCGGCGTCTGGTAGCACGGCAAAGCCAGGTCCTGGGCGTGAGGCAGCCGCACCAAACTGACGATCAATGGCACATCGGACGTCACAGGATTAGACCTCGATCTGCGTTTCATTGAGATGCACGGCGGCTCGCAGCATCAATTGAGATGCCACCGCGTTCTTGTCCATCTCCGACCAGCTTTCGACGCCGTTTGCGGTGATCAAATGCACAGTGTTGCGATTGCCGCCCATGACGCCGGTTTCCGGTGATACGTCATTCGCGACGATCCAGTCGCAGCCCTTCGCTTTGCGCTTCTTCTTAGCGTACTCGATGACGGTCTCGGTCTCTGCCGCAAAGCCGATAACGAGCGCCGGTCGGTTTGCGGTGCGCCTGGACATGGTTTTCAGGATGTCGGCGTTCTCAGCCAGCGTCAGCACAGGTGGTCCGCCAACTCCTTTTTTGATCTTTTCGTCCGAGGCGGACGCAACCCGCCAGTCGGCGACGGCGGCGGCGAACACACCGATGTCAGCAAGCGGCGCCAATTCAACGGCTGCCAACAGGTCGGCGGCGGTCTGAATACGGATAACCTTGACACCGTCGGGATCGGCTAGGTTCACCGGCCCCGAGATCAACGTGACATCGGCACCAAGCGCACGTGCCGCAGCGGCGATGGCATATCCCTGCTTGCCTGACGATCTGTTCGCGATATAGCGCACTGGGTCGATCGGCTCATGCGTTGGTCCCGCCGTAACCAGCACATGACGTCCGCTGAGGGGGCCCTTCGGCTGCGTTCCCAACAACGTGTCTATCGAAGTGATAATTTCCGATACCTCGGCCATGCGGCCTACGCCCGCTTCGCCCCGCTCGGCCATTTCGCCTGCATTCGGACCAACGAACGCGATGCCATCGCCTTCGAGCAGCGCAACATTGCGACAGGTCGCTGGATGGTTCCACATGCGCGGGTTCATTGCTGGCGCCACCAGCACCGGCTTGTCGGTTGCAAGCAGTACGGCGGTCGCCAGATCGTTGGCATGCCCACCCGCCATCTTCGCCAGCAAATCGGCGGTGGCTGGAGCGACCACGATGACATCAGCTTCGCGCGACAAACGGATGTGTCCAATCTCGCGCTCGCCGTCGAGGTCGAACAACTCGGCAAACACGCGATCATTCGTTAAGGCACCGACCGCCAATGGCGTGATGAATTCGCCAGCTGCCTTGGTCATCACGCAGCGCACATGATCTCCACGCTCGCGCAGGCGCCGAATCAGGTCGAGACACTTGTAGGCCGCAATCCCACCACCAATGAGGAGTAGAATGCGAGTTGGGTGCAGTTTGCTCATTTGACTACGAACTCGAGTGAAGCCTTGGATAGTACCTCTGCCCCCGTCGCCGTAACGAGGCTTGTGCGCCCCAGAGTTGCGGCCAATCCCGTGGCATCATCAAAGATAATCATATGGATGAAGAACACCATGCCAGGGGCGGCCACCACCGGGTTGTCCTTATACAACATCGGCCAATCCATCCAATTCGGCGCATAGGTTGTGCCGAGCGAATATCCGCACGCGTTGAGGCGGGCCTTCGCCAGACCTGCAGCATCGAGCGATTTTGCATGAGCGTCAAATACCTCGCCCACGGCGCGCCCTGGCTTTAGTGCAGCCTCGCACGCCAGTAACGCGTCTTGCGCCGCTTTCCAGAGCTCCAACTGCCGTTGAGGCGGTTTGCCGACGCGCAACGTCCGCATTAACGCCGCATGATAGTGCCGGTAGGTGCCGGCAAATTCGAGCGTCAATTGGTCTTCAGGGTCGAGATGGCGTCGACCGGTGAAGTAGCGGCACATCATGGCACCAGGGCCTGAGCCAATAATGAACTCATTGCCGGGGTCATCGCCACCGCCGCGGAAGATTTCACCATGCATGGCAGCGAGAACTTCACCCTCGAAGGCACCGGGCTTGGCGGTCGAAATCGCCGCGTCCCACGCTCGATCGGCGAGTTCGGCCGCCTTGCTGACATAGCCAATTTCGGCGGGGCTTTTGATCAGCCGAAGCTTCGACACGAGATCGGAGGCATCTTCGAGCGTCGCGAAGTCTGCCATTGCCAAATCGAGACGCTTACCATTGCGCGCGGTCAGGCCATACGACTCATATTCGACGCCAAGTTTTTTGTCGGCTAGCCCATGCTCCTTGAGGATGAGCTTCAGATCCTCGGCCGGGTTCGAGCCCTCGCGGTCGACCCAGATACGGATATCCTTGACGACGGACGTGAACGCTGCTTGCCGCTGGTCGGCCGAGCGCGTCAGCAACGTCATGCGTCCATCAGCGGTCAATACGATCGACTGGAAGAACACGTAGCCAAAAGTGTCATAGCCGGTGAGGTAATACATGCTCTCCTGCCGAAACATCAGCAATGCGTCGAGACCACGTGCCACCATCTCGCGGCAGGCTTTTGCCCGGCGCATCTGCAGTTCGGCGTCAGTGAAGTGAATCGGCATTTTCTTCGTCCTTAAGCAGCCGGATGTCTTGCATTGACAGTCGCAAGCCCACCGGCTGATGTCGAGCCCGGTTGAGAGCAGGATAAACCATGAGTGACGAAAACGCAGGCGAAACAGGTGTTAAGCGGGAGCGCCGTGGCGGCCGAGCTGGCCGCAGCGGGCGGGCGGAAGCGGCAGGGCCTGTCCAGAAGCCATTTCGACAGCCAAGGCGGCGGTTTCCCCCGGTCGAGATCGTGTCGGCCGACGAGTTGGAGGCGATCCACGATGCCTCGCTCACCGTGCTCGAAGAAATCGGGATGGACTTCCTCGATGACGAGACCCGCCGATTGTTGCAAGCCGCTGGCGCCAAGGTTGAACCGGGTAGCGAGCGAGTACGCTTCGACCGTGCCATGGTCCTCGAAACTATCAAGACTGCGCCAACGAACTTCACGCTGCATGCGCGCAATCCAGCACACAGCCTGCATTTTGGGGACGACGCCGTTGTCTTCGCCCAAGTTGCAAGTGCCCCGAACGCGTCTGACCTCGACAACGGCCGACGACCCGGCAACCGCACGGATTTCCAAAACCTGATCAAACTAGCCCAAAGCCATAACATCATCCACATGACCGGCGGCTACCCAGTCGAGCCGGTCGACATTCATGCGTCCGTCCGCCATCTCGATTGCCTGTCCGACATTGCGAAACTCACCGACAAGGCATTCCATGCCTACTCGCTTGGGCGTGATCGCAACCGCGATGCGCTGGAGATCACGCGAATCGCGCGTGGCATATCGCATGAGCAATTGGACGCCGAGCCGTCGCTGATCTCGGTGATCAATTCGTCATCGCCGCTGCGGCTCGATGCACCGATGCTGACCGGCATTCTGGAAATGAGCGCGCGCGGCCAAGTCATCATCATGACGCCGTTCACGCTGGCTGGCGCGATGGCACCCGTGACGATTGCCGGGGCGCTTGCCCAGCAGAATGCCGAAGCCTTGGCCGGCATCACACTGACGCAACTCGTCAAGCCCGGCGCGCCCGTTGTCTATGGAGGGTTCACGTCGAATGTGGACATGAAGTCCGGCGCCCCCGCATTCGGTACGCCAGAATACATGAAGGCGCAGTTCGTCGGAGGCCAGCTGGCGCGGCGCTACAATCTCCCCTACCGCACATCAAACACGTGTGCGGCCAACACTGTCGACGCACA
>JANNRP010000456.1:0-5327 GCA_031401535.1 Hyphomicrobiaceae bacterium | reverse complement strand
TGGTCGTTGCTGAGCAGGGTGTTGTCCAGCCCAAGTTCCGCATAGGGCGTGCCCTTCTCGCGCAGCAATGCGCGGGGCTCGATCGTCATGCGCGAAATTAGCGCGACCAGCATGGCTCTATTCAGCGGGCTTTTCAGATATTCGATGACATGCGGCTCGATGCCCACATTGCGGATCAGTCCTGACGTGTTGCGTGAAGTGCCAGGGTCCGGGTTATGGTAGATGATCACGTCCACGGTGGATCTAGTCTATCTGTGCTGACGCACTACTGCTGAAGATCGCAGTTGAATATTGCAGTCGTGTGACAGTTTTATCCGCCGGGTTAATCTCCTATCACTGAGGTCATCAATGGTTGAGCAAGGTGCGGCGCACGGATTGAGCGACATCGATCTGCAGATCATGTGGAACAGGCTCATCGCCGTCGTCGAAGAGCAGGCGCAGGTGCTGCTGCGCACCGCGTTTTCTTCGATCGTTCGGGAGGCGGGTGATCTGTCCGCCGGCATCTTCGACGTGCAGGGCCGCATGTTGGCGCAGGCTGTTACTGGCACGCCGGGCCATGTCAATTCGATGGCATTGTCGGTCGGCCACTTCCTCAAGGCGTTCCCGACCGAGACGATGAAGCCGGGCGATGTCTACATCACCAACGACCCCTGGATGGGTACGGGCCATCTCAACGATTTCGTCGTCACGACGCCGTGCTTTCACAACGACCGGTTGATCGGATTGTTCTCCTGCACCTCGCATCTGATGGACATCGGTGGCATCGGTTTCGGGCCGGACGCAACGGACGTGTTCATGGAGGGGCTCTACATCCCGTTCCTCAAGCTGTTCGATGCAGGCGCCGCCAATGAAACGCTGATGGCGATGATCCGCGCCAACACACGCACGCCGGTCGATACCATTGGCGACGTCTACTCGCTCGCCAACTGCAACGACGTTGGCGCCGAGCGGCTCAGGCAGATGATGCAGGAGTTCAATCTCGAAACGCTCGATGTCCTAGCTGATCACATCTGTGATCGGTCTAGGAAAGCCGTGCTGGCGGCGATTGCCGAACTGCCGAAAGGGTCATGGTCGAGCACCATGGTGATCGATGGCTACGACGAGCCCATTACATTGGTTGCCAATGTCACCGTCGGCGCGGATACGATCGCGGTCGACTACAGCGGTACAAGCCCCGCAGCACGGCGCGGCATCAACGTGCCGCTGGCCTACACAACGGCCTACACGGTATTCGGGCTCGCCTGTGTAACCGCGCCGCTTGTGCCCAACAATGCTGGCTCACTGTCACCGTTCATCGTTACAGCCCCCGTCGGCACGATCCTCAATGCCCAAAAACCCGCTGCCGTGTTAGCCCGTCACATCACCGGGCAGATGTTGCCCGACATGGTGTTCGGTTGCCTGCGCCAGGCGATACCCGAGCGGGTGCCGGCCGAAGGCACGTCGTGCCTTTGGAACATTACGCTGCGCGGACGGCTCGCTGACAACGATACCGGCAACTATGGGTTCGCGACCACGTTCACATCAAACGGCGGCACCGGTGCACGTCCGCATAGCGACGGGCTGTCGACGACGGCCTATCCGTCAGGTGTCAAGGGTACGCCGGTCGAGATCGCCGAGCAGATCATGCCACTGATTTTCTGGCGCAAGGAATATCGAGCCGACTCTGGCGGGCCGGGACGTACCCGCGGCGGGCTTGGGCAGATAATCGAGATCGAAAGCGGCATCGGGCAACCGTTCGAGTTGCTCGCGGCATTCGACCGGATTGATCATCCGCCGCGCGGGCGTGATGGGGGCAGCAATGGCGCCAGCGGTCGTGTCGGCCTGGCAAATGGCGCTCGCCTC
This sequence comes from Hyphomicrobiaceae bacterium, assembly GCA_031401535.1. Lineage (GTDB taxonomy): Bacteria > Pseudomonadota > Alphaproteobacteria > Rhizobiales > Hyphomicrobiaceae > JAKFWF01. The sequence goes on along the minus strand of JANNRP010000456.1, from coordinate 3,485 downwards.
AAAGGCAAGGGCACGCAGGTGATCGAGAGCGGCGAACGTCTGGTGATTGCAACGTCCGGCGGTGCGGGTATGGGAGACCCGCGAATTCGAGAGCGCTCTTTAGTCATGGATGATCTCGACGCCGGGCTCATCACAAGCGAAGCTGCGATTTCGGACTATGGGCAACGCTGAATAGCCCCAAGAAACAATTCCTGGAGGACGCATGACGACTAACAAAAAGCGCATCATGGTGCCGGATGCGATGGCAAAAGTTGCCGTCGCATTGTTCGAGGCCCGTGATGATATCGAAATTCATCGCTTCGTGAACATGATTTCGGTGGCTGACTTCAACGCCACCATGCAGCGCCTGGGAAATGTCAATGCAGCGCTACTGGGGCCGACGCGCTTTGGCCGCGAGGAGATCGCGAGTGCCAAGGGGTTGCAGGTGGTGGCGCGCATCGGCGTTGGTTACGATTCAGTCGATGTGGCTGGATTGACCGAGGCGGGTGTGCCGCTGATGACGACCGGTATCGCTAACTCGCCGTCGGTTGCCGAGCAGGCGGTGTTCTTCATGCTGACGCTGTCGAAGCGGGCAACGGTGCTGCACGCCATGGTGCAGAATGGCACCTGGGCGAAGCGGTTCGAGGCTCTGCCGAGCGATCTCCTGGGCAAGACTGTACTCGTCGTTGGTTTCGGGCGGATCGGCTCGCGCACAGCCAAGCGCTGCCTCGCCATGGAAATGAATGTCGAGGTCTATGATCCTCATGTGAAGCCGGAAGTAATTGCCCAAGCCGGTTGCACGCCCGTCACGGATTTGGACGCCGCACTTGCGCGCGCCGACGTCGTGACGTTGCACTGCCCGAAAACACCGGTCACGCAGGGTATGATCAACGCCACCCGACTCGCGCTGATGAAGCCATCCGCATTGCTGATTAACACTGCACGCGGTGGCATCGTCGACGAGGTCGCACTCCACACGGCGTTGACGTCAGGAAAGCTGGCCGGCGCCGGGCTCGACGTTTTCGACCAAGAGCCGCCGCCGATCAGGCATCCGCTACTCAAATTGCCCAATGTGATTGTCAGTCCGCATGTTGCCGGCGTCACCCATGAATCGGTGGAGCGTATGGGCTTACAGGCCGCCCGCAATGTGCTCAGCGTGTTCGATGGTGCTCCTATCAAAGGCAACGTGATCAACCCGGAAGTTCTGAAGTAACAGGTTTCTCCCGGTCTACTCCGTTAACGCCTGATTAACGCCCTGCATCGTCTCGATGCGGGGCGTTTTTTTGTCAATTTTTCGACGACCAAGAGAACATCGGTACACGATTAATCGTCCCTTAAAACTTCTCAACGATAGTCTCGAAATGAAACAAGTCTCGCGTTCGTGTTCGAATTCCGGTGGCACTGCTTCCGGTCAGATGGAGAAAGGGAAATTTATGATCTCGTTCGGCAGGACTCTTCTGCTCGGTGCAGCCCTTGTGGTTGGTAGCGCCGCTGGCGCCAGTGCCGCAGATCTCGGCCATCACGGTGGCGGTCTTAAAGATTATGGCTACACTCCTCAGATGGCTGCAAGCCCATCGTGGTACCTGCGCATCGACGGTGGCTATGCCAAGCACGATCGCCCGTACATGGTGGAAGATGGCGTTGCCGATCTGACCGATACAAAATTGGGCGAAGCCTGGACTGTCGGCGGCGGTGTTGGTTACTATTTCTCGAAGAACGTGCGCGGCGATCTGACCTACGATCACCGCTTCAAGGCCGACGCCTCGGGCTATCGCTACGACATCGCGCAGGTTGCGGCAGCAGACTGCCATGCGGGTGACCCCCTCGCGCTTAGCCAGTCATCCTGCTACGGCACGCGCTCGTTCGGTCTGAAGAGCGACGTGTTCCTTGCCAACGTCTATTACGACTTTAATTGCCGCTGCCACATCACGCCCTATCTCGGGGTCGGCCTCGGCGTCGTCCATCACAAGACCACGGCCGGCACTGTCACCAACGCTGCAGGTGTCACCGGTGACATCGCCAGCGCCTCCAGCACCCACGTTGCTGCGGCCCTGATGGGTGGCTTTTCATGGCAGATGCGTGAGCGGCTTGCCCTCGATGCCGGTTATCGCTTCCTCTACCTCGGCCAGACCGCGACGGGCGCCGTTACCGACCGTCAGGGTGGTATTGTTATCGCGCCAGATCCAACCGTCGAGCAGATCCACGCACACGAATTCCGGGTCGGCCTGCGCTACGACATCCGCTGATCGCCATTGCAAGATCGACCTGGGCGCGGGTGTGCCCAGGTCACGTTATTGTTGGCCTAAATGATTGTCGTGCCCGTGCCGTTGCGTCGCGTGTGAGGTCCAAACCTGAGTCAATCTGGGTTGGATGACAGCATACAAACAGACCCAGTGGCATTCGAGGTCGCGTCTGCGCCGGTGGGGCAATCCCCGCGCCGCCCGCCTCATTCGAGGAACCGACGATCATGAAATGTATTTTGACTTCAGCTTCGGTGGGTTTGACCTGCCTGGCTGTGCTGGCTGGCTCGGCGACAGCCGCCGATTGGAACAATGGCGCTGGCAGCCTAAAGGATCGCGGCCAAGCCGCCGTGCCGGTGCCGGCGCCCTATCCTGTCTATGATGGTCCGAGTGGCTGGTACATGCGCGCCGATATTGGCCTTGCTCGCCAATCCGATGTGTCGGGCTCCGAGCGCGGCATCGTCTATGGTGCCGGCGACGGGACAAATTCGTCCTCGCCAACTGGCGCGGGCTTCGGGTCATCGTCCGCATGGTTCAACAAAGACTTCGATACGACCGTTACTTATGGCATCGGCGTCGGCTATCACTGGACGCAGAATTGGCGTTCAGATCTGACGTTGGAGAGGCGCGGCCCCTCCGAGTATAAGTTTCGAGGTAACTACCGTTACCAGCAGCATAACGTGAATGCGGCACCACCACCTGCATACACGCCTGATCCAAATATCGTGGTCAACGGCGTCACCTCGGACACGTCATCGATGAAGAGCGGCGTGTTCATGGCCAATACCTACTATGACTGGAAGACCCGCAGCGCCTTTACACCGTACGTCGGTGGTGGTGTTGGCTTGGCCTATCTTGATATCAGCCGTCAGCACACGACGACTGAGACGCAATGCGACGTTGTTGCCGACCCAACTTGCAGCACGATTCTCTCCTCTCGGACGTATTCTGCTCAAGGGACGGACACTAAGCTATTGTTGGCCGGTTCACTAACCACGGGCTTTAGTTACGCCATCACGCCGGTTACGTCGGTCGATGTGAATTACCGGTTCCTATACATCCCCAGCACCAACATCGACATGATCATCAACAACAACCAGAGCCGTCTATCATTCGCCGATATCACCGAGCACCAACTGCGTGCCGGTCTGCGCTGGGATATCAACTGAGCCTCGGCACGAATGCCGATTTTTCCAAGCGAGACGGTCCGCAAGGGTCGCCTCGCTTTTGCGTCAATCCTGCCGCGAGTTGACACGGATCGCCGCC
>JANNRP010000455.1:0-2684 GCA_031401535.1 Hyphomicrobiaceae bacterium | reverse complement strand
AAGATCTATTTCGAGGTGACGGGTAAAGTCGACGCTCCGGCGATTCTGTTTCTGCACGAGCTCGGTGGTGACCATCGCAGTTGGGACGATCAACTCCGCCATTTTGGGCGTAATTGGCGCTGCATCACGTTCTCGAACCGTGGCTATCCAGGCTCCGACGCGCCAGCCGATGAGGCAGCTTACGGGCAGGACATTGCCAATCGTGACGCGATCGCCGTGCTCGATCACCTGAAGATCGCGCGGGCCCATGTGGTCGGCCTCAGCATGGGGGGATATACGGCGCTGATGTTGGCAGCCAAGTTCGCCGATCGCGTGCAGGCGTGCGTGGTGGCGGGGGCGGGATCGGGCGCTCTCAAATCGGCGCGGGCACTATTCATCGAGGAGGCCGGCAAATCGGCCGCAGAGATGGACCGGCGCGGCGCGGTTGATGCTGTCGCGATGGGGCTCTCACCGACCCGCGTGCAACTGCAAAACAAGGACCCGCGCGGCTGGCAGCAGTTCGTTGCGCATCTCGGCGAGCATGATGCCAAGGCTGCCGCCAGGACGTTGCGGCAGGTGCAGGCCAAGCGTGCCTCGCTCTACGATATGGAGGCTGAGTTGAAGGCCGTGAAGGCACCGGTCTTGCTGCTGGTTGGCGATGAGGATGAGCCGTGCCTCGATGTCAATCTCTGGCTCAAGCGGCTGATGCCAACGGCACGCCTCGGCATGCTGCCAGCGTCCGGTCATGCGATCAATCTGGAGGAGCCCACCCAATTCAACGACGCCGTCGAGCGCTTTCTGAATTCGGTCGATCGAGGCACATGGCAGCCGCGTGATCCGCGTGCGGCGCCGGGCATCGCGGTTGGCTCGCTTGGCGTCAAGCGTTCGAGTTGAAGGATAGGTTCCCGCGTGTCCCACCCAGACCTATACTTCAGTGAACAGCACGAGCAGTTGCGTACGCTCGTTCGTCGTTTTGTCGACGACGAGATCAAGCCGCACGCATTGCCCTGGGAGGACGCGGGCTTCGTGCCGCGCGCCGTACTCCGGCGGATGGGCGCTTTGGGATTGTTCGGCATCCGCTATCCGGCCGCGTACGGCGGCTCGGAAATGGATACGCTCGCCACCGTCGTGTTGGCCGAGGAACTTGGCCGCTCGACGTTTTCCGGTGTCGCCGTCACGGCGCTGGTACACACCGACATGGCCTCCGTGCATGTGTTCAACACGGGTAGCGCTGCTCAAAAGGCGCGCTGGATGCCGGGCATCATCGCGGGCGAGGTCATCACCGCCGTAGCCATTACCGAGCCTGACGCTGGCTCTGACGTGCGCGGCATCCGCACCACGGCGCGGCGGGATGGCGCCTACTATGTGCTGAACGGTGCGAAGCTCTATATCACCAACGGCGTCCATGCCGATCTTTACTGCGTCGCGGCCAAGGTCAGCGTCGACGGCGCAGCGAACCCTGCCGTCACAATGTTTCTGGTCGAGAAGGGCACGCCCGGCTTCAGCGTCGGTCGCCCGCTCGACAAGCACGGCTGGCGGTCGTCCGATACCGCCGAACTCGTGTTCGAGGACTGCCGCATCCCCGCCGACAACGTGCTGGGCCAGGAGGGTCGCGGTTTCTACGCCATCATGCGTAACTTCCAGAACGAGCGCGTCGTACTGGGGGCGATGGCGATGGGGGAAGCCCAGGCGGCGCTTGATCTGACGCTCGATTACGTGCGCACGCGCAAGGCGTTCGGTGCTGTGCTGTGGGAGAAGCAGGCCATTCGCCAGCGGCTTGCCATGTTGTCCGCCAAGGTCGCGGCTGGACGACAACTTGTCTACCACGCGGCATGGCTCGATGTGCAAGGCGCTGATGCTACGCGTGAAGTTTCCATGGTCAAGGCCTACTGCGGCGAACTCGTTAACGAGGTGATGTACGACTGCCTGCAGTTCCACGGCGGCATGGGGTATATGCGCGAATGTGCCATTGAGCGCATGACGCGGGATGCGCGCATCCAGTCCATCGGTGGTGGCGCGACCGAGGTGATGCTGGAGGAGATTGCCAAGCGGATGTAACGCCTCGGGCAGCGTTTCTAAAGTGGTATGCTGATGATCGCTCGCAACCCACCAAGTGAACTTTGCCCAAGGGTGATGTCGCCGCCATGGCTGCGGGCGATGTCGCGGGCAATGGCAAGCCCCAGGCCGGTGTTGCCCTCATCCTGGTTACGGGCATGGTCAATGCGATAGAACGGCTTGAACACATTCTCGCGTTCGGCAACCGGAATGCCCGGGCCATCATCGTCAACTTCGATGCGCAACCATTCGCGCTCGGTCGCCGCCCGCACGACCACCTGGTCGCCGAAACGGCTGGCATTGGTGACGAGGTTTGTGATCGCCCGCTTGAAGGCCTGCCGCTTCAACGGCAGTACGAGGTCGGTCCGCCGCTTGCGAAGCTTGAGGTCGATCGGCTTGCCAAACACCAGGGCTTCGTCGGTGACCTCCTCCAGCAACTCGCGCAGGTTGGTGGGCTTGGCCTGCTCGCCGCCGTCACCGCGCGTGAAGGCGAGGTAGTCTTCCAGCATATGCTGCATTTCGTTGACGTCGGCCTGCAGCGCATTGATTTCCGGCTTGTTACCAAGCAGCGCGAGTTGCAACTTGAAGCGCGTCAGGATGGTGCGCAGATCGTGGCTGACGCCGGCCAGCATTGTGGTTCGCTGATCGAC
>JANNRP010000454.1:0-5601 GCA_031401535.1 Hyphomicrobiaceae bacterium | reverse complement strand
TTGCCCGCCGCGTCGTAGGCGAGCGTGACGGTGTCGCCCTGCGTCGCCGCGAGCGGACGCACCACGCCCGCGCCTTAACTGGAATACACGTAGCTGCCCACCAGAGAGTTCGATAGAATACTGTGGGCGGCATCGTGGGTGTACACCAACGACAGCGCGCTGTTGCCGGCATTAGATGCGGTGAGTAGACGGTCGAGGTCGTCATAGGTGTAGGTCCAGCTGTCGGTTGCCTGACCCGCCCGCGTGATGGCGCTGATCCGGCCCACCGCATCGCGCTCGATGGTCACGTCCCCGCGCCCTTGCTGGTTTTCCGTCAACTTCTGCGGCAGGTGCACTACGACAATCTATCTGGACTTGGAGCGGTTCCCGGACAGGAGTGGGGTTTTTCGCAGGATCATTCGACGATCCCAACTGGTTCGATCGCCATACCGACAGACCTTGACATATCTACACCAGATCGGCGCAAGAGGGTGTGGTTCTGCCGCCCGGAGCAAACACTTTCGGGGAGCATGCGCTGCAACTCGACGGGTCAGCGAACCAGCAGATTGTCCTTGCGCACGCCATGATTGTATCGCGCAGAAAACTGCGGGACTCGGGCGCACAATTCACCCGCCGAGAACGGCAACGCCAAACCCCGTTGAGCGGATGTCTCAGAATCGTGGACGTCGAACTGGTGGCTGGCGTTGCGATCCGTGAAGCAGGGTCTCGTGACTGACTTGCACAATTTGACGGTCCGGCAACGGGCAGAAGTGTTCAAATGCTTGGTGGGCGATAGACTTCAAATACTTCGTTGCACAGGTTACTGGCGGGCACTTGTTACTTTTCCTGTCAGCTGGGGCGGTCATCATCGGAAGCAGCCCTCATGCCTTCGCAGTCCTCCATGGCCGCAGGAGTAGTTTTGGATACGACAGAAGCCCGCGCCGCCGACGATGATGAGCAAGTTGATGATCGTGCGCAGTAACCGCATGCACCGTCCTACACCGAGTAAGTTCTCAGCAATCGACGCACAAACAGGTGACCGCTATCAGTCAATGCCGTTGGCGCGCTGCAACTCGCGGATGTATTTAATGATCCTGTCACTGTGAAAAGCACGACTGAGGCGGATCGCAGGCATGGGGCCATATTGCCAGTGATGCGCTGCAACACCTGTGGCAATGACACGACGAAAGAGGTGGTCGTCGTGCTGCGACGGCGCATAAAGCTTGTGTATCAACGGTGGACCATTCGGCGTGCCGGCCGCGTTCTCACCATGACAACCGGCGCAATGCATTTGGAAGACCATGCTGCCCTCACGAGCATGCGATGATAATTCCGGCACTGTGACCGTCACGGTTGGGGGAGGCAGCACATAGTTCCGATAATTCTCCACCATGATAACGATGCCACCCACTGCTGCCGCCAATGCCAGAGCTCGGCTGAGCTTTACAAATTGCGATGGCACAGTTGTGATCCGACTGGCCAAGCGGCGGTTCATCCGCGCGCGATGTGCGGCCTGCCGTTCACTTTTTGGTTCAGAGATTTTCATGGCAAACAGGATGCCGCGCGGTGGTCTTATGTTGATGGGCGGCTGCCAAGTATGCTATACTCAAAGTGCCAGATCGTCCTTCGAGTTTAGCATCAAGCTGCCGTCTCCAAGGGTGAGTTTCGGCCACAGGGCCGATCGCGTCGAGCACTGCGGACGATACGACGAGTGAGGCCCCTAGGGACTTTGCCAGTCGCTCCAATCGTTCGGCCACGTTGACGGCGTCACCGAACACAGTGAACTCGTCGTGCTGGCCGCTCTTCAAAACACCGCTGATCACTGGCCCGACATGAAGCCCAATCCCAAAGTAAAGTGCTGGTTTGCCCTGACGCTGGCGTAACTGCCTCCAATCATCGAGTTTTCGGCTTAATTCAAGCGCGCACTGAAGCGCACGGCTAACATCGTCTGGCCGAGGAACCGGCGGGCCAAAAACAGCCATCACGCCATCTCCGATGAATTTATCAATGATGCCGCTGTGCTCGAATACGGCCTGTGTAACCTGCAGTCGGTATTCGGCCAAGAGACCTTCCAGCTCGCTCGGCTTAGCCGTCTCCGCAAAGCGCGTAAATGAACGCAGATCGACAAACATCATGGCAGCCGGGCGACGCTGCAGATCCAGTGATGCACGCCCCCTTTGAATCTCGGTCACAACAGCGGGCGAAAAGAAGCGTGATAGGTTTTGACGTCGGCGTTCGCTTTTTGCTGCCTGTTTCAGCAGCCTGTTGTGGTCCCGGGTCAACAGAAACGAAACGAAAGCCGCAAACGAGAACGACATCGCTAGTGCGGCGTCCTTGAGTAGAGGCCAAGGGGAATGCCCTCCTGAATGGCGGAACATCATGACAAAGAGTAGTGAAAGCCAGCCAGTGACAACAAGCGTGGCGAACAAAAGGACGAGACGCGGAACTAAGCGCAGCGCAACGTGGTTCAGTAGCAAAAACGCGATCGCCAGGCTCGCATTCGTAACGTTGTGATCCAGGCTACCGCCGAACAGATGTTCATGGAACAGCGCGACGACCACGATTGCATCAACTACTATGAAAGCGTTGCCTGCCCACACTGGTGCCCTATTCGTCAAGGCTAGGGTCAATGCTAGGATGGTGGCGATGGCATAACCAGTAATGACGTTCGAATGGACGGCTGCATTGCCACTTTGCTCACCGAGCCAGAGATTGAGAATTAGAATGAGCAGGACAAGGCATCGCAGTACCGCTGACCTGAGTTCGACGCGCCATCGTCGTTGAGCGCGTGTCAGTCCGTCGGCATTGGTTCCTGACTTTGTCTGAAACCAGACGCCCAATTGATCGTGAAGAATGCTTAACAATACTAGCCACCTGCCTCAGATTTTAGAGTTGCCGCTCTAGACGAATAATTGCTTGCTGGGCCTGGAGCAACCCTGGATCAGCAATGAGTGCGCGGCGGTAATCAGCAATTGCATGATCCCGTTGTCCTAAATGTTCACACTCGTAACCTCGGTTATAAAAGGCAATTGCAAAATCTGACTTTAAGTCCGTTGCGATCGTATACCTTGCGATTGCGTCTTGCATCCGCCCGAGTTTGGCTAAAGCTAAGCCCCGGTTAAAGTGCAGCGTCGCGTCGTTCGGGCTCAGCTTGAGTGCGCAATCGAAATCCGCCACCGCTTTGGTGAAATCGTGCACCAAAAAATTAAGTGATCCGCGATTGGCGTACACACGAGGATTGTCCGGCGTTTGGTCCACAGCTACGTCACAATCAACGCGCGCATCATTGTACTCACCGCGAGCGATGTGCAACGCACACCTGTTCAACGCCCCGCCGATGTGGGGAGTATGACGTTCGAAAGTCTTGGGCGTCGGCTCCACGCCCTGAGCGCTGGGCATGGCGGGTGAGCCAAGGAACATCAGCAACACAAAAACTGACCAAACCAATGATCGACCACACTTCTGCATGTCCGTCCCATCTGTTGCCGGCATAACTGCTAACGGGTCGCCGAAAGTAAATACGTAATCACGTCTTTCCTTTCTGACTCGTCTTTCAGGCCGGGGAACGCCATTTTGTTCTCCGGCACGAACCCGCGAGGGTCTTCAAGGTACTTTGCCACAGTGGCTTCGGACCACTCTAAGCCCTTTACACCGGCGGCAAGCATGGCGTCTGAGTATTTGAAGCCCTCGACAGTCCCAGCCTTGCGGCCGAAAATGCCCTGCAGCGCCGGACCGATCTTATTTGCTGCGCCCGGGCCGACATTGTGACACACGCGACATTTCTTGAAAATGCTCTCGCCGTTCGCGACATCTTGGGCGCCCGCTTGCGGCGCCGACGCACTCAAGAGAACCACTGCTGTGATCCAGACAATCCCGATCTTCATTAGCTAAATCCCGTGACTGCCCCAACCAAGTCGCCGGTTAGCGGTACCCTATGACTAAGGCGATTGTCGAACCGGGGCGTATCAAGGTGTAACGGCTCGCTGCTCTGTTACAATACGTTACGAAATATCGGCTGCGAGGCCGTCACGAAGACGGTTTCAACGGTGCTATAGTGCAATAACGATCTGTGGTCATCGTCAGGCGCAAACGCGCTCTGCACCGAGACGTAGCAGTTGTTTTCCAAACCTCTGGCTTCTCGCTAGTCGTTTGCCCTGCCCAATTTCCACAGGCCGCGATTGCAGTAGTGGGTGTCCACCCCTCGAACATGAGCATTGTGCTACCAGACGGTCCGTCGGCAGTTGTGGTGGAACCAGCTCGCCGGAGCACCGCATTGACGCGCGCAAGCAACTCTCGCGCCCCAAAGGGTTTGGAAATGTAGTCGTCAGCGCCGATTTCCAGGCCGACGACGCGATCGGTTTCCGAGCCACGCGCGGAAAGCATGATGATCGGTAGAGAGGAAGTTTTGCGGATGCCCTTGCACAGGTCCAGGCCGTTTGTGCCAGGTAACATCAGATCGAGTATCACCAGATCGATGCCGCCACTGGCGATGACATCCCGCGTTTCCCGTCCATCGCGCGCCGTTCGCGTCTGGTATCCGCTATCGCGCAACAGTTTCGATACCAGCTGGCGAATCTGACTGTCGTCGTCGACGACGAGGATGCACGCGCCAGTGCCAGGCACGTTGTCGGCAGATGATGGCTCGGGATCTGTCATGCCCTGAGGCCTTTCTGACGCGCCGACGACGACCTGTCGTGCTCATTTCGAAGGCGGTTTCAGACAACCTCCAACCCGCGGTAGCGCGCATACACCTGTCGCCCGGAGGGTCCGAACATGATGACCTCGTAGGCCCGCCAGCTGGCCGGATCGCCGCTCTCCATTCCGGGCGATCCTATCGGCATGCGGGGCACCGAAAGCCCCGTCGCAACCTGCTTCGTATCCAGGAGTTTCTTGATTGCGGACGCCGGCACGTGACCTTCGACAACATATCCGGCCACCTCGGCGGTATGGCAGGACACGAGATCGCTCGGCACGCCAAGCTTGGCTTTGAGGGTCCGCAGGTCCGTCCGGTCGATGATCTCGACCGGAAAGCCCGACGTTGCCAGATGGTCGGCCCACAGCTTGCAGCAGCCGCACGATTCGTCGCGTGAAATTCTGACCAGAGGCAGCGCGCCAGCGAATGCCGGGTGGCCCAGACCCGGAGCGATCACCATGGCAGCCGCGCTCGACACGGCCACCAGGGCATTGCGGCGGTTCATCGGACGCATCGAACTTCTCATCATGGTGGCACCCATTGCGATGGAACCGGCATGGCATGCCGGTGTTTCTGGTTGGCGATGATGGCTTACGTGGGACACGAGCCAGGCGTAGATCACTGATATCCGCGCAGCGTCTTGTACCGCTCCACCTGTTCGGGGCTCAGCGTGGCGACGGTCGAAAGATGATACCTGAGGTGTGCAGCCCGCAGTGCGGCCTGTTTCCGCCCGATCCGCGCGGTGACATCGTAGAGGTTCGCGGGGTTGATGGCGCGGGTCGCGAACAGCTGGTCGAGTTCCGTTTCCAGTGCGATCACGTCCTCACCGAGTGCGCCGGCCTCCTGCTTCATGCGGTCTACCTGTGTCTGCATCTCGGCCCGCTGGGCGACCGTGAGGCTCAACTGGTCGGCGAGTTGCAGCACGTGCA
>JANNRP010000453.1:0-14422 GCA_031401535.1 Hyphomicrobiaceae bacterium | reverse complement strand
GCTCATCGCGTCGGCGAGCCGTTCGTAAATCTTGTCGCTGGTGCAGGCAATGGCGACCCAGCGGCCATCCTTGGTGGGATAATGGCTGTGCGGCACGACGTTGACGGTGCCAGCGCCCATGCGTTCGCGCACGAAGCCTCTAGAGTCGTAGGCGGGAGCCAGTTCATCGAGGATGCGGAACACCGGCTCGTAAAGACCGATATCGACGATTTGGCCATGCCCAAGGGTGTCGCGTGCGCGCAAGGCGAGCAACGCGCCGAACGCACCGTAGATGCCGGCGAGATAATCTGGAATCGTCGCCGATCCGGGCGTGACTGGCGGACGATCCGGATAGCCGGCAAGATACGATAATCCGCCGAACGCATTGGCGATGCGCCCGAACCCCGGTCGCCCACTGTATGGGCCGGTCTGGCCGTAACCTGAAATCCGCACCATCACGAGGCGTGGGTTGACGGCTTTTAACACATCCCAGCCGATACCCCATTTTTCCAGCGTTCCCGGTTGAAAATTCTCGACCAAAACGTCCGATTTGGCAACGAGTTGTTTCAGGAGTTCAGCCCCATCGGGCGTGCGCAGGTCGAGCGTGACAGATTTCTTATTGCGGCACTCCGATAGCCACGGCAGCGTTTCTCCGCACGGCAAGACCGACCCAAACTGGCGCAACGGATCGCCGACGCCTGGCAACTCGCACTTAATGACCTCGGCCCCGAATTCGGCCAGCTGCGTCGTACAGAACGGGCCCGAGATAAAACTTGAAACATCGATCACGCGAATGCCGTCGAGCGGTCGCGCTTTGGGTGGGCTGGTATGGGTCGTGTTCAACGGAACGCCTCCTCGGCCCGGCATTTGCTGTGCCGCTTTTGGACTTTCGGTTCAGCCTGCGTGACCGCTTATAAAGCGTCAAGCTGCCGCAGCTGCATGGCCACGGTCTGCCTCAGCATGACAATGGCGCCCAAAGATGCAGATCAGGTCAGTGTCCCGTGCCGCTGTCATCGCGATGTGCGCCGTGGTTGCCGTCGTGCGCGACGCGCCAGCGAGCGATCGCAGCCAACTCGCGATTGGCGCTCGCAGAATCGAATAGCGCACGGGCCAATTGCGCCAAAAATACCTGAAAAATTCCCGCAAGAAGAAGGCCACCACCCGCCGGTAATCCGAGGGCGACGAATGGCGCGATTGCCGTTGGCGCAAGTCCGGGTATGGCCGCCGCCATCAATGCGAATCCCGCTCCAATTTGCACAAAACCAAGAACATTGATGACCGCCGCAGCCAAACGGCCCGTCCTATAACGCCGCCGGGTTCGGTTCGGTGTATAGGCGGGGCGCGGTTGGGGATCGCCGACTGGAGCTACCGTTATGCCGCCCTGCCGACCGCTCATCGGGCGTGCCGAGGCGGGAGTCGACATAGTGCCGCCGCCTGTGGCGATCGGCGCTGGCCCAGCACTAGGCGTCCCAGGACCAGCCCATCCGGCGGGCTGTCCGTGAGCGTTCGGGAAACCATTTGCTGACGCTTTTGGTGCTGAGTGTCCCGCCCCATTGGCCAGCGGTGATGGCGAACCGCCGCTCGGAAATCCATTTTTCTCAGCTGGGAACCGGCCGGTGATTCGCGCCACAGAGTCACGCGCCACGGCCGCTTCCGGTGTTCTTGGTAAGTGGTCAGTGAGGTGTCGGAAGAACTGCACAGCGTACTCAAGCTGTCCATCGGCCTCGGCACGCTGCCCGGCTTCCAGGATTTGCGCCGGTGTGAACTGCTGCGGTGTCTGCGACATTGCGCCCTGCGCGATCATCCAACTTACTTCCTAGTCTACAGTATACAACAACTTGGTGGCACTGTCTTCAGTTCCGAGGCTGGACCCTGGCCCAATTCTGAAATGTGCTTTCCAAACGATCTCGGAAAGTGGTCCGGAGAGTTGCAATATCGCTCTTATAAAAGTCGCAGTTGCCCCCCCTTCAATATTGGACGCTTGAACAGGTCGCAGCGTAACGTGAGGTGGCGCTGGTTCATGCCAAGGCGCTGTAAAGCCAACCGAAACCTGCTTCCAATCTGCTGTGCGTAGGGCCCAGATCCCTTCTGTCGCATACCAAATTCGGCTACGTAATCTCGTCCTCCATGCATGGAGCGCAACAGACTTACGACCCGTTTTGCGCGATCCGGAAACTCGGTTGCCAACCACTCGCGAAACAGATCCTTCAGTTCAAGCGGTAGCCGCAACACGACATAGCCAGCATCCTGTGCACCAGCTTCCTGTGCCGTTCCCAGAATTTCCTCGATCTCGTGGTCATTCAGGCCCGGGATGATCGGTGCAACCATGACTTGGGTCGGAATGCCCGCAGCGGTCAATTGGCGAATGGCATCAAGTCGGCGCATCGGTGTTGGTGCGCGCGGCTCCATCTTGCGTGCAACGCCTGCGTCCAGCGTGGTGACCGAGAGCGCGACTTTTACAAGCCCATGTCGGGACATGCGCGCTAGAATATCAATGTCGCGGACCACGAGTGCCGATTTTGTAACGATACCGACGGGGTGTCGCGCACGCTCAAGTACTTCGAGGATTTCGCGAGTGATGCGATACTCGCGCTCGATTGGTTGATAAGGATCCGTAACGGCGCCAAGTGCGATTGTTTTCGGCACATAGCCGGGCGCCGCCAATTCGCATTCGAGCAGCGCCGCCGCATTGGTCTTGGCATAGAGCCTAGTTTCAAAATCCAGACCCGGCGAGTGGCCAAGATACGCGTGACCGGGGCGGGCATAGCAGTAACTGCAGCCGTGTTCGCAGCCTCGATAAGGATTGATCGATTGGTCAAATGAGATGTCGGGACTGTCGTTCCTTGAGATAATGCTTTTAGCGGTTTCGACGTGAACAGTGGTTTTGAATGCGCCGAGGTCGGCGAGACTGTCCCAGCCATCGTCGAGTTCTTCGCGTCGCTCAACCTCAAAACGACCTGCTCGATTGGATCGTGCGCCGCGTCCGCGCACGCGCTGTCGATCAATTGGCACGGGCTCCGTACGGGCTTGATTGGGATGCGATGTTATCGGACTGATTGTCATGGCAAAAATTTAACACACAAAAAAGAACAAATAAAGAACATTATCTTTGCCACTACGCCTATGCACAGATGGCGCGGCCTATGCTATGGCGCAGGCGACGGTGTCCATGATCTCAATCATCATTCCAACATTGAATGCCGAGTCAACGCTCGGTGCCACGCTTACTGCGCTGATCCCAGCCGTGGTGGAGGGGCTCGTGCGCGAGGTCATAATTGTCGACGGCGGGTCGACTGATCGCACCTTGGTTGTGGCGGACGCGTCGGGGGCAACTGTTGTGAAGTCGCCAGCAGGGCGCGGTCAGCAGATGTCGACGGGTGCGGCGGCTGCGCGTGGCCCGTGGTTTTTATTTCTGCATGGCGATACGGTCCTCGAGGCTGGTTGGGAACGCGATGTGGCAACCTTTATCGAGCGCATCGAAACCGGGCGACGGCCAGTTGCTGCAGCGGCTTTTCAATTTTCGCTTGATGATACGGGAGTGATGCCTCGGTTGGTGGAAAAGGGCGTTGCCTTGCGGTGCTGGCTTTTGCGATTGCCGTACGGCGACCAAGGACTGCTAATTTCTCAGGCGCTTTACAACCAGGTCGGCGGTTTTCAACCGATGCCGCTGATGGAGGACGTTGCGATCATCCGCCGCTTGGGCCGTGCCCGCGTCGCCACGCTGCGTTCTCGCGCCATTACGAGCGCTCAGCGTTACCGGCGAGATGGCTACCTCAATCGGGCAGCGCGCAATGTGACGTGTCTCATGCTCTATCTATTGCGCATGCCGTTGCGATTGATTGTTCGGCTGTATGGGTAGGACTGTTTCAAACGAGTGATCACATCGCCGTGATCAAGGTGGCAACCCTTTATCAATTGTCGATCAACGACTAGGGTTATGGCGCTTCAATCAGGCCAGTCAGGGGTATTCAGCCATGTCCAGTATTTCACGTCGCGGTATAGTGTTTTCTGGCGGCGCCGCCGCCGCTGCATTCGGGCTGAATGGCCCGCTTGAGTTTATGCCATCAGCACATGCTCAGAAGGTGCCAGCTGGCTCGGGTACCGGCGCACTTCCAAAAATAGCCGGTTTCAAGCGTTTCAAGGTGGGTGATGCTGAAATTACGACCATCTTTGATGGCGTATGGGAGAAGGCCCACGACGCGGGCTTCATCAAAAATGCGTCGGTTGAAGATACCAAGAAGGCTTTGATTGCAGCCAAGATAACGGACGCCCATGTGCCGATTCCGTTCACGATCACGGTCGTGAAGATCAAGGGCAAGTATACGATGTTTGACTCGGGCACGGGTGGCCAGGTGCAGCCGACCGCTGGTTTGATGATGTCACAAAATATGAAGGCCGCTGGGATTGATCCAGCCAAGATCTCGACCATCATCGTGTCGCACTACCATCCCGATCACATCTTCGGTCTGATGGCCAAGGACACCAACGCGCAAGTGTTTCCGAACGCCGAGATCATGGTGCCAGCCGTCGAGCATGCCTGGTGGACCGATGCTGGCGTATTCACAAAACTGCCCGAGGCGCGCCACGGCCTTGCCAAGCGCGTGCAGGCGACGCTCGGCACCTGGAAGAATGTCAAGCAGATCGAGGCTGGCAAGGAAGTTTCGCCAGGGATCACGTCGGTTGCCGCCTATGGTCATACGCCGGGGCATACGAGCTACTTGGTTGCATCGGGCAAGAAGCAGCTCCTCGTTCTGTCAGACGTCAGCAACATCCCGGCGTTGTTCGTGAAAAACCCAGGCTGGCATGCTGCGTTCGATGCAGATGCTGCTGGCGCTGAAGCCACGCGCCGCAAAATGATGGATCGCGCGATTGCCGACAAGGTGATCGTTACCGGCTATCACTTCGGCATGCCGGGTGCGGGCACTATTGCCAAAGATGGCACGGGCTACGTCTTCAAGCCGGTTGCTTGAAGACATGAGGCCTAATCGGCCGCGCAAAGATAGTAAGGCGTCGCAGCAAGCTGCGGCGCCTTTTCAGCGTCGGCTCGTCGTGATGTTGAAGGCGGCCGTCATGGGACGCGTGAAGACGCGGCTTGGTCGGCAAACGGGAGCGGTGGCAGCAACGTCGTTCTACCGGCACACCACGGCAGCCGTGCTCGCCCGTGTGGCGTGCGATCCACGCTGGCGCACGTCACTCGCGGTTGCACCGGACTCGGGTTTGGCCAGTGCCGCTTGGCCGTGTTCAATCCATCGTCAGCCGCAGGGCAGCGGCAATCTTGACGCACGGATGCAGCGCATATTCGATCGTGCGCCACCTGGACCTGTACTTATCATTGGCACCGATATTCCCGGCATTTGCCCCCGCCATATTGCGCGCGCTTTCAAGTGCCTCGGGCGGGCAGACGCCGTATTCGGTCCGGCTCCTGATGGCGGATATTGGCTGGTGGGGCTGCGTCGCTCGCCGCGTGTTCTTCGACCGTTTCGCAACGTACGCTGGTCGAGCCTGCATGCTCTCGCTGATACAGTCGCTAACTTGTCGGCCTATCGAACCGTCCTCGCAGACGTGTTGAGCGACGTCGATAGCGCGGCCGACCTTGCGCTCACGAGCGGTAACTTTGGTCGTCGTACATTGCCGGTCCTTTGACTCGGCCACAGCTATGACAGCACAGTTGTTTTATGGCACTGGTCGATTCGACAATCAGGGCGACATTCGAGTTGGAGGCGGTATCGATCCGCCTGCACGGTGGACCCATATGTGGTGTCGACGAAGCAGGTCGCGGACCTTGGGCCGGACCTGTCGTTGCGGCAGCCGTCATTCTCGATCCGGATGCTATTCCACTTGGGATAGCCGACAGCAAGGCTCTGAATGCTGACTCACGTGAGTTGTTGTATCCCAAAATCGTCAACACGGCGCGCTTTGGTGTTGGTGTTGCTGACGTGGAACGCATTGATCGCGACAATATACTCAACGCCACGATGTGGGCGATGCAGGAAGCCGTCGCAGCATTGGGCATCGTTCCGCGCCTGGCATTGGTCGATGGCAATCGAGCGCCCCGTCTCAACTGCGAGACGCGCACTATTGTAAGAGGCGATGCCAAGTGCCTTTCGATCGCAGCGGCATCCATCATCGCAAAAGTTACGCGCGACCGATTGATGATCGCGCTCGGTGATGAGTATCCAGGTTACGGGTTTGAGCGACATAAGGGCTATGGCACGCCCGAACACACGGAAGCGCTGGCACGTCTCGGCGTCACGCCCTATCATCGGCGCTCGTTCAAGCCTGTCCAACTCGTGCTTGGCCTCGAATTCGCCTGAGCAATTGGCTTTCCCCTACAGACTGCTGAGGGCATTTACGTGTCGATGCGAGCCTATATTCTGCAACGCGCAACCGCGGCACTGATGTTGCCGCTCATCCTTGCGCACGTGGGGTTGATATTTTATGCGACGCAGGGAGGCTTGACCGCAGCCGAGGTGCTTGCCCGCACGCGGGGATCCTTTGGCTGGGCCTTGTTCTATGGTGGGTTCGTAGTGCTTGCCAGTATCCATGGTGCAATTGGCGTACGCACGGTATTGGGCGAATGGGCAGGACAGCGCGGTCGGGTAACAGATGCAATGGCTGGAGTGTTCGGCCTCGTGTTGTTGGTGTTGGGAGTGCGCGCCGTGGTGGCCGTTGTGTTTCCGGGCAGCGTGCCATGAGCATCATCCAGACACAACAACGCAACGTTGCTTACCGCCGCGATCCACTGTGGCGCGCCGCCATGATCCATCGCGTATCAGGCATATTGCTCGTTTGTTTTCTGCCACTGCATTTCCTGGTTCTAGGACTGGCGATCGAGGGTGAAGCGCGGTTGGATGGCTTTCTGAGCTGGACTAAGCAGCCGCTCGTCAAGTTCGCTGAGGCCGGACTCGTATTCCTGTTGGTCGTACATTTGGCAGGTGGCGTGCGCGTGCTGGCCGTCGAGGCGTTGCAATGGCGCACAGGCCAGACGACGTTGGCGATTGCCGTCGTTGGGCTTGCAGCATTGACTGCACTGCTGTTCCTCGTACTGGCACTTTAGAGGCCCATGATGATCGAACGCAGCAAGACCGACATCCTTATTCTGGGCTCAGGCGGAGCGGGCTTATTTGCGGCACTGCATGCGCATCAAGCCGCGCCCCACGCGTCGATTACGATCGCGACCAAGGGGCTGCTCGGCAAATGCGGCTGCACGCGCATGGTGCAGGGCGGCTACAATGTAGCGCTCAATCCAGGCGACTCGATCGAGCGACATTTCATGGATACGATCGACGGTGGCAAGTGGCTGCCCGATCAGGATCTCGCCTGGACGCTGGTCACCAAGGCCATCGAGCGTGTGCGGGAACTGGAAAACGAGGTCGGCTGCTTCTTTGACCGCAACCCAGACGGCACGCTGCACGGCAAGGCGTTCGCCGGCCAGACCTTCGACCGCACCGTGCACAAGGGCGATCTCACCTGCATCGAGATCATCAACCGCCTGATGGAGCAGGTTTGGGCGCGACCGATCAACCGGCTGGAGGAGCATCGCGCCGTCGCACTTATCAAGGATAAGGCAGGTGAAGCCATATCCGGTGTGCTGATGATCGATATCCGCACCGGCAGCTTCCGCTTCGTCGAAGCCAAGGCCGTGCTGCTCGCAACCGGTGGCGGACCGACGATGTATCGCTACCACACGCCATCGGGCGACAAGAGCATGGACGGGCTAGCAATGGCATTGCGGCTCGGCCTGCCGTTGCGCGATATGGAGATGGTGCAATTCCATCCGACTGGTCTGCTCGCTGGCCCAGACACGCGGATGACCGGAACGGTGCTGGAAGAAGGATTGCGCGGCGCAGGGGGGCATTTGCTCAACGGCCAGCAAGAGCGGTTCATGGCGACGTACGATCCCAAACTTGAACGGGCGACGCGTGATGTCGTCAGCCGCGCGATCTATGCCGAAATGCGTGCGGGACGCACAACCCCGATGGGCGGTGTCTATATTCAGATGAGCCATCTTGGGCCCGCGCACGTCACCAAGCAGTTCAAGGGCATGGTCGAGCGCTGTGCCGACAGCGGATTTGATTTGGCCGCAGGCCTCGTCGAGGTGGTGCCGACCGCGCACTATTTCATGGGAGGCCTGATGTGCAAGGTCGATACATCGACTGAATTGCCCGGCCTCTATGTTGCGGGCGAGGACGCAGGCGGCGTTCACGGCGCCAATCGGCTGGGTGGTAATGGTGTGGCGAATTCGACGGTGTTCGGCGGCATTGCGGGCGACGTTATGCCAGGTTTCATCGCACGCAATCCGTATTGGCGCGCGCCGGATGAAGATCAGCTGGCGTCTGAACTGGCGCGCGCGTGCCATCCGTTTACAGCAAAGCCCGGCGGCACCAACCGGCTACGTGAACGCCTGCTCGATGTGATGTGGGACGACGTTGGCGTGATCCGTGATGCGCTTGGAATGACGCGCGCCGCAACGGCGCTCGGCAGTCTTGAGGCTGAGTTGCTGGCCGCTGGCGTTACTGACGGCGCACGCGCGTTTAACTTGACGTGGCACGACTGGCTCAATCTGCGCTCGTTGATCGATATTTCGAAAGTCATCACCGCTGCAGCTTTGAAACGTGAAAATAGTCGCGGTGCCCACTATCGTAGCGACTTCACCGATCCAGGTGACATGGCAACGTCGCGATTTACAGTTGCGCGCGAGCACGGCAAAGAACTCGTCATCGTGGACGAGGCGGTGCAGTTCACCATCGTCAAGCCCGGAGACAGTCTGTTGGCGGATGAGCAGGTGGCGGCGGAGTGAGGGCTTGGTTGAAACCTGTTGGTGCAAACCATCAGCCTTCGTACCGTGCTCCCAATTTCTCCATCAAAGATCGGAACGTCGGAAAGCTGGTGGCGATCGGCGCCTGGTCATCGACGGTCACCGGGCGATCGCTGGCCAGTCCCAGCGTCAGGAACGCCATGGCCATGCGGTGATCAAGATGTGTTGCAACCGTACCGCCACCGCGCACGGATTTTGCGCCCGTCACGGTCAGCGTTTCGCCGTCGACGCGGTGCGGCACACCGTTGGCAGCTAGTCCAGCAGCGGTTGCAGCCAAGCGGTCGCTCTCCTTGGCTTTGAGTTCGGCGAGGCCTTCCATTCGGGTGTCGCCATCGGCAAAGGCCGCCAGCACCGCCAGCACCGGATATTCGTCGATCATGCTGGGCGCACGCTCCGGTGGCACGCGCACGCCCTTGAGTTTGGATGCCCGTACCCGCAGGTCAGCGATCGGTTCACCGCCCTCGATGCGCTCGTTGATAAATGCGAGATCGGCGCCCATTTCCTGCAGCGTCAGGTACAGCCCTGTGCGCGTTGGGTTGACCAATACGCCTTCAATGGTGATGTCCGATCCCGGCACGAGCAAGGCGGCCGCCGCGAGGAACGCTGCTGAACTCGGGTCGCCGGGTACAATGACATCACGGCCCGATAATTCAGCGTCACCGGTCACCGTGATCGCGGTCGCGTCATCACGCTGTGAGCTGACGACCTCGGCGCCGAAGTAGCGCAGCATGCGCTCGGTATGATCGCGGGTCGCTTCCGTCTCGAACACGGTCGTGCGCCCTGGAGCGGCCAATCCGGCGATGAGAATTGCCGACTTTACCTGGGCCGACGGCACCGGCAGCACATACTCGATCGGCACCAGATTTGATGAGCCGCGAAACTTGAGCGGCAATCGATCCGCAGCAGCGGGACCTGTTGTGACGCCCATCTGCCGCAACGGATTGAGCACGCGCCCCATGGGCCGTCGACTGAGCGAGGCATCGCCGATCATTTCGACCATCATGTCATGGCCGGCGATGACGCCCATCATGAGGCGTGTGCCGGTACCAGCGTTGCCGAAGTCGAGTGCGGCGTCTGGTTGCACGAGCCCACTGACACCACGGCCGCGAACCTCCCAGCCATGCGTCGTTTGCACGACGTTGGCACCGAGTTGGCCAATAATTCGTGCCGTATTGAGCACGTCCTCGGCTTCCAGCAGCCCGCTGATCCGCGTGACGCCCGTCGATAATGCGCCAAACATCAAAGCGCGGTGAGAGATCGATTTGTCGCCAGGCACTCTGACAATTCCAGATAGCGCTTCGGACTTCACTGCGGCAAGAGGGCGGGGGGCTGCATGGGACATTGGAGTTGGCCGTTCAGTTAAACTGAGGATTCGAGACGTTCGTGGGCAGTCAATCGTCGTTCATGGGCAGCACTAGCGTCCGTTGGTGATGGCGACTAGTCGGGCGAGTGCATTGGCGGCGGCTCCACTTTCGATGGCATGGGTGGCAAGGGCAACGCCGTCGGAGAGGCTCGCGGCTTTACCGCCCACAATCAGTGCGGCCGCGGCATTCAGCAGCACGATGTCACGGAATGGACCTTTTTTTCCAGCCAGCACATCGCGGATGGCGCTGGCATTGAACGCCGCATCGCCGCCCTTCAGATCTGACAGCTTGGCCGGTTGCAATCCCGCATCGGCCGGTGTCACCTCGAACACAGTGATCCGTCCGTCCTTGAGTTCCGCGACATCAGTCGCGCCGGTCGTCGTCAGTTCGTCCAACCCGTCATGGCCATGCACGACCCAAACGTGCTTGGCCCCGAGGTTCTGCAACACTTGTGCGATCGGCTCCACCCACTGCCATGAGAACACACCGACCACCTGCCGGGTAACGCCAGCGGGGTTCGAGATCGGACCGAGCAGGTTAAAGATGGTGCGGATGCCGAGTTCGGCACGCACGGGCGCCCAGTGTTTCATTGCCGAGTGGTGCATGGGCGCCCACATAAAGCCGACGCCTGATTCTGCGATACTGCGCTCGATCACGGCAGGCGGTACGTCGAGCTTGACGCCGAGCGCTGCCAATACGTCGGACGCGCCGGAAATCGACGACACTGAGCGGTTGCCGTGCTTGGCGATCGGTAGTCCGGCACCAGCTGCCACGAGCGACGCGCATGTGGAGACGTTATAGGTGCCATGACTGTCACCGCCCGTTCCGACGATGTCGACGGCGTCGGCGGGCGCTGTTACCCGCGTCATACGCGAACGCATGAAGGTTGCCGCGCCCGCGATTTCATCGACGGTCTCTCCGCGCACCCGCAACGCCATCAGGAAGGCACCCATCTGAGCGTGGGTTGCGTGCCCCTCGGTCATAATCTCAAGTGCGGCCGTGATTTCCTTGGCGTCGAGTGCCGAACCGGCGGCGACTTTCTGGATCAGGTGCTTTAGTTCGTTGGCAGGCACGGTGCGGGATCCTTGAAACTTTTTGTCGGTCAAGCGGCTTTCGGTGCATTGCGGCGCTTCGGATTCATGTGGGCAAGTTTCAGAAAGTTGGCCAATAGGTCATGTCCATGCTCGGAGGCAATACTTTCGGGATGGAACTGCACGCCATGCACGGGGTGAGTCTTATGCTGCAGTCCCATAATGATACCATCGCTGGTCTCGGCGGTGATTTCCAGGTCGTCCGGCAGGCTCGCCCTCTCGACGATGAGCGAGTGATACCGCGTCACGTCGATCTTTCTCGGCAGGTCGGCAAATAATCCGCGTCCGTCGTGGCGGATACTCGAAATCTTGCCGTGCATGGGCAGACCGGCGCGGATCACGCGGCCGCCGTAAACCTGCCCCAAGGCTTGATGACCTAGACATACGCCAAGCAGCGGAATCGTTGGGCCGCAGGCGCGGATCAGATCGAGACAGATGCCCGCATCGTCAGGCGTGCAAGGCCCCGGCGACAGCACGATCGCCTGCGGTTTGGCCTTTATCACCTCGTCGACCGTGATGCGGTCGTTGCGATGGACTTCGCACACGGCACCAAGCTCGCCCAGGTAGTGGACGAGATTATAGGTGAAGCTGTCGTAGTTATCGATGAGCAGGATCATGGCGTGCCTCGCTTCCAAGTCCCTTGCTTACAAGCGCTGACTGCACCTGTCATCCATCTCGGCAGGTGATATGCCAGTGGATCGGTGATGTTTCGCTTTTGGCATTCCGAGTTGTGCGCTATAGACGCGTACGGCCCTGGCATCGCGTCTCGCGATTCTAGGGCCGTGGCATGAGAGGATGAGCGATGGCGAACGTGGTCGTAGTCGGTGCCCAATGGGGCGACGAGGGTAAAGGCAAGATTGTCGACTGGTTATCGGAGCGCGCCGATATCGTGGTGCGCTACCAGGGCGGACATAACGCCGGGCATACACTCGTAATCGGCGGTGTGACCTACAAATTGTCATTGTTGCCGTCGGGTGTGGTCCGGCCGGGTAAGCTCGGTCTGATCGGCAACGGCGTGGTCATCGATCCGTGGGCGCTCGGCGAGGAGATTGCGCGGCTCGGCAAACAGGGTGTTGTGATTACGCGCGATAACCTGCGCATCGCAGAGAACGCGACGTTGATCTTGCCTCTGCATCGCGAGCTTGATCAGATGCGCGAGACGGCCGCCGGCGACGGCAAAATCGGCACCACGGGACGGGGCATCGGTCCGGCCTACGAGGACAAAGTCGGCCGTCGCGCCATCCGTGTGCAGGACTTGAAAAACCTAGACACGCTCGGACCCAAGGTTGATCGCATCCTTGTGCACCACAATGCACTGCGCCGCGGCCTTAACCAGCCTGAGGTGTCAAAGGACAGCCTGATGCAGGTACTGGTCGAGGTCGCGTCGAAGATCCTGCCGTTCATGGATGTGACCTGGGATCTGCTCGACCGCGCTCGCAAGGCTGGCAAACGCATCCTGTTTGAAGGAGCACAAGGCGCGCTGCTCGATATCGATCATGGTACCTATCCGTTCGTCACCTCGTCCAATACGGTTGCCGCGCAGGCAGCTACCGGTTCTGGTGTTGGGCCCGGCGCGCTTGGCCACATCCTCGGGATCGCCAAGGCGTATACGACACGCGTCGGCTCCGGCCCATTCCCGACCGAGTTGATGGACGACACCGGCGAATTGTTGGGCAAGAGGGGCCACGAGTTCGGTGTCGTCACCGGACGCAAGCGGCGTTGTGGCTGGTTTGATGCCTGCCTCGTGCGCCAGACCATCAAGGTCACCGGTATCAACGGTATCGCGTTGACCAAGCTCGACGTACTCGACGGGTTCCCGGAATTAAAGGTGTCGGTCGGCTATATGCTCGATGGCGAGCGCATCGACCGTCTGCCAGCCGGCCATAACGCACAGGCTCGTGTGCAGCCGATCTACGAGACGTTCAAGGGCTGGACGCAATCGACACGTGGTGCAAGAAGCTGGTCGGAACTTCCGGCGGAAGCCGTCAAATATGTAAAAACGATCGAGGAGTTGATCGAGTGTCCGGTGACGCTGTTGTCGACATCCCCTGAGCGCGACGATACGATCCTGATGCGCGATCCGTTTCAGGATTGAGACGGGCTGAGTCTGAGATGGGCAGACCAGCAATGCATAAGCCAACGGCTGGTCAACTTGCCCAGTTGTTGGCGGCGCTCACCATCATGACGTGCCTTAGCCAGTTCTACCGTGTGTCCAATGGCGTGATTGCGCCGGAACTGATGCGCGAGCTGGGGCTTTCACCGCAGCAGTTGGGCGTTGCCGGTGGCGCATTCTTCTTCACGCTGTTGGCCGCGCAGATCCCTGTCGGCATTTGGTTCGACCGCTTCGGCGCGCGGATCACACTCTCAGTGTTATCCGTCTTCGCTGTGATTGGCTCGGTGATGCTGGCACGAGCCACATCGGCCAACGAGCTGATTATTGCCCGTGCGATCATCGGTCTTGGCTGCGCGGCAAACTTCATGGCACTGGTCGTCGTACTCTCGCGCTGGGTCGAACCGGCGCGCTATACGACGGTGCTCAGTTGGGGTTTTGCACTCAGCAATATCGGAACGATCGTTGCGGCAACACCCCTGGCTTGGGCGGCAGCCACCATCGGTTGGCGCACCACCTTTCTGGTCTTGGGCATGTTTGCCGCAATCGGTGCGTTGATCAACTATGCAGTGGTGCGCGACAGGCCTCCGGGAACAGAAGCCCCACTCGTCGAATCTCAGTCGATGCGTGACGTCATGGTCGGGTTGTTGACGGTCTGGCGCACGCCTGGCCTCATGCCGGTACTCGCGATGCATACGTTCGCTTATGCGACGCAATTGACGGTGCTGGGGATTTGGGCGGGACCGTATCTGTTCGATGTCTTTCACCTCGATGGGATTGCGCGTGGCAACGTGCTGCTGCTGATGGGGGTTGCACAGATCATCGGGGTGTTCTGCTATGGCCCGCTCGACCATTTGGTCGGGTCGCGCAAGCGGGTTGTAATCGCGGGCGCGGCGCTGACCATTGCGACACTGACGGCGCTGGCGGCAATTGAGAGGCCACCGGTCGGGCTTGCCGTAGGACTGTTGGTGCTGGTGACGCTGGCTGCTTCCTACGGTGTCGTGATCGTTTCGCAGGGGCGTGCGCTGTTTCCTGCACATCAGGCGGGGCGAGGGGCAAC
>JANNRP010000452.1:0-4864 GCA_031401535.1 Hyphomicrobiaceae bacterium | reverse complement strand
TGTCCGTCGTGCTGTCGATAGTCGGAGAAACGGCCTTGCCAGGGGTTCGGCAGGAACGGTGCTGAGGCCGAGCGCGGTCGATCGGGCGCAAAACTCCCAGCGATTCGGCCTTCGCTGTCGAGGCTTAGCACAACTTCGGCCGCGGCATCGCCCGAGCCCGCGCTTACGGCCAGTTTGTCTGGTCCGTCGGCGCGCCAGCGCAGCGTGGTGTTGCGGAGAATGGCGTCGGGCGCCCAGGCCAGTTCCGCAAGGTACCGCATCAGCTCGCCGCGCACTAGGGCGGTCGAATGTTCGGCGCGCACGATCGGGATGAAACCGAGCGCCGTGATGTTGAACAATCCCTGGCCATTCTGTAACGCGTCACGCCCAGATATCAGTCCAAATGGACCAACTTTCGCCTGCCAGTCGAATTCGCAGGCGAGCGTCGAGATGGTCTGGCTTGCGTTGAAAGACATCCAGGATTGAGCATTGATGCTCCGCTTCATCCGCCCCGACTGGGTAAGCCGGACACTGGATCGATCATCACCCGGCTTCGCGCCAAGCCGCAAGGCAAGGTCGTAGACGGCCGCTGGCAGTCGCGCCCTCGTCGGTTGATTAGCTTCGGTCAATTTCCGATCCCTCTCACGACAGCAGTGTAGTCTCAACTTGGCGGCGCGCCGAGTAGGGGAGCGTAGGCCCATAGCCAAATCGCATGACAACGTCGGCACGGCGGTCGGGCATGCCAGCAAGGCTCGCCAATTCGGGCCGCAGCTTGGCAACCTCGACCGGCTGGTTGATGAAGGCGAGAGCCACCGTCATGGTTGCGGCCTTGCCGTCTTATGGAAAACAAGCGGCTTGCCGCGCACACCTCCACCGTTGGTCACAAAAACTCCGGCGACCACAGCCCACAGCGCGGCAGCGAAAACGAGGTCAAAGATAACCGCGCGTTCTCCCGAAATCGTCGACGGCAAAAGGATCAGCTGACCGGCGGCGAGCGGCGCATGCATGAGCATTACAACGAGGACGCTCTGAGTACGGTCATATAGCCATACCATCAGAATTCGGTAAGGAATGAGAAACGAAAAGAGAAGCACGGCTATGTAGAGCATTGGCGGGATCGCCCCCGATGAGCTGGCGCTTCCAGAAAACAGGGGATAGTGCCAGGCGCCCCAAGGCAAACCCAAAATGATTCCGGTGGGAAGAAAGCCATAACGCTTGCGCAGTTCAGGCGTGGCAAACCCCGTCCAGCCCAGTTCCTCGAAGAAGCACACCACCAGCCCCATCACGAGGCCTGACATCAAAAGGCCAACCCTGTTGTCCGATGTCACGATGGCGGGGACAAATGCGGCGGATGCCAGCGAAAGCACGAAAATTATCGCTGCCATCAGGATCGGGGCGGTCAGCAGCGCTATCAGGTACCAGCGAATGTTCACCCGCCAGCGCAGCGACCTGGAGAGCAGATCGCGAAGGCCCGCCTTTCCGTGAATGAGGCCGGTCATGAGGATGCCCGCAACGCTGGGACCAGCGAGGGCAGCCAGGTAGATAAACTGGTTCAGAACCAAGGGGTCGGCTTTGGAGTTGAATATCCCGCTGGGCCCTGCAGCGATCAGTAAGCCGCCCCAAGATATGGCGAACACCAGGACGTAGTAGGTCAACACCGGGTGTCGCTTGATGAATGCAACAACAGTTGAAGGGCCGCTCATTGCGAGACCCGTGCATCAGCAGATCCCTTGGTGGGGCCAGCCGACTGTGGGCCATGCTCACCCCTCAGGGCGTCAACGGCACGAACAATGAGTAGCGCGGCGCCCGCGACCGGAAGCCCAAAGTCTTCAGGAATACCAAGCTGCACCGCCGCTGCGAGCCCAACGAGCGACCAGAGCAGCGGGATAATCGACAGCCAAACGATGCACTTTCCGCGTGCCAGCACCAACATGCCAATGGTGAAGATGGTGGTCGGGCAAGGGGCGACGCCGAACATTGGGCCGACCATCAGGCCGTGGCCTGCCCAGTGCCCAAAGATGGGATAGAACAGCATCGCGTACATGATGACAGTAAATCCAGCGAGTGAACGCAAATCGCGTCCGATCTCGAAGCGCAGGTCCTTAGCCGCCACGGCGCTGGCTGCAAACAGGATCGCTTGCAGGACGAAAAAACCTGCGAATAATTGTGCAGCCGGGTTGATCGTGGTGAAATACAGGAAGTGGTAGCCGATGCCGTTCACTGCCCACATGAGCGCCAGGATGGCCGGGACCAGGCGGGAAGAGAACGGCCGCTTCGACCAAACGGCAGCTACTGCGACCAGCCCCAGGACATAGGCCCCGATCTGTGTTGGCCATATCGCAGCGTTGTAGGCGACGAAGACACCGAGAAACTGCTCGATTGTGAAGGGCGGGTTCACGCTTGCACCGCGCTCACCGGCCGACGCGGCGAGAATGGAAGTTCGGGGCCGTAGCCAAACCGCATGACAATATCGGGTCGGCGCCCGGCCATGCCGACAAGGCTCGCCAATTCTGGTCGCAGGTTAGCGACCTCGACCGGCTGGTTGATGAATGCGTGTTTGAGGCCAAGAGCCGTTGCCTGAAGCGCGAAGCGTTGGCATGCGCGGCCCGCCCGCACCCAGTGCTCCTTGTCGTCACGCTCGGAAACGAACACGGCGATTCCAGCTGACGATCGCAAATGCCCAGCATACTTCTCATTCTCGGTGTTGGCTTTGAACACCCAATCGAACACGTGAGGCCCGAGCCAGGCTGGAAGGGCGGGGTTGCCGCTTGACGCACTAAACAGGCCATCGCCTTTGCCGAGTGCTTCGCGGGGACTGAAGCGCAGCCAGGTTCTGAGTTCCCGAACGAATGCCGCGTCTGCCAGCTGCGCGCTGTTGCCGGCGATGACCAGATCACGCACGCGATCCAGCTGCGGGCGATCTGTGATCAGCACCAGATCGATTCCCGGAATACTCGAAGCACTCACCAGCGTTTTCAAGTCGGCGGCGCTCACGGGCCTGCCATCATAATCGGCCCGTGTGGACTGCCGCTTGCGGATCGCATCGAATAAGGCGCGCTCGTCATTCAGTCCGGTGCCAAACGTGAACACTACGGAACCGTCATTGGAATCATTGAACCTGAGTTCGCCCGCGCGTCCACGTGCCCCGGCTGCAATGGCCAAATTCTCTGCGGCGCAGCCCAGGCTTGCGAACAGGTGATGGTCGTCGGGGTCGACGACAGGCGTGCGCCTTGAAAAATCCGGCAGAACCTCGATGCGCGTGTCGGCAATTTGGAAGCGCCACGGCTGGGTATTGTGACCGCTCGCGGCGAGTGTGGCGTAGCGAACAAGCTCCGGGATTGCAGGTTCTTTAGAGAGTGCCGCCCGTGTCGCCGCGACGGCGGCTACATACTCGTCCATCGAGCCCATCTGCCGGAGCCCACACAGCGTCGCCCCGACACCGGTAATTGCTACGGCGCCGGCGCCAATCAGGAACTGCCGCCTCATTCGGTCGTCTTGCCGTCAAAATGCTCTTCCTCGGAGTCTGCCACTGCCTTGGTTGCCTGAACGGTTCCATCGCGATGCTCTGGCGGCGCATAAAGTGTATAGAGGCGGAGCGGCTTGTCGCCCGTGTTCACGATGTTGTGCCGTGCACCCGCAGGAACGATGATGCCGAAATCGCTTTTGATCTTGGATCGATGTCCGTTGATCCAGACCTCGCCTTTACCCTTTTCGACACGGAAGAATTGGTCGCGATCGACATGGGTTTCCTCGCCGATCTCCTCGCCCGGTTGAATGGCCATCAGGACGAGTTGCAGGTTCTTGCCGGTATAGAGCACACGGCGGAAGTCTGAATTCTCCTCGGTCAACTCTTCGATGTCAGCCACAAATCCCTTCATGGCCGAAACCTTGGATTTTTTGCTCGCGGCGGTCTGCCGTAAGGCGTCGCTCATGTTCTGGAACTCCACATAAAACGGGATAAAGGAAGAGGCACTTATCGTGCCCGCTGATCAACGATCGGAATCTACTCATTGCGGCCAAGAGACTGGTCTACTCAGCACAACGTTTGGGAGGCCTGCAGGGTTGCGCTTCGCGCTGAATTTGTCGCGACGAGGTGGGGAGTGTTGGCCTGAGTGGAGGGGATGGCGGACAACTGTGCGAGAGCTGTTCGCTTTTTGTACCAAATTCAAGGGCGACAGCATCACTCGATTTTGGCCGTGAGTCAGGAGCATTGGATAGGGGCTGAGGCAGGAAGCCATCGGGAGCACGCCAACATGTCCGGAAGCCAGGGAGTGGGAGAGGGCTTGTCGGCGGAGGGCCAGCGGGTACGGCGCATCGCGAACTCGGTTGTGGGCCGAGCCGGA
Source organism: Hyphomicrobiaceae bacterium (assembly GCA_031401535.1). Classification (GTDB taxonomy): domain Bacteria; phylum Pseudomonadota; class Alphaproteobacteria; order Rhizobiales; family Hyphomicrobiaceae; genus JAKFWF01. The sequence goes on along the minus strand of JANNRP010000452.1, from coordinate 542 downwards.
TGGGAAGCATCATGAAGCTGCCACTTAAGGAGCGCCTTGCAGTCGCGCTGATACTTGACCGCCGCGACTTGTTCGTCGACGGCGAGTTCACAATCCTACAGGCAGTCGCCTATCTCGGCGATGAGTGGGTGAAATTGGCGCTGGAGGTGCAGAGCGCTTGGGGCCGCGAAGTGGAAGATTGATTGATGGCCGCCGGTTGTTGCGGCACCGAGCAACTTCCTCGATCGCGGAGATAGCCACAGCCATGCTCACTTTTGCCAAATCAGTTGCTCCGTCGGCCGGGCCACACCGAGCAAGTCCTTCTTCTCAAAGCCTTCCTGCACGATAAGCAAGCTGTCACCCGCGATAGGGCGCACGAGTGCCGCTGCTTCAGCCGGTGTGCCGAGCAACCAGGCGTCGCGTGTCCGACGTCAACACCTGTGAGACAAAACTAGCGGCTTGAGGAACGGAGGAATTTGGGCTCATCGTCATCCCCTGAGGAGTGCACATGAGTTACAAATCCAAGACGTCTGAGACGCCATCCGAGAAGCTTGTCCGTGACA
>JANNRP010000451.1:0-3276 GCA_031401535.1 Hyphomicrobiaceae bacterium | reverse complement strand
GTTGACCATCATTGGCTCGATTTATGTCGCAGTTGAACATCAGCGACTGCGAGCCTAGACAAGCACTTACGATGCCGCCTGGTGATTAATAGTCAAAAATGACGTAAAACATCATGTGACTTTTCACATCCAATAGTAGTTAGGTGTCATTTCGTGCGTATCGCCACCATCTTGCTACTCGCTGCAGTATCACTCGCGACAGATGCAGCTGAACCTGATCGATTGGCTGAAGCTCGTGCTACGTGGGAGCGTAAGAATCCTTCGAACTACAGCTTTGTACTGAAGCGCAATGGACCGTTTCTGACGCCCATGGTTGAAACGCCCGTGCGCGTGACTGTTCGCAACGGGCGACTTAACTCAGTTCGCTACCTCCGAAGTGCCGCGGGAGTACCGTTAGGTTCACGAGCGCCAGACCGATCGGGGCTGCGGAAGTCAATTCCGGACCTCTTTGAAACTGCCGCAAGGGAGGTGGGACGACCAAACACGGAAACGATATTTGAGTTCGATCCCGAATACGGCTTTCCGACTCTCATCTCGTCCTATGCGACGGAACTATCTGACGACGGCTTTTCATATCAAGTCAGTGAATTCAAGATCACAAAATGACACCTAACTATGCGTTGGAGCGGTCCGTGATGGGTTTACGCGAGCGCGCCGCAGGCGCGCGGACAATGATCGCGCCTGCGGCGCCCCGGACGCGCGTTGCGCGGCCCGCTCAACGCGGACGTTAGACATCACAAATGAGCACACAGCAGCCTGTTCAGGAATTGATAGTCGCTGGGCGGCTTCTAATGATGATGGCCGCGCGTGTTAGCGAAAATCTCGCTTCGTTTGCTAGCTGGTTAATTGGCAGCTTTGCCGCGGTATTGGGGTTGTTGGTTGCCAACGTCGATTCCGTCTCGCAGTTTCTTCCCTCCAAATCCTTAGGAACGGCAACGTTTATCTTTTTGCTCGCAGTTGGCCTTCACGTAATTCAGCGCTACCTCTATGCCATCGTGGCCGGAAGCGTGGCAGCAAGCCGTGAGGCTGAAGAGCTTTCTACGCCGCAAGGCCTGGACTTCAGTCGGGTTATGGACGAAATCGAAAGGTCCTCATTGTGGCCGGTTCGAATCTTGGTAGCCCGCGCTATGGCCAAGATTCGCAATGGAGATTTCGCAGCTGGTGGCCGCCTAAACGCGAAGCTGGCGCAGATCCAAGGGTATCTTGTGATAGCGCAAATGATCATTGTCGTTTGGGCTGGTTCTGTTCTTGGTCGAGCCCTGTGATGTCTAACAATGCGTTGGAGCGGTCCGTGACAGGTCTGACAGTGGACGCCGCAGGCGCCCGGACAATTGTGGCGCCTGCGGCGCCTGGTCGGGCGGTGCCGCGGCCCGCTCAACGCGGACGTTAGACCTCACTGATAAGAGGCGATGCACTATGCGACCACTCACAAAGCGATTGCTGGGAGCGGTAGCGTTGCTTGCCCTCGTGCTCCTTTCGGCCTTTGGTGCAGGTACGTACGGGTTCATGCAGGGTTATGTCCACGGTCTCGGAGATACCAGCAGCGAAGCGGCGACCCTTACGACGACGCTGAGAGCTCTACGGAGCGGAGACGTAGAAAAGGCGATGACAAATCTGGAAGGTGACTTGGATACCTTGATCATTGAGCATTCGGTCACGGACACCGGCATCCCGGTTTTTTCCTGGCTAACTCCTTACACTCACAATGATGCGGCTGAGCGTAAGCTCTTTACGCGGGTCGCTCGTTATCGCGATGAATACCCAAGTGTCGCTCCCGTGCCCGAAGTTAGAACCTTAATCGCGAAACATCTCGAGTCATTTCAGACGCAATAAGGTCTAACTATGCGTTGGAGCGGACCGTGACAAGCTTGGCAGTGGGCGCCGCGGGCGCCTGGGAAATTATCGCGCCCGCGGCGCCTGGTACGGGCCTCGCGCGGCCCGCTCAACGCGGACGTTAGGTGTCACCTATGAAGATCGCCATTGCTATCGCACTTTGCCTCATCAGCGCCGCTGTTGGGGCGATCTTCGGAGTCCGTTGGGGTGTGGCGCAAGGAGCTAGCCATTTCGCGTGGGTAGATGCCGCACCGAGAAGCCTTGTCTTGGTTGGCTATCTGCGGCAACTTCGCTCTGGTCAAACCGAGTCCGTGATCAATCAACTCGAGCTAGAACTCGACATGCAGATTGGATGGCACGACAAGCTTCTACAAGAGGGTAAGCCATACCTTCTCGACAATGCGGTGCGAGGATATCTCGAGGACGACCCACGCTATATGAAGCGCGTTGTTGCTTATCGCCGTGAATTTCCTTCCGTGATCGGTAAGCATCCGATGCCTGAGTTGCCTCCGAACGCGACGGCGGAAGAGCGACAATTTTATTCTGTCCAGGTGGAGGGTGGTAAGGATCTTGAGGCGGCAATCGAGCGTGTCATGCAGCTCTACGGAGAGGACGGTGACACCTAACTATGCGTTGGAGCGGTCCGTGAAACGCTGCGGGTGGCGCGCCGCAGGCGCGCGGAGAGATTTTGCGCCTGCGGCGCGCAGCAACGGCTTCGCGCGACCCGCTCAACGCGGACGTTAGATGTCACTCTTGACACGCACTACAGTGTAGTTACACTGTCGGTATGGATGATCTGCGCTACGAGTGGGATGAGCGTAAGAATCGGGCCAATCAGCGTAAGCACGGAGTCGCATTTGAGGAGGCACGGACCGCCTTCCTGGATGAAAGTGCCCGGCGGGTGTCGGACCCGGACCACTCAATCCGCGAAGACCGTTACCTTCTTGTTGGTCTGAGCATTCGGCTGCGATTACTGGTGGTATGCCACAGTTTTCGGGAGTCGGAGCGCGTCATCAGAATCATTTCCGCTCGAAAAGCAGATCCCTCGGAACGACGTGACTACTCCAGGTGGCTACCATGAGAAAGCGCTACGATTTTTCCAAGTCCGAACCGAACCCGTATCTGAGCAAGCCCAAGCGCCAGATCACGTTTCGACTCGATTCCGATACGGTCCAGTTCTTCAAGAGTCTTTCTCAGCAGTGCGGCATTCCGTATCAAAACCTCATTAACTTGTATTTGCGGGATTGCGCGGCTGAAAAGAAGCAGCTCAAGCTCGATTGGGCTTCGTGACATGTGACATCAACTTCGAAGTGCAACGCTGACTAGCGCGCGAACAGGATTTGTTCCGGGGTCCTGTATCCATGTCTTTTCCTTGGTCTGGTGTTGAGAGCTCTGGCGATGGCATTGCAGCCACGCTGGGTGAGGCGCGGCATGTCGGAGTGC
>JANNRP010000450.1:0-13494 GCA_031401535.1 Hyphomicrobiaceae bacterium | reverse complement strand
AAACGGATATCGCCGCGGCGCGCACGAGTCAGTCCCAGGATGGAGCGCAGCACGGTTGTCTTTCCAGCGCCATTGGCACCGAGCAAGGCAAGCACCTCGCCGGCGCGTATCGAGAGTGAAACGCCAAACAGCGCCTGCGTCTCGCCATAGAAGGTATCGATCGCTGCAACATCCAGCATCAGTTGAGCCGCCCCAGGTTGGACGCCTCGACCCAGGGATTGGTCTTGAGCTCGGCCGGTGTGCCCCGCGCAATCACCTGCCCCCAGTGGATGACCGAGATCTCATCAGCGAGGGAAAATAGAAACTCCATGTCATGCTCGATGACGACGATGGTGAGGTTACCCTTCAGCTTGCGCACGAGATCGGCGAGGCGTGCACGCCCATCGCTGCCAAGGCCCGCGGTGGGCTCGTCGAGGAACAGCAGCTTAGGGCGGCAGGCGAGTGCGACGGCGATTTCCAGCGCCCGCCGCGCACCATAGGACAGTGATTTGGCCGGATCATCGGCACGGTCAGCGAGGCCAACTTTCTCTAGAATATCGTGTGCTTCGTCGATTAGGGCCGGATCCGCGTATGCCTGTCCGATGGCATCGCGTCCACGCACGCGCGTCGCTGGTAGTGCGATTGCTACATTCTCGAAGACCGTGAACTCGTCGAACAGGCTCATCAGCTGGAATGATCGGGCGACACCCAGACGGGCGATCTCCTGCGGCGGTCTGCCGGTGATATCGCGCCCCTCGAGCAGCACACGGCCACGATCGGGTTTATAGCGGCCGGTCAGCACATTGAAACAGCTTGTTTTGCCAGCTCCGTTCGGACCCATGATGCCGGACAGCTTGCCAGCCTCGAAGGCAAGCGAGACGTTCTCCAGCACCACCCGGTCGCCAAACCTCAAGTGCAGCTCTTTCGCCTCGAACAGTGCCATGGCTCACCGTGCCTGAGGTTGCGGGTTATGTGCCGGGGCGAGCTTATCCTTGCGGGTCGCCACGCCACTGAAGATGCCGACAATGCCCTCAGGCTTGAACAGCACCAGCACGACGAATAACAAACCGAACCACAGCATCCAGCCGGTCGTCAGCGCGCCAATCACGTCACGGGCAAGGAAGAAAACAACGGCACCGATAACCGGCCCCCAGAACGAGATCAGGCCACCTCCGACCAGCGTCATCATCACGACGTAGCCCGAATAGTGCAGGCTCATGACGTCCGGGAATGCCGAGGCCTGCGCCATCGAGAATAATCCGCCGGCCAAACCCGACAGACTGGCGGAGGCGATCAGCACGGCCGCCTTGTAGCGCCACACGTCGTAGCCAACGAAGCGGGCGCGCGTCTCGTTCTGCTTGATCGCCTTGACGATGCGCCCGAATGGGGAATGCACCAGCCGCCACAACAGCAGCGAAACAGCCATGAACACCAAAAGCACAAAGTAGTAGAGCGCCACGTTGTGTTTGAGATCGAATGACGCGAGACCCAGCGATACAGGAAGGCGCTCGATCTTGAGCAGGCCATCCTCACCGCCGGTAATACTGTGGGCTTTGATAGCGATGAACCAGAATATTTGACCAAACGCGATGGTCATCAGCGCGTAGTAGATGCCGCGCCTATGGGAAATGAATATCGCCACAAGAGCGCCACCGAGCGCCGCCGCCAGCACCGCAACCCCGAGGCAGAGCCATAGATTAGGCGCGATGTTGAACTGCGCCAGCCCGAAGGCATAGGCACCTATGCCAAAGAAAGCACCGTGCCCGAAGGACGGCAACCCAGCGTGTCCCAGCACAAGATTGTAGGCGAGCGCATAGATCGCGAAGATGAGTATCTCGACGCCAAGATACTGATAGAGCCCGACCCGCTCGATCCAAAGCGGCACCGTCGCGAACAGCAGCCAACTCGCGAGCATTGCCGGGGTGAATGTGGGCACGGTGCGACCTGACGCCATCTCAAGCCTCCAGTATGCTCTTCTTACCGAACAATCCGCGCGCCCGGAACGTGACGACGGCGATCAGCAGCAGGTACATCGACAGCATCGACCACTCGGAGGCATAGGCGCCGGACAGACCAACGACCATGCCGACAAGCAAGCCACCGATGGCGGCACCCCAGAAGCTACCGACGCCACCCAGTACGATGATGAGAAATGCCGGCACCACGGCATCGACACCCATGTGCGGCCGGATACCCCAGAGCGGGGCCATGATGACGCCGGCGAATGCCGCCAGCATGGTCCCAAGCACAAACACCCACACCCTGAGCCGTGTCAGATCGATGCCGAGTGCCTGCACGATCTCGCTGTCGTGCGCTCCAGCCTTGACCATGGCACCAAAGCGCGTGCGCTCGACGATGAACCAGACACCGGCCATGGCGGCAATTGCCAGGCCTGCTGCCCAGAACCGGTAGGTCGACCAGATCAGGTCGAGCATGATGAAGCCGCCCGACATCTCGCGCGGCACGGGTAACGTGTAGTCCCGCGTGCCCCACACCACGCGGATCAACTCCTCCAGTACCATTGCGATGCCAAATGTCAGGAGCAGTCCGTACAGAGGATCGCGCCCATAGGTCCGGCGCATCAATCGCTCGAGCACCAGACCAAAGGGAGCAACCAGGACCGGCGCCAACACCACAGCCACGGCAAACCGCCAGCCGAGTGAAACACCGGCCCACGCTTGCAGCAGATCGGGCGGCAGCGGCAGCTTCGGCGTACAAATGGCGTAGGCAAAATAGGCACCCAACGCAAACAGCGAGCCGTGTGCCAGATTGATCTGCTCCATCAGTCCGAGGATCAGCATGAAGCCGAGCGCGATCAGGGAAAACAGCAATCCGAGCGCGATGCCATTCAGCAGATGCGGCAGCAGATTGAACAATGACATGACGGGGCTTATCCGTTGCAACCGGACGTTGGTCGAGGCAGCGGCGCGCGTGTCCGCTGCCTCGCGGCTCAAGTTACGTTTCGAAGCTCGGAACGTCCGTCATGGCTTTCATTTTGCATTTGCCCGGTGCTGCATCATCGAGGGCTTGCTCAGGCTTTGACCAGCTGATGACCTCGAACAGGTCGGTCGCATCCTTGGGCTTGGCGTTGCGGCGGGCGAGATAAATCGTTTGCTGCACCTGATGCGTCACCGGATCGATGTAGGCATCAAAATGCTGCATGCGATCGGCGGCCAGCATCTTGTGTCCTTCGAGTTGCTTGATGACCGCAAGATTGTTCGTGGAGCCTGCACGTTCGATGGCGCGCAGCAATTCGCGCGTCGCGACGTAGCCATTATAGGAAACGTTGCCCGGCACTGGGATTGGCGACTGCGGATACGTCGTCTGCCAGCGTTTGACGAATTCGGCAACGCCCGGCAGCGGCAGGAGATGGTACCAGTTGGTGCCGAACACACCGAACAGCGTGTCTGCCGCGCCCCAGATGTCGGGCCAATCCTGCTGGTTGTTGATCCAGGCCACCTTATCGTCGAGCTTCAACGCGCTCACTTGTTGGCGCAGCGCCTTCATGTCGTCGCCGCCAACCGCCATTGCCACGACGTCTGGCTTCGTCTGCTGCACCTTCAACAGATAGGAGGTGAAATCGCGCGTATTCTGCGGAATGAGCAGATTGTCGACGATCTGCCCACCGGCCTTTTCCACCTCTGCCTTGGTCGCGGCGGATGTCGTGTGACCCCACACGTAGTCGTTAGTCAGCAATAGCCATTTCTTGCCGATCTTATCGACGGCATTCTGCACGGCGGCCTTGGAGAAGTTGGTGCCGTTGCCGTCCCACACGAATTTAACGCGGGAGCAGTTCTCGCCGGCTTCGCTGGGCGCCGACGAGTTGGTGTTGAAATAGATGGTGCCATACTTGTTGGCGACCTGGGTGATGGCATTGGCCACGCCAGAGTGCACAGCGCCGATCAGGAAACCGCAATTCTCCTGCGCGATAAAGCGCTCGGCGACACGCGTGCCGGTCGCCGGATTGGTTTCGGTATCCGCGGTGGTCCACTCGATCTTGCGCCCGAGCACGCCACCCTTGGCATTGAATTCATCGATGGCCATGCGAATACCACGCATGTCATCCTGCCCGCTGTTGCCGTATTGACCGCTGGCATCACAGGTGAGGCCGAGCTTGATCGGTTTCTTAGCCCCTTGTGCCCATACACGATTGTGCTGCCAGGGACCGTAGAAGGTGGTCGTGCCACTTGCTGCGGCAGTTACCAGGCCACCTTTCAGAATTTTGCGTCGTGTCAGTCCAGATGTGGTTTTGCTGGGATTCTTCATCGTTTCCTCCTTATGAAATGGCTGTTCGATCATTTGACGTCAGCTCGTTCTTGGGTGATAGAATAAACATTCTATTCAATTTGGAAAGTGAAATAAATGAGTCATCAACGATGTTCGCAACCAAACCATGCCCACGAGCCACGCAAATGACCGGCAAGACCCAGCGGCGAGACAACGAGACCTACGAAGCGCTGCGTGCTGAGATAGCGCAGCGCCATCCAGGCTTCTCCGACCGCTTGAAAGTGATCGCCGAATTCGCTCTGGATCATCCGACGGACATGGCGCTCGGCACGGTCGCGGAGGTCGCGCTGCGGGCAAAGGTGCAGCCTTCGGCGATCGTCCGTTTCGCCCGCGCATTGGGCTATGGCGGTTTCACGGAAATGCAGCAGGCATTCCGCTCGCGGCTCGTCGCCAGCGTCACGCCGAGCTATACCGAACGCATCACCGGCCTCAAGCGCGACGGGCGTTTTCGCGACACGAAAGCGCCGGGAGCCGTGTTGAATCGGTTCGCGTCGGAAGGCATCGCGTCGTTGGAGAATCTCCAGGACGTCGTCAAGGAAACGGATCTTGCATCCGCCATCGCCATGCTCGATCGAGCCAACGTGATCTACGTGCTGGGATTGGGCGGCTCCTTCCCAGTCGCCACACATCTCACGTATGTGCTGCGCAAGCTCGGGCGCCGGATCGTGCTTCTCGATGGGCTTGGCGGAGCACTAGCCGAGCAAGCCAGTTCGGCAACGCCGCAAGACGCACTGATCGCCATCAGCTTCAAGACCTACAAAGCCGACACTGTCCGATTTTTTGCCGAACTGACCTCACGCGACGTACCGGCCGTATCGATCACCGATAGTCCGCTCAGCCCGATCGTCGAAGGTGCGCGGGTTGTGTTCGAAATTCCGGACACGCCAGAGGCAGCATTACGAACGATGGTCGCACCGATGTGCCTTGTGCAGAGTTTAGCGGTCGGACTGACGCTGACGCGCGATTGAGCGCAAACCCCGAAGGAGGCAGTCATGTCCCATCGCTTGCTCGAAGGCCGGGTGGCGCTCGTTACAGGGGCTGGCCGCGGACTTGGCCGCGCATTCGCCGAACGGCTGGCAGCGTTGGGTTGTCATATCGCGGTGCATGGCATGCGTGAGCATGGCCCCTCCGAGTATGGCGGCAGTGTAACGCTGACCGATGTTGCCCAGGCAATCGCGCAAGACTACGGCGTGCGCACGGTGAAGATCCTTGGCGACATGACGGTGCTGGACGACATCCAGCGCACGATAAGCACGGTCAACGCGGAACTGGGCCCTATCGACATCCTAGTGCACAATGCCGGTGGCGACATCGCCGCAACCGGTGGCAAGCCGACGCCGAACGACGTGGTCAACATCAAGCCGGATGATGTGCGCGCCGTGATTGACCGCAATCTTCTCAGTACAATCTTCGTCTGTCAGCAGGTGGCGCGCGGCATGATGGAGCGACGGCGCGGTCGCATCATTACCATTGGTTCGGTGGCAGCCTTCAAGGGCCGCACCGATGCCTCGATCTATGCTACAGCGAAGGCAGGCGCCTTGCATTTCACGCGCTGTCTCGCCGACCAGATGCGCGCCTATGACGTCACGGTCAACACCATCGCACCGGGCGATACGCGCAGCGAGCGCTTTCTCGCCACCCGCGTTGTGGATCCAGGGCGGCTGGCGGAGGGTGGGACGCTTGATCGCATTGCGACGATCGACGAAGTGGCGCGCGTTGTCGAGTTCTTTGCGGGGCCCATGGGTGCATTCGTATCAGGTCAAGTCGTGCGGGTCGATGGCGGCGGTCAGACCTGGTCAGCTTGAGTGGTCGCACACGAGGAGGCAGCATGACGTCGCTTGTGAGAACAGTTACTGATCCGATATCGGGTGCCGTCGCGTTGTGGTTTGCGTCCGACGGGTGGATTCCCAACAACCGGCATCAACCTGTCATACTTTATCGGGCGGCGATCAACTGTTCAGGAGCCGATCCGGCGGCGGCTTTCGAAGTTGCATTTCGGAACAACGGCTGGCCTCCGCAGTGGCGCAACGGTGTCTATCCATTCCATCACTATCACTCGACTGCTCACGAAGTTCTGGGCTTTGCCGCAGGATCAGCACGACTTTTGCTTGGCGGGCCAAACGGCCACGAGATCACAGTGAACCCGGGCGATTGCGCGCTGTTGCCAGCCGGTACAGGACATTATCGAATTGACGCAAGTCGGGATTTTCTCGTGGTCGGGGCGTATCCGCCCAACCAAAATTATGATCTGTGCCGCGGCCCGCTGTCAGGTTCCGCGATCGAACAGCTCACCGCGCTTTCTTTTCCAAGGTCAGACCCAATCACAGGTGCCCAGGGACCACTACTACGACTTTGGTCATCGCCAGAATTGCCAGATGCTTGGCGCGCGCCATGACGAAAGCCCATAGACGGTCGCGACCGAGTTACCAAGGCGCCGACCACTTTAGTGCCTAGTCCTTCCCGCTCCAATGCACGAGGCGGCTTTCGATCGCGCGAACGATGCGGTCGAGGCCGTAGCCAAGCGCAGCCATGATCAATACGCCGACGACCACGATGTCGGTCGAGAGGTATTCGGCCGCCGTTAGAGCCATCCAGGCAATACCATCCGAGGTGGCCGTCAATTCAGCGCCAACCAGCATCGTCACGCCGATCGAGATCGCCATGCGAATGCCGGTAAAGATACCAGGTAGGCTCGCCGGCAATACGACGCGTGAGAACACCACCCATTGGCTTGCACCCAGCGCTTGAGCCGCCTGAATTTTCTTGGTGCTGATCGAGCGCACCGCCTGCATTGAAGCGATAGCGATCAATGGCAACACGGGTGCCGCAATGACGACCACCTTCGACAGATTGCCGATGCCAAACCAGATCAGGAACAGTGGCAGCAGTGCAAGCTTTGGGATCGGCCGGATGGCCTGGATCGGCGGCTCGAACACTGCCCGGATCGGGCGGCTCATACCCATCAGCAGCCCGAGTGGGACACCGATTAGAACGCATGCAGAGAAGGCAATGGCGAAGCGGTTGAAGCTTACCGTCACGTGGTGAAGCAGGCTGCGGCCCTGGTAGCCCTGCTGCGTCAAACGAATGAACGTCTCGACCACGTCGACCGGCGACGGCAGGAAGATCGGCTTGATCAACGGCGGCCATAGTCCCGAGCCAGTTACCGCCGTCCACAGCACCAGAATGGCCCCGAAGGTGACGACCGTCAGCCACCGATCCCGACGGTCGGCACGGCGATCAAGCGCACCTTCGTCTGTTCCGAGAGCGACAATGGCGGCATCGGTCCGAGACATCAGATGCGGGCCTCCATGCTCTGAGCCGCTTGCGATTCTGAGCGCAGCAATTGAACGATCTGCCGCTTTGCAGTCGCAAACTCCGGCGTTGCTGCCACAAGTGGATCAGGGTTCTCATTGAAGCGGGTGCGGAACGCAGCCTTGATCCGCCCGGGTCTGGCGGTCATAACCACGATATGCGTCGCCAGGAACAGCGCCTCCTCGATGGAGTGAGTGATCCAGAGGATGGTCTTTCCAGTGCGGCGCCAGATATTGCGGATCTCCTCCTGCAGCAGTTCGCGGGTCTGCTGATCGAGTGCCGCGAATGGCTCGTCCATGAGCAGTATCTCCGGCTTGTTAGCCAACGCCCGCGCGATACCGACGCGTTGCTGCATCCCGCCGGAGAGTTGATAAGGATACTTCGCGGCGAATGTGGAAAGGCCAACCAATTCGAGCAGCGCGGCCGCCTCTTCTCGCGCGACCGCGGCAGCCACACCCTGGGCGCGCGGCCCGAAGGCCACATTCTCAAGCACGCTCATCCAGTTGAACAGGGCGCCCTGCTGGAACACCACGCCGCGTTCGGCGCCGGGCCCGGTGATCGGTCGGCCGTCGAGCAGGACACGGCCCGAGGTCGGCCGCTCGAAGCCTGCAGCGACGTTGAGCAGCGTTGTCTTGCCGCAACCGGACGGCCCGATCACACAGAGAAAATCGCCCTTCCCGACGTAGAGGTCAATGGGAGACAAGGCTTGCACCGCCGTATCGCCGCTGCCGAAGCGTTTGGCGAGGCGTTCGACCACAAGCTTGGCATTGCCGCGACGGGTGGGATCGTCGAGTGCGCACGGCTCGATCATCGAAGCCCCTTCCGCGTCCCCAATCGGGTGCTGTCTACGCCATCTTCGCCACGAACGAACTGTCGACGAATTTCGCGAAATCTTCGGGCAGCGTCTTCAGCTGATCGGTTGACTTCAGGAAGTTGGCCTGATCGCGGATCGCCTTCAATATCCCGGAGTCCTTCGCGCCCGGGGCGCCCATCCAGGCATCGGTCAGCATTTCCTTGGGCGTGATCGTGTGCGTGGTTTTTGCGATCGTCATCACCGTCTCCGGCGGAATCTGCAGGAATGGCGCCATGACAGCCGCGACCTCGTCGGGCTTGGTCTTGTAGATCGTATTGATCCGATCGATTTCCTTCAGGTAGGCGAGCAGCAGATCAGGGTGCTGCTTCTTGAACGCATCGCGGCAAACGATGCCATCGAAGATCAACGAGCCCTTGGCCATCAGATCACCGCTCTGGAAAATGATCGTTCCAGCGTCCTTCTGCAGGGTGCCGAGTACCGGATGCCAGATATAGGCCGCGTCGATGTCCTTGCGTTGCCAGGCCGCAAGGATCGCATCCGGCCGCAGGTTGACCAGCGTTACATCGGCCGCGGCGAGCCCTACCGTCTTCATCGCCGCGAGTAGGGCAAAATGCACCGACGTATTGAAGGGGCAGCCGACTTTCTTGCCCTTTAGATCCTTCAACTCCTTGATGCCGGCGTCATTGCGCACAACGAGGCATTCGCTGTCCTTCACCACTTTGTGCATGTAGACCATCGAGATTGGCAGCCCCTGGGCGAAGCCGACGATCATGGCGCTGGAGCCGATATTGCACAGGTCCATGCCGTCAGCGGCCATTGCCGTCAGGATTTGCGGACCGGCGCCAACGCTGATGAAATCGATCTTGGTCTTTTCACCAAGTGCCTTCTGCATCGAGCCGGTGGCCTTCGAGAAGTTCTGCTGATTGGCCGACGGAAAGTGGCCCAGCATCGCCTTCGCCTCCTGGGCATGCGCGCGGCTGGACCAACCCAGGCTCATGGCTGCAAACGAAGCGACGCCCAGGTTTGCACCCAGCAGGGCGACGTCTCGACGGCTGAAAATCGTCTTGGCACTCATGTTCGTAGCCCCTTCGCTGACAGTTGTTGCGATGCTTACAATTGCACTGGACGTGTCTATGACTTTGTCTTCACCCGCTGATCGCCAGCCGAGACGACTGCACGGCCGGCGCACCAACACCAAATCCACGCTCGATGTTTGCAGCAGTTGCTTTCAACGCGGGAATAACCCGCGCCAGCCACTCCTTGGTGACGTGGAAGCGAGGCGCGGCGATGCACAACGCCGCCGCAACCCGTTGATCCGGACCACGCAACGGAATTGAGACACCCGCCACGTCGAGCCGCCAGGCGCCGCGGCTGATGGCGTATCCGCGGGCGCGCACGCGATTGAGTTCCTTGAGCAATGCCGTGCGATCGACAATTGTCTCGTCGGTCGCCCTCCGCAGGTCGTCCGGCAGAATTCGAGCGACGGCTTCGTCATCCATCGCGGACAAGATTGCGAGACCTGATGAAACGCAATGGGCCGGTGTACGGTCTCCAACGTTCGAGTGGACCCGGACCGCACGCGCGCTTTCCACCAGATGAATGCAAACCATCTCTGCGCCGTCGAGCACACCCAGCGAAACACCATCGCGGACTTCGCGAACCAGTTGCGCCATGTGCGGCGCAGCCGTGCGCGCCATATCAATCGGCGTCGCGACGCAGCCGATCTCCCACGCCTTGATGCCGACGCTGTAACTCTGATCAGCCAACCGCTTGACGAACCCGCGCCGCTCGAGCGTCGCCAGCAACTGGTGGACGCTCGACTTCGACATGCCAACCGCGTTCGCGATTTCGGTCAACGAACGTGGCCGACGCTGCGTTGCGATGAACTCAAGCACATCAAGCCCGCTGTTCAATCCCGAGCGCGGCTTGTTCGCTTTTGCCAAACTTTGGTTCATCATTGACGAACTTTAGCGGCGGGTGCCAAGCTCTGTCAATTCGATTGCAAGCAGCGAGGCCAAGACATGCGCGTTTCATTGCCAGCCACCGGTCGCACCAAAGAATCGATCCTTGCCGAGATGCGCGAGATGAAGACGAAGGATATCGATTGGCAGCACGGCCGGGCGCCGCTGTTCGTGTTCAAGGCGACGGACGACCTCTACGAAATGGGCCGCGATGCCTACTTCGAATTCTTCACCGAGAACGCCCTCGGCGCAAAACGGGCATTCCACAGCGTCAATCAGATGCAGGATGACGTGGTGGCCATGGCGCTCGGCCTATTCAACGCTCCCGAGGCGGCGCAAGGCTTCATGACGACGGGCGGCACCGAGAGCATCATTCAGGCGATGCAAGCCTGCCGTGACTGGTCGCGCAAGCAGCGCAAGGAACCAACCCTGCGCGGCAATATCGTCGCTGCGGAAACAGTGCACCCAGCCTTCGACAAGGGCGGAAAGCTGATGGACATCGAGGTCCGGCGCGCTCCCGTCGGCGCGGACTTTCGAGCCGATGTCGCCGCCATGGAAGCGTTGATCGATGACAATACGATCATGCTGGTCGGCTCGGCGCCGTGCTTTCCGTTTGGCGTCATCGATCCGATCGCCCAGATCGGCAGCCTTGCCGAACGCCGTCGCTTGTGGCTGCACGTCGACGCATGCGTCGGCGGCTATCTAGCGCCATTCGCACGCATGATCGGTCGTGACATTCCGGAATTCGATTTCAATATTCCAGCAGTGAGTTCGATCTCCGCTGACCTGCATAAGTTTGGCTTCTGCCCGAAACCGGCGTCGACCGTGTTCTACCGCACACCGGAACAGGCAGCGTTCCAGCACTTCGATTTCAGCAACTGGCCGAATGGTCGGTTTATGACTTCGACCATCGTCGGCACCCGACCCGCCGGGGGCGTGGCCGCCGCCTGGGCTACATTCCAGTTTCTTGGCCTAGAGGGTTACAAGCAGATCGCCCGCGACCTGATGGGCTTCATCGACGCCTACAGGGTCGGCATCGGCGAGATTGGCGGCCTCAAGATCCACGGTCAGCCACATTTGTCTATCGTTGCCTACGGTTCGGACGAATTCGACGTGTTCCGGGTGGCAGAGATCATGTCCGCCAAAGGCTGGCTGCCGGGCCTCGTGCAGAAGCCAAAAGGCATCCACCGCATGATGTCGATGATCCATGCGCCCTCGCTCGACGAGTATCTGACCGAGGTGCGCGCCGCCGTCGGCATCGTGCGGCAGGTGGGCGCCGCTCAGTCGAGCATCAAGGCCACCTACTGAGTGCTGAGGCGTCGGCAGGTAGAGCGCAATGATTGTAACGATCGGCCGACCAAAGGCATGTAACAGTTGGAGAGACCGAACCACTGTTAGGATCTGCCGTCGATGCCAAATGACGCCGCGAAACCCCAGCCGATAGAGTGCGACCTGCTGGTTATCGGCTCGGGCGCTGGCGGTCTGTCAGCGGCGGTCACCGCAGCTTGGCATGGCCTGAACGTCATCGTGGCCGAAAAAGAGCCCGTGTTCGGCGGCACGACTGCTTGGTCGGGCGGGTGGATGTGGGCACCATGCAATCCGCTGGCGCAGAGGGCTGGGATCGTCGAGCCTGCTGAACAGCCTCGCGCCTATCTCCGTCATGTACTCGGCAATAACTTCAACGAGGCGCGGGTCAACGCCTTCCTCGAAGCGTCACCGCATATGATTGCATTCTTTGAAACCAAAACAGCGCTGCAGTTCGAAGCCGGAAACAAGATCTGCGACACCTACGGGAATGCGCCGGGTGCTGGGACCGGAGGACGCTCGGTCATCGCCGCGCCTTATGATGCACGCGCACTTGGCGATCTTGTCGAGCGTCTGCGCAAGCCAATGCGCGAGACGACGTTCATGGGAATGACGATCCAGGCCGGGCCTGACCTCGCCGCATTCATGAATGTCACCCGCTCGGCCAGCGCATTTACACATGTCGCTCGCCGCTTCGGACGGCACATGATCGACCTCGCAATGCACGGACGTGGCATGCAGTTGCGCAACGGAATTGCTCTCGTGGGCCGCTTGTTAAAATCTGCTGCCGACCTCGGGGTTGACCTGCGCACGTCATCACCGGCTGTCCGATTGCTCCAAGACGGCAGTGCAGTACGCGGTGCCGTACTGGCGACGCCCAGTGGCGAGATGGAAGTTCGGGCCCGGCGTGGAGTCGTGCTGGCGGCCGGCGGGTTCCCGCACGATGACATACGTCGAAATAAAATATTTCCGCGCGCCCCAGAACACTGGACCGTTGCAGCACCATCCGCCACCGGTGACGGTCTTCGCCTTGGCGAATCCGCCGGAGGTTCCGTGGACGAGACACTCGCCGCGCCCGGTGCATGGTGTCCCGTATCGCTCGTGCCCTTTCCAGATGGGGCGACGGGCCGCTTCCCGCACATCATCGAGCGTGGCAAGCCCGGGATCATCGGAGTCCTGGCCGACGGTCGGCGCTTCTGCAATGAAGGCATGGGTTACCACGATTACGTGGTGGCGATGTTGAACGCCATACCCAAGGGAAGCGAGACTGCGTCTTGGCTGATCTGCACACGGGACTTTCAGCGCCGCTACGGTCTTGGGATCGCCCGTCCGGCACCCTTACCGGAGGGCTCCTACATCCGTTCCGGCTACCTCAAGACAGCCGACACGATTACCGCGTTGGCGAAAGTCTGTGGCATCAATCCGGAAGGCCTTGAGCGGACTGTCGCCGAGTACAATATGCACGCTCGCAAAGGCGAAGACCCTGCTTTCGGGCGAGGTTCAACGCCGTACAACCGTCTGCAAGGCGACGCTGCAAATTTGCCTAACCCGTGTGTTGCGCCAATCGAACGCGGGCCGTTCTATGCGGTTAAAGTGGTGCCCGGCAGCTTCGGCACCTTCGCTGGCCTCAAGACCGATGCTAGTGCGCGTGTACTCAGTAATGATGGCGCGCCAATCGTCGGGCTCTATGCCGCTGGCACCGACATGGCGAGTGTAATGGGCGGTCACTATCCGGCAGGCGGCATCAACCTCGGCCCCGCCATGGCCTTCGGCTATATTGTCGGCCGTCATGCAGCCGACGTTACGGCTTACGAAAGTGAGGTCGCAGGGCCTCGC
>JANNRP010000449.1:0-9125 GCA_031401535.1 Hyphomicrobiaceae bacterium | reverse complement strand
CACCTTGGCCTTGGCGAGATCGCCGACCGGGATCTGGTCGAGTTCCTTCGTGTAGCCATTGACGCCGGGCGGCGCGATGATGCCGGTCGGGATCGACTGGCCGCGCATCGTCACACGCTGGATGGCGGCGCGGTTGACGGTCATGTTGACGGCCTGACGCACTTTCTTCTCGGCGAGCGGGTTGCGGCCCTTGATGTCCGATGTCTTCAGCTCCTTGTCGCCGACGTTCATGCCAAGGAAGATCGAGCGATTTTCGGGACCGATGTTAACGCGCAGCTTCGGGTCTCCAGACAGGCGCTGGATATCCTGCACTGGTACGTCCTGCACGAAATCGACTTCGCCGGACAATAGCGCTGCCACCCGCGTCGCGTCGGCTTTGATCGGCAGGTACGTGATCTCGGTGATTTCGAGCGGAACGGTGCCCTTGCCCCAATAATCCTCGTTGCGTTTCAGGACCGTCTTCACGTCTGGTTCACGGCTGACGAGGATGTAGGGGCCCGTGCCATTGGCGTTGCGGACCGAGAAGTTCTCTTCCTTCGCCTTGAAATCCTGGACCTTGCCGGCGTTATTTTTTTCCGTCCAGACCTTGCTCATGACAAACAGGTCACCGAGGTTGGCGGGGAAAATCGGGTTCGGCCCCTTGGTCTTGATACGCAGTGTGTGGTCGTCGGCCTTGGTCATCGTGTCGACCGACGACAGCAGCGACTTCATGTCGGACGTCGGTTGACGCGCGCGATCGAAGGAATAGATCACGTCGTCGGCGGAAAACGTCGCGCCGTCATGGAATTTGACGCCCTTGCGCAGCTTAAACTCCCAGACCAGCGGATCAGCGGTGATGGCCCAGCTTTCGGCTAGCGCCGGCAGCGCCTTGCCTTGATGATCACGAATGAGCAGTGGTTCGTAGATATGGTGGCTGAGGTTATGCGTCGGGCCTTCATTCTGTGCATGAGGATCAAGTGTCAGCGCGTCACCGGATCGTGCCCATTTTATTGAACGGGCGTCCGCCGCACTGCCCATGACACTGCACAAAATACCAAACGACGCCAAAACTGCGGCAACCTGCCGCCTACAGACGCTCATCGCTCTAACCTCCACCCGTTGTAATGCCGAACTGGCCAGAAATACCCATCGATGAATTTGACAATAGCTGCGGCGGTCACGGCTGTCACGGCAGAAGCGACGTGCATCACTCATCAAATCGCTGTGGTCTGGCGTCAACGATGGCAATCTGCTTGCTGCTTCGGGACCGGATAGGCTACGACTGAGTGAAAGAACCGGACGGGGTTTGCCCTGATCCAGGTCGAAGGCGGCGCCCATCGCCGTCGCGGGAGGTTTGGTGTCACGGGGAGAAGAGCGGGTGAGTAACGCCGCTATGGTTGCGACTGTCGTCACGTCAACAAGTTCTGCCAGCACGCAAGCTTTGCCATCCAGCGAAGTGCCGATACTGGAAATTGATAACCTGCATGTGCACTTCGTCACCCAAAACGGGACGGTGCGCGCCGTCGAAGGTGTGACCTATTCAGTGCGGGCGGGCGAGATCGTCGCCATCGTCGGTGAGTCCGGTTCCGGCAAGTCTGTGTCCGCATTGGCCGTTATGCGCCTGCTGCCGCCCAACACGTCGCGCATCGTCGAAGGTCGTGTGCTGTTCCAGGGTCGCGATCTGCTTAAGCTTGATGATGAAGAGATGCGCCAGATCCGCGGCCGCGACGTGTCGATGATCTTTCAGGAGCCGATGACATCGCTCAATCCGGTGCTCAGCATCGGCCTGCAGCTGATGGAGCCGCTGTTCATCCACATGAAGATGAACAAGGCCGAGGCGACGGAACGGGCGATCGAGTTGTTGACGTTGGTCGGGATCACCGATCCGGCGAGTCGTCTTGCCCAGTTCCCGCACCAGCTGTCGGGTGGCATGCGCCAGCGCGTGATGATCGCAATCGGCCTTGCCTGCAATCCGAAGCTAATCATCGCGGACGAGCCGACGACCGCGCTTGATGTTACGATCCAGGCGCAGATCCTGGAACTGATGAAGGACCTGTCGCGGCGGCTTGGCATCGCGATTGTGGTGATAACGCACAACCTCGGCATCGTCGCCCGCTACGCCGACCGTGTGAATGTGATGTATGCCGCCCGCATGGTTGAAACCGGGCCAGCTGATCTGGTGTTTTCAAGGCCCTGGCATCCGTATGCGCGCGGCTTGCTCGGTGCGGTGCCGCGGCTCGATCGTCCGCGAACCTCGAAATTGCAGACGATCGACGGCGCGCCGCCCAATCTTCTCAATCCGCCGGATGGCTGCAGGTTCCGACCGCGCTGTCGTTATGCGATTGACGCTTGCCACATCACACCGACCCCTGTGCGCACCGCGGAAGGTCATGAGGTGTCCTGCCATCGGTGGGCCGAAATCGAAACGATCGATCGGCTGAGCCTTGCGGCAGCGATGGTGCCGAAGCCGTCGGCCGTCAGCGCGAGTGCCGAACCCATTGTGACAGTGAAAGGCGTCTCGAAGCATTTCCGCATTGGTGGCGGCCTACTCAGTACCGCCAAGGTGGTGCGCGCAGTCAACGATGTCACGCTGTCGGTGAGGCCCGGCGAGACGCTCGGCATCGTCGGTGAATCCGGTTGCGGCAAATCAACCCTCGGTCGCGTCATCCTGAGGCTCGACGAACCGACCGGCGGCGAGATCATCTTTGACGGTGTCGACTTGGCCGGACTGGGACGGCGCGAGATGGTCGATGTACGCAAAAAGATGCAGGTGATCTTCCAAGATCCCTATTCCTCGCTCAATCCGCGCATGACCATCGGCCAGATCATCGGCGAGCCGATGGGTGTGCACAACATTCTTCCCAAGGCAGAAGTACCTGCACGCGTTGCGGAACTGCTGAGCCTTGTCGGGTTATTCCCCTACATGGCGCTGCGCTATCCGCACGAATTGTCCGGCGGTCAGCGCCAGCGCGTAGGCATCGCGCGGGCATTGAGCATGAACCCGCGTGTCATCGTTTGCGACGAGGCAGTGTCGGCGCTCGATGTCTCGATCCAGGGGCAGGTGATCAATCTTCTGGAAGACCTGCAGCAAAAGCTCGGGCTGACGTACATTTTCATCGCGCATGATCTTGCCGTCGTTCGGCATATATCGACCAATGTCGCGGTGATGTATCTCGGCCGCATCGTCGAGTTGGCCAGTGCGGACGAATTGTTCCGCAACCCGAAGCACCCCTACACGCGTGCGCTGCTCGAAGCGGCCCCAGTACCCGATCCGAGAATCGAGAAGTCGCGGCCGCGCGCCATCATCCGCGGCGAATTGCCGAGCCCGCTGCGGCCGCCGTCTGGCTGTGTGTTCCATCCGCGTTGCGCTATCGCCAAGGATAGCTGCAAGCGCGACGTGCCGACATTGTCCGATCATGGCGGCGGCCATCTCGCCGCCTGCCCGCATACATGAGCCAGTCTTCGTGATCCTGCATTGGTGAGGAGGTCGCATGCTACTCGTTCGCACTTTAGGTTTGGTGACGCTGTTGGTGGCGGCTGGGGCCTCGTCGGCTAGCGCCCAAGCTCCCAAGAAGGGCGGGATGCTCAATTTCTCGGTAGTGGCCGAGCCTCCGAACTACGATTGCCATGCCTCGACAACGTTCGCGTTGATCCACCCGATTGCGCCGCATTATTCGACGCTGCTCAAGTTCGATACCGAGAAGTATCCGAAAGTCGTCGGCGATCTTGCGAAAAGTTGGGAGGTGTCAGCCGATCAACTGAGCTACACATTCAAGCTGCATGAGGGCGTGAAATTCCATGATGGTTCGGCGCTCACGAGTGCCGACGTGAAGGCCAGTTACGATCGCATCGCCAACCCGCCGACAGGCGTGATCTCGGCCCGCAGAGCCTACTACGCCGATATCGCCTCGATCGACGCACCCGATGCTGCAACGGTAGTGTTCAAATTGAAGGCACCGGTCGCGGGCGTGATCGAAAGTCTTGCCTCACCATACAACTGCATTTATTCGGCCGCCAAGTTGAAGGAAGATCAGCGTTTCCCCGACAATAACATCATGGGCTCGGGCGCATTCCGGTTCGTATCACACGTCAAAGGCTCGACCTGGGAAGGCAAACGCTTCGACGATTATTTCCGCAAAGGATTGCCGCATCTCGAAGGCTTCAAAGCCTATTTTGTTAAATCGAGCGGCGTCGTGCCCGGTATGCTCGGCGGCCAGTTTGATGCGGAGTTCCGCGGTCGCAATCCGACGGAGCTTGCACAGTTGAAGGAGAAGATGGGCAATCAGCTCACCGTCAACGAAGGTGCGTGGGTCGGCAACCTGATCGTCGTCTTCAACACGAAGCGCAAGCCATTCGACGACGTGCGCGTCCGTCAGGCCCTATCGCTTGCGATCGACCGTTGGGGTGGCAGTCAGGCGTTGTCCAAGATCTCGATCCTACGGCATGTCGGCGGCGTTATGCGGCCGGGCTTCGACATGGCGCTGCCGCCGTCCGAATTGGAGAAGCTGCCAGGTTATGGCCGCGATATCGAAAAGTCTCGAGCTGAAGCGCGTGCGCTGCTCAAGGCTGCTGGCATCGAGAACCTGACGTTCAAACTGCTCAACCGAAACATCGCCGAGCCCTATACGCCGGCCGGTGTCTACCTGCTCGACCAATGGCGCCGGATCGGTGTCACGGCGTCCCACGAGCAGCTCGAAACCAAGCTGTACGTCGACAACACCGCCAGCGCGAACTTCGATGTAGCGATCGAGTTCGTTAACGACTTTATGGACGAGCCAACCGCCCAGTTCGTCAAGTTCCTGACCAAAGCGGCGTCGCCAGTCGGATACTCGGGGCATGAGGACAAGAAGCTCGATAAAATGTACGAGGATCAGCGCCGCATGATAGATCCAGTGGCGCGCAAGGTCTTCGTGCAAGACATGGAACGCTATGCTTTGACCACGGCCTACAACGTGCCAATTCTTTGGTTCCATCGCATCATCGCCAACAATGCAAAAATCAAGGGCTGGCACTTCACGCCGAGCCACTACGTTGGGCAAGATCTCGTCGAGGTCTGGCTCGATCAATGAAGCAGGCAACTCAGTGACAAAAACCATAACCGCGGGAGAGAATGACGAATGGCAGTAAAATTGAGGATCGGACTTGCGGCCCTGCTGGGGCTAGCAGTGTTCCAAACGGCAGCGGAAGCGCAAACACCCAAGAAGGGTGGCATCTTGAACTTCGCGGTCGTTGCCGAGCCGCCGACCTACGATTGCCACGCAACGGTAACATTCGCGACGCTGCACCCTGTGCGGCCGCATTATTCCGGGCTCTTGAAAGTTTCGGGCGACGTTAACAAGAAGCTCGAAATCATAGGCGATCTTGCAGAAAGCTATGAGGCATCGAAAGACGGCTTGACGTACACGTTCAAGCTGCGCCGCAACGTCAAATTCCATGATGGCACGCCGTTCACTTCGGCCGACATCAAGGCCTCATACGAGCGCATCATTTCACCAACCGATGGCATCGTATCGGTGCGCAAGGCACTGCACGCCGACATTGCAAGCATCGATACGCCCGACGATTTCACGGTGATCTTCAAGTTGAAGACGCCGAACGCGTCGATGCTCAACAACTTCGCGTCGCCGTTCAACTGCGTCTATTCGGCCAAGAAGCTGAAGGAAGATCCCAAGTATCCCGAGAAGGCGCCAATGGGGACGGGGGCTTTCACCTACGTAAACTATGTCAAAGGGGCGACGTGGGAGGGTAAGCGCTTCGACGGTTATTTTGAAACCGGAAAACCCTATGTGGATGGCTACAAGGCCTATTTCGTAAAGGCAAACGCCGTGGTGCCTGGTATTCAGGGCGGCCAGTTCGATGTCGAGTTCCGTGGCCGCACGCCGAAGGAGCGCGATCAGCTCGTCGACGCCATGAAAGACAAAGTTACTGTTCAGGAAGGGCCGTGGACCACCAGCCTGCTGCTGACCTTCAATACCAAGAAGAAACCATTCGACGATATCCGCGTGCGTCAGGCACTGTCCATGGCCGTTGACCGTTGGGCCGGCTCGGTGCCGCTGTCGAAGATCTCGATGCTCAAGTTCGTCGGCGGGTTCACGCGTACAGGCTCGGAATGGGCATTGCCGGAGGACGAGCTCATCAAACTGCCGGGCTATGCCAAGGGTGCTGCAAAGTCGCGCGACGAGGCCAAGAAGCTGCTAGCCGCTGCCGGCGTCACTAGCTTGAAGGTCAAGCTCGTCAATCGTAATATTGCCGAGCCCTACACGCCCGGCGGTATCTTCGTCGTCTCCGAATGGAAGAAGATAGGTGTCGAGACGGAGCACCTCCAGGTCGAGAATATTGCATATTTCGAAGCGCAGAAGACCGGCGACTTCGATGCAACGCTCGAGTTCATATCAGACTTCGTCGATGACCCATCGCTACAGTTCGTGAAGTTCATTTCGGCATCGAAGTCTCCGGCCAACGTGTCGGGCGCGGAAGACAAAGAGTTGGATGACCTGTTTGCCAAGCAGGCGATGACGGTTGATCCTGTCGAGCGCCGCAAGATCACGCACGCCTTTGAGAAACGCGCGCTGACCCAGAGCTACTCGATGATGCTGTACTGGTGGCAGCGGATTGTTGTCATGAACAAGAAGGTCAAGGGCTGGGAACTCCATGCCAGCCACTTCACCGGACAAGACTTGGCCAACGTCTGGCTCGACGAATAGAGTGGATAGAGCATGATCTGGTTCCTCGCGCGCCGCATCGCATTGCTGGTCCCAACCTTGATCGGGGTGGCAATCGTGACTTTCTTCCTGATCCGCGTCATGCCGGGCGACCCGGTTGTAGTGAAGCTGCGCGCGGACGGGGCGGCGGTTAGCGAGGAGACGATCCAGGCCGAGCGTAAACGGCTCGGCCTCGACAAGCCGCTGATTGCACAGTTCGGCGACTATATGTCGGGTCTGGCCGTCGGTGATCTGGGCAAATCGCTTTGGACGGGACAGCCGGTGGCAAAGGAAATTGCCATCCGCTTCCCCGTATCGCTGCAGGTTGCCATCATGGCGACCATCATCGCCATCATGATTTCAGTGCCACTTGGCATTCTGTCCGCCGTCTACAAGGATACGTGGATCGACTACACAGTCCGAATATTGGCGGTGTCGGGGCTGGCCATCCCTTCGTTCTGGCTCGGAATGCTGATGATTCTCGGACTGCTGTCCGTGTTCAACTGGCTGCCCAAGATCGGCTATGTGTCGATCTTCGAAGACCCCGTGGCGAACCTGACCGCACTGATCTGGCCCGCTCTTTCTGTCGGCTATCGCTATGCCGCTGTGGCGACCCGCATGATGCGCTCGGCTTTGCTCGAAGTGCTGCGTGAGGATTACATCCGCACCGCGCGTGCCAAAGGACTGTTTCAGTCGCTGGTGGTACGCCGTCACGCGCTGCGCAACGCGCTGCTGCCCGTGGTGACGGTCATCGGTCTCGAGTTCGCCTTTCTGATCGGCGGCCTCGTCGTCACCGAACAGGTGTTCAACTTGAACGGCATCGGCAAGCTGTTCGTCGATGCCACAACCCGCGGCGACTTCAATCTCATTCAGGGCCTCGTGCTGCTGATTGCGGTGACCTTCATCCTCGTCAATCTGATGGTCGATCTGCTGTACGGGCTGCTCGATCCCCGCATCCGGGTAAGCTGACATGACAGACGCAACACTCCCTGCCGGGCCGATCAAGACAGCCGACGCCATTCCGAAGCGGCCAAATGCGGTGGCATCATTCATCGTTCAACAACCGCTCGGCTTTATCGGTCTGTTGGTGATTTTGATCTACG
This sequence comes from Hyphomicrobiaceae bacterium, assembly GCA_031401535.1. Taxonomy (GTDB): domain Bacteria; phylum Pseudomonadota; class Alphaproteobacteria; order Rhizobiales; family Hyphomicrobiaceae; genus JAKFWF01. The sequence continues at coordinate 1,342 of JANNRP010000449.1, read as the reverse complement.
TTGTGGCCGCATTGTTCGCGACATGGATCGCGCCGTACGACCCCGAAGCCATCGATTTCGTCGCGATGCTCGGCGCGCCGTCATCCGAACATCTGTTCGGCACCGACCAGTATGGTCGCGATGTGTTCAGCCGCATCGTGTTCGGTGCCCGCACCGCGCTGGCAGTTGGCATCCTGTCGTCGCTGATCGGCTGCACCATCGGATCTTTGATCGGCGCTGCATCAGGGTTCTGGGGCGGGCGCATCGACACCATCATCCAGCGCTTTGTCGATGTGATGCTGTCGTTCCCGATCATCGTGTTGGCAATGGTCGTCATCGCAGTGCTCGGCAAGCGACCGCTATTTGGCGTCGACATGAACCTGGTTGCCGCCATTTCGTTGCCAATCATTCCAAAGATGGCCCGTATCGCCCGCTCGTCGACGCTGTCTATCGTGCAGATGCCGTTTATCGATGCGGCGCGCGCTGCCGGGTACAGTGATCGGCGGATCATTCTGCGGCATATAGCACCGAATATTGTCGCGCCGTATCTTATCATGTCTACCGCGTTTATTGCGCAGGCGATCCTGCTGGAAGCATCGCTGTCGTTCCTGGGGCTCGGCGTGACGGAGCCGACACCGGCCTGGGGCTTGATGCTGTCCGGCACGAGCGCGGACTTCTACAAGAGCGCGCCTTGGATGATCTTGTTTCCAGGTCTTGCCATTACGCTCGCGGTGTTTGCCTTCAACATGTTCGGCGATTCACTGCGCGACTGGCTTGACCCGAAAATGCGCGGGTGAATATCGACCCTGGTCTTGAAGCTGGCCCGGTTCGATGGCGCGCGACGGCGTCACAGAGATGACCGCCGCGCCTATGAAAGCAGCGGCGGCAATCAGGGCAAGAAGCGCGGTCTTGATATCACTGCTCATGGTGGCACCCGTTGGGGTTGGGTTGGGAAACAGGTCCCAGCACTTTGACCGTCAAGCTGCGCCATCCGTACTGAGTTGCGGCTGAATGCAGTGTTTATTCGCCATTCATATTATTCTTCGCCAATCGGCAGCGCCGTCGAGTGCTTCACCTGGGCGAGAGCAAAGCTCGATTCAATGCTGGCCACGCCGTCCAGTCGCGTCAGCGTCTGTTTCAGGAAGCGCTCATAGTCGGCAAGATCACGGGCCACAACCCGCAACAGGTAGTCGCGCGTGCCCGTCATCAGGTAGCACTCGACGACCTCCGGCCAACGCCCAATGGCCACCTCAAACCGCTGCATGGCATCCTCGCGCTGCCGCTCCAACTTGATCGATACGAACACGGAGACGGGTAGTCCAACTTTTGTCTGGTCAATGACGGTCGCATAGCCTTGGATCAC
>JANNRP010000448.1:0-8050 GCA_031401535.1 Hyphomicrobiaceae bacterium | reverse complement strand
GTCGCGAACCGCGCCTCGAACTCCGTCGCCGTCTTGGGAAAATCACGCCACAGATCGTCCGGCATCGCATGTGTCATGGCCCAACTCCTTATGAGAGTTCATGTAACTGGAGATTGCGCCGTAACTAAGGGGACAGGCATGGGCGGCAGAATGTGCGCATGGGCGATGATGGTAGACGCTGAGCACGAACAACAGCGTCGGGTGATGACCGTCGGGTGACGGTCTCACACATCAGATGAGGAATTTTGGAGGCCACGCTCGGAGTAATTGTCTTAATTGAATTCAATGACTTAGTGAGAGGTTAGCCAAAAACATCGTGCCTGGCATTTCAACGACTTATCTGCGGTGTGGCCAACCCAGCACTGCTCTCATACGTGATGCGATGTCCCGATCCGCCTTGAACTTCAAACCGACGGCGCTCATCGAAAACGCTGGTGTTCGTCCGCTCCCTGCACGCCACGGCGCGTTTGCGGGGCTCGTCCATTTGTCCCAACTGCTACCAGAAGATCAATTTGGGGGCTAGAACTCGCACTGTAACAAAGCTGAGCACCTCCAGTGAGGGAAGTAGAACGAGAAATAATCCCACAATTGAACAGATGGTAACTGCCACCAATGAGCCGGTATTGCGACCCTCGTTGAAGTGAAACCAGGCCTGTAGGACCAAGTTCCTCAACCCTGGATTTCGACCTTCTGTTGGTATACCACGACCACCGTGAATCCCTTGGTGGACGGTGCTTGCGCTCAACTCATTCCGAAGGGTAATCGGTACTTCGTCGACTAGCCATTGTTGACTACCGTTTTTTATCTCCGGTTGAACAATTTTGGCCCTTAAAAGAGTAACGATCCGACTGTACTCAAGATCGTTGCCCGTTTGCATTTCGCGAAAGAGGTAGTCGTCAATGACCGGCGTTCGTTTCAGTTCGTCCGGGCACGCAATATAATAAACAGCGTAAGCAGCTGTTAGAAAGAGGGCGCCGTAGTATAGCAGCAGGAGACGCACAGTCGGCTCGAACCACATGGTCGAGCCCAATTCCTTGTTCAACTCGACGTACTGGCCAAGTTTCTCGCTCCAGATCAAGGCATAGCCGATGAGGGGTATGGTCGCGGCAGCTTGCGAGATGCGCGTTTTCATGAACTTTGAAAGCAGAGACCATCGCAAGCCCCTCGCTAAGACGCACTCTAAAAACAACGCCCAAGGTCTCATCAAGCACTCTCCCGCTACATTGGCCGACGACCACGCGCCGCCCCGATGCCACCCGGATACAACTCGGGCCGTGTGTCGATCTTGCGCGACCCACATACCGAGCACTTCATATGCCGTCGCCCGAGGCTCGGGATTGGCGTATCGGCTGGCAACGCCAACGTGCTCGGATCGATGTCCAATTCCCTTCCGCAATCGCAACAATAAACCCACATCAGTCGGCCGTCGCGGATCAGGTCGCCAAGGCTGACGGGTTGGGGTGGTGCTACAGGTTGTCCATCAATGGTCATCGGGTGTTTCAGCTCCGGCCATCTTCAACCTCCAGACGACACAAGATGGCACGGCAGGCGACCAGTTTGCCCGGTCAAATGGTCGTCTGAGTTTGTGCCAGTCCGTTACTAATCCGTTACTAGCTGATTTTGCTAGTTCGGCGAAAATGAGCTAAGCCATCGAAATCTAAAGAATTTTGGAGGCCACGCCCGGAATCGAACCGGGGTGCGAGGATTTGCAGTCCTCTACGTCACCACTCCGCCACGTGGCCTCTGAGGTCGCTCGTGAGCTTGAATGCCGCGATGATGCCGCAACATTTCCACCGAAGGGGATTTCGGTACCGCCGATCACACTGCAACTTGGGTGCCACCTATCACAGCTTGGTAAATAAACGCAACGTGTCAGAAAAGGGCTGGTCCTGTTCGCAGGTCACGGGCGCGCTCGGGGGTAGCTCTCGGTGCCAGCTTTCGCTACCGTGCGGGCGTTGAGATTCCGCGGGGACGCCATGATCGATTTTTCAGTGCAACGAAAGAATATGGTCGAGGCCCAGGTGCGGCCGAGCGACATCACCGATCGACGTATTATTCGCGCGATGTTGTCGATGCCCCGCGAGGTGTTTTGTCCGGATTCCGTCAGGGTTACGGCCTATCGCGACGAACAGGTGCGGGTGAGCGATCCGTCGGCGACGATGCCACGCGCGATGCCAGCCCCGCGTGTTCTGGCCAAGATGCTGCAGGCGTTGGAAATGGGCGATCAAGACACAGTGCTCGAAATTGGCACGGCAACCGGCTACGGCAGCGCCATCCTGTCCCAGATCGCAGACAAGGTGACGTCCGTTGAATCAGATCGCCAACTTGGCGCCACGGCGCGCAAGGCGCTCGATGCCACCGGCGTTAGCAATGTCGTGATCATTCAGGGCGAGCACGCCAATGGCCACGCGGCGGCAGCGCCTTATGACGCCATTATGATCGCCGGCAGCGTGCCGGATGTGCCGCGGACGCTGCTCGACCAGATGAAAGACGGTGGTCGCCTGGTTGCCGTCGTCGAGCGTGACGGTATTGGTCGGCTGATGCAGTGGCGACGGCTTGGTGGGGCGTTCGACAGCCGGGTCATATCGGAGGTCAACGCACCCAAAGTGCCGGGCTTCGAGCGGCCGGCCGCATTCGTATTTTGATCAATTGATCGGCAGGCCGACATAGTTCTCGGCAAGTGCGGTGCGGGCTGCGACCGAGCCTTCGAGGTAGTGGAACTCGGCCTCCTGCATCCGGCGCTCGAATGAGTCATGCCCGGTAAACAGGTGCAGCAGTGACGTCATGGCCCACGAGAAGCGCTCGGTCTTCCAGACCCTGCCGAGCGCACGCGCCGAATAGCCGTCGATCCCAGCGTCGGACCGCTCGTGATAGTGCTCGATCAGCGCTTGGCTCAGATAGTGCACATCGCTGGCGGCCAGATTGAGCCCCTTGGCGCCGGTTGGCGGCACGATGTGGGCGGCATCGCCCGCCAGGAACATCCGCCCGAAGCGCATCGGTTCGGCAACGAAACTGCGCAATGGAGCAACCGATTTCTCGATCGACGGGCCGGTGACGACATTGGCGGCAGCTTCCGGGTCCAGTCGCCGCCGCAGTTCGTCCCAGAAGCGGTCATCCGACCACGCGGTGATGTCTTCGTCGACCGGGCACTGGATATAATAGCGGCTGCGGGTCTTGGAGCGCATCGAGCACAAGGCGAAGCCGCGGTCGTGACCGGCGTAGATCAACTCGTGCGAACAGGGCGGCACATCGGCCAGCATGCCGAGCCAGCCGAACGGATAGACCCGCTCGAACGTCTTCAGGACGCCTTGCGGCGCACTAGCCCGGCTGATGCCGTGGAAGCCATCACATCCGGCAATGAAATCGCAAGCGAGCGCGTGTGTGACACCGTCCTTGGTCCAGGAGACGCGAGGGGCCGGGCCGTCGAAGTCGTGCAACGCAACGTTGGCCGCGTCATAGATCGTCGTCAGGTTGGCTGCGGTGCGCGCGTCCATCAGATCGCGGGTGACCTCGGTTTGGCCGTAGACGGTGACGATCTTGCCGCCGGTCAGAGCCTTCAAATCAATGCGCAGGCGCCGGTTGGCGAACCCGAGAGCAAACCCTTCATGCGGCAGGCCCTCGCGGCGCAGACGGCCATCAACCCCAATTTGTGTCAGCAAGTCGACGGTGCCTTGTTCCAGCACGCCAGCCCGAATGCGCGAGAGCACATGAGATCGGGATTGCCGCTCCAGGATCACCGCATCGATGCCGGCTTTCGCCAATAGCTGCCCGAGCAGCAACCCTGCAGGGCCCGAACCAATAATGGCGACTTGAGTGCGCATCGTGCTGTTCACGTGTCAGGTTGGAAATCAGATGGCGAGGCTATCACTTCGATGGGCCAGCCAAAAGAAAATCCACCATCAGATCGCGCACCTGCTGGAACATTGCGACGCCATTGCTGGTGCGGCAGCCGAGGTTGCGGGCATGCTGGATGAACGGTGGCGCCTCAGGCGCCGTCACGACGCAGCCAACGAACATCTCGGGGCGCAGGGTTTCGGCTGGCACCGGTAGTGGGTCTTCCGCCCGCATGCCGAGCGGCGTTGCATTGACCACGATGTCGTAGCCGGTGGCATCTGGTGCTGCGGCATTGACGGTAAATCCGGCGGCGGCAAGTCGCTTCACCAGGTCATCACGTCGGGCGACGTCGGTATCGGCGATGCCGAGCGACGATGTGCCAGCAACGGCGATTGCATATGCGATTGCGGTGCCTGCACCGCCTGCACCGATCACCAGCGCGCGTCGGCTGTGGAAGTCGCAGCCGTTCGCCTGACAGGCAGATACGAGGGCGAGGCCGTCGAATATGTCGCCGTGAAACGAGCCGTCGGCATTGCGGCGGATGGTATTGACCGACCGGAGGAAGGCTGACCGCTCCGACACCGTGGTGCAATGGGCGTGGGCCGCGAACTTGTGCGGGATCGTGATAATCAATCCGTCGACGTTCTTGGTAATGGCCATACTGGCCATATACGAGCTGAAATCGGTGGGTGCCACGTGCATCGGCACACAAATGGCGTTGAGCCCATGGCTCTCAAGCGCGCGCGTAACTCCGCCCGGGGCTTTCACCTGTACGATCGGATCGCCGACGATGGGGATCAGCCGCGTGGCGCCGCTCAAATGTTCGAGCATGAGAGTTCAGCCCAATATGCGGCGGAAGTCGTCGTAGCCGAAGGTCCGGATCACCCGGTAGCTGCCGTCGTCGTTCAGCATCGCGAGGTCGGGCAGAGGCGTGCCGTTGAAGCTGTTATTTTTGACGAAGCTATATTGCATCATGTCGGTAAACACGACGCGGCTGCCGGGCTTCAAGGCGTGCGGGAACGAGTACTCGCCGATGATATCACCGGTCATGCAGGTTTTGCCGCCGAGGATATAGCTGTGCGGATGAACGCCCGGCTCCGCCGCACCAATAACGGTCGGGGTGTACGGCACTTCCAGCACATCGGGCATATGACAACTGGCCGACGCGTCGAGGATGGCGATGGCTTTTTCATTATGGTGAATACCGATAACGGTCGCGACAAGGTAGCCGGTGTCGACGACGAGACCGGCGCCCGGCTCCAAGATCACCTCGACGCCGAACTCTGCGCGAAACGCATTGATGGCGGCAATCAGCTTGGCAACATCGTAGCCCGGCTTGTTGATGAAGTGCCCGCCGCCGAAATTGACGGCTTTCACTTTGCGGATGTACGGCGCGAACTCGCGGGCAACATGCTCGATGAGCCCGACGGAGCCGTCGGCCAAGCTCTCGCATAGGGCGTGGACGTGGAAGATGTCGATGTCGCCCCAGGGCAGCTTGTCGATCTCGGACCTGGTAGTGCCAAAGCGCGAGCATGGCGCGCACGGATCATACAGCGCGCCGCCAAGCGTCGCGTTGGAAAATCCCGGGTTGATGCGCACGCCAATTTGACGGCTGGCAGCTTTGGCGAGATTGGCAAAGCGCTCGATCTGCTCCGGCGAATTGAAATAAATGTGGTCGGCGATACCGGTCAGCCGTTCGACCTCGCCGGGACCATAGGCTGGCGCATAGACATGCACTTCCTTGCCGAACTCTTCGCGGCCCATGCGCGCTTCGTACTCGCCACTGGCCGTGGTGCCATCGAGCGTATCGCGCATCAGCGGGAACGCTGCGGGCAATGCCCAGGCTTTGGTGGCGAGCAAGACCTTCGCGCCGGCCTCGCGTTTGATGCGGGCAGCAACGCCGAGGTTGCGCTTCAAGGCTGCCACGTCGAGGACATAGGCCGGCGTGCGCATGGCGGCGGGGAGGGTAGGGAGGGCGGACATGCAGGTTCCTTAATCGATGCCGCCCGTATATGGCATCGCAGGTCGCCGTCCGCCAGTGGCATGCAAGGAAGCGCCGGTTGGAGCAAACCGGCCGTCGTCACCGACGACCGGGTCTGTGCTCGATATGCCGGTGGCTACTTCTTCACGGTCACTGTGAAGGTGACCTCGGCACTCTTGCGTTCACGACCGGCACGCACGATGGCCGTGCCGCAGCGTGGGCTACCGGCAAATCCGCTGATCAGACAACTGCGCGTATTGATCGTGAAGTCCTGATGGCGCTTGTCGGGCAAGGTGTTGATATCAATCAACTCGTCTTTCGTGAGATCCTTGTCGAGAATTTCGAGCTTGATGGTCGAGCGCCCCGGCGGCACTTTCTTGGAGATTGTCCAGTTCGGCGTGATCTCTGACTGCTGCCGGACTGGCGGGACTGACTGCACGGCGCCATCGATTGTGACGCGAGCGAAGAAGTCGCCGCGCGAGAACGTATCGATGGCGTCGATCGCCTTCACGCGTGTGATCGTGACCGTAATCTCGTGCTCGGCCACCTGCTTTTGCGATTGGGCAGCGGCAGGATCGACAGTGAGCAGCGGAATCGCTGCCATAGCAGCGGCGGCAAGCAGACGAATGGGACGGAACATGAAACGTTGGGCTTGCATGGGCTCCTCCTCCAGGCGGTTGAACTAGCGCGCACGATCAATCCCGCCGACGGCATGTATGTTGGATTGCCACCAATGGTTGATCCGGCAACGAGGCTATCAGGCAATTGAACGATGTGCCGGGATTATTGAAAATTCGGCCGCAGCCGTTGCAGAATCAGCACAGCGACCGCGGCGACGTTACGGTGCGATGTGCACCTCGAAGACACGGGTCATCGCAGCCCCGCCAGCCATGCGCGCAACCACTGTGAAGCGATCACGGCCCGTGGTCCCGGCGCGCGCCGTGTAGTAGACGCCAGTACCGATCGCCTGCTGGCCGGTGCAGGTGCTGTTGGCGGAACTGGCGATCGTGGTTGCCTGCCTGGGCTGAAACGAGATCTGGCCTTTGGCCGGCTGTTCGGTGACGGTGATCTGTGGCGCCGGCAGGGCCTCACAGCTATCGCTGAGACTTGCGAACACGAATACCCGCGCCGGTCTGTCCGCAACGACCGGACTGGAGCGCGTGGCGGCGTCAGTCGTGGCGGGCGGCGGGCTTGTCGGCCGGTCGAGCGGCCCGGTCACGCCGCACGCTGCGAGCAGCAGGAGGGCTGGGAGCGCTACGAACGAAGACCAGCAAAGTCTCACGACTGCTCCGTGTCGTTGGATGGGAAACCTCGAAAACAATCTCCGAGTGCGCAACAAAGGCTTAGCAAAGCAATTGGACAATAGAATCCGTGGGAAGGGTTCGCGTCGCCGCGTCCGGCGACGATAGGCACAAACGTGTTGGGCTACGCGGGCCTGACGACGTCGGCCTGTCGAGGCATATCGCTCAACGCACTAGCCCAAACTACAGCCCTTGATCTCCCAACGTCGTAAACTTTGATCAGGCAAATGCAAAGGCGAGTTGCACAGGGGTTTGGCGTGCGCGACCCTTAGGCACTCGACGGGTCTTGGGCACTTCCGGCTCATTGCGTTTAATACCTGCGGTCGCCGTCCACCCGCCAATGTCGAAACCGAGGTTTTCGAGAAGGCTCTGAGTTACCCGCACGGCGTGCTTGTGATCAGATGCTGACCATGCCTTGCGGCAAGCCTTGCGCACGCGCCGGTTGGCGGCGTCTTCGCCGACACAGCGCGCCAATCGCACAGCTTCTGTGTAAGTCTTGACGCGCACGAGTCGTTGTCTCCCGTTTCCGCTAATCTGTACTGTTTGCGTTCTCTGCGTCAAGCAGCGATTGTGCGCCTCGCGACAGTTAGCATCAGCGGCGGAACTGAATGGCGAATCACCTGTACTACGGCGATAATCTCGAGGTGTTGCACGAACAGATCTTCCTGTTCGCCGGCCGTCATCTCCTTCAGATGCCAGGGCAGGCCCTGCTTGCCTATCTCGTCCATGAACGGCTTGGAGGGCAGCTGCTCGACGTTGTAGACGCCGGCGCCGGTCCAGTGGCTCTGATACATCGGCAGGCACGGCAGGTAGGGGCCGATTATGTTGCAAAAGTCTTTGACGGTCTCGACGTTGGCTGCGGCGCATGTTTTCAAAATCGACCCGACACCCCGTGTTCCCGCTCGCTCCAGGGGAGCAGCGGCCTCAACGCACT
>JANNRP010000447.1:0-2582 GCA_031401535.1 Hyphomicrobiaceae bacterium | reverse complement strand
ACGATGCGGCCGCCGCCGTCGCCACCCTCGGGGCCGAGGTCGATCACCCAGTCGGCGGTTTTGATGACCTCCAAATTATGTTCGATGATAACGACAGTGTTGCCAGCGTCCGCCAGCTCGTGCAGCACCTCTAACAGTTTTGCCACGTCGTGGAAATGCAGCCCTGTGGTTGGCTCGTCGAGAATATACAGCGTGCGGCCGGTGGCGCGGCGGGCCAGTTCCTTGGCGAGCTTGATGCGCTGGGCTTCGCCGCCCGATAGCGTCGTCGCCTGCTGACCGATCTTGATGTAGCCCAGGCCCACGCGTTTCAAGGTTTCGAGCTTGTCGCGGATCGACGGTACCGCCGAGAAGAACACCGCGCCGTCCTCGATCGTCATGTCGAGCACGTCGGCGATTGACTTGTCCTTGAATTTGACCTCGAGCGTTTCGCGATTGTAGCGACGGCCCTTGCACTGGTCGCAGGTGACGTACACATCCGGCAAAAAGTGCATCTCGATCTTGATGACGCCGTCACCCTGGCAGGCTTCGCAGCGGCCACCCTTGACGTTGAACGAGAAGCGGCCGGGCTCGTAGCCGCGCGTCTTGGCATCTGGCAATCCCGCGAACCACTCGCGGATCGGCGTGAACGCGCCGGTATAGGTCGCCGGATTCGAACGCGGCGTGCGCCCGATCGGGGATTGGTCGATATCGATCACCTTGTCGAGCTGTTCAAGGCCTTCAATGCGGTCGTGCGGGGCGGGATGCTCACGCGCACCAGTCAGTTTGCGGGCCGTGGCGCGAAACAATGTGTCGATCAGGAATGTCGATTTGCCACCGCCCGACACACCGGTGACGCACGTCATGATGCCGAGGGGCACCTCCGCTGTGACGTTCTTCAGATTGTTGCCGCGCGCGCCGACCACCCTCAGGGCCCGCCCTCTGACGCGAGGGCGACGCTGCTTGGGCAATGATACCTGGCGGCGGCCAGTGAGATAATCAGCGGTCAGGCTGTTGGCGCATGCCATGATCTCCTGCGGCGTGCCAGCCGCGATGATCTGTCCACCGTGCACACCGGCACCAGGGCCGATGTCGACCACGAAATCGGCGGCCAGCACCGCATCCTCGTCGTGCTCGACGACGAGCACGGTATTGCCGAGATCGCGCAGGTGCTTGAGCGTCTCGAGCAGGCGGGCGTTATCACGTTGATGCAGCCCGATCGACGGTTCGTCGAGCACATAGAGCACGCCAGTTAGCCCTGACCCGATCTGCGAGGCAAGCCGGATGCGCTGGCTCTCGCCACCGGACAGTGTGCCGGAATTGCGCGCGAGCGTCAGGTAGTCGAGGCCGACGTCGTCGAGGAATTTCAGTCGCTCGCGAATTTCCTTCAGGATGCGGGCGGCAATCGCTGTCTGCTGCGGCGTAAACGAGGCTGGCAGATCTTCGAACCAGGTCTTGGCCTTGCGGATTGATAGGTCGCCAACCTGTCCGATGTGACATCCACCGACCTTGACGCTCAGCGACTGTGGCTTGAGGCGGTAGCCCTTGCACGCGTCACACGGGTGATGATCCTGATAGCGCGACAGTTCTTCCTTCACCCATTGGCTGTCGGTCTCGCGGAAGCGGCGCTCGATGTTGCCGATCACGCCTTCGAACGTCTTGGTGTTCTTGTATTTACGCAAGCCGTCTTCGTAGACGAAGTCGATCTCATCGGCGCCGGAGCCGAACAACAGGATGTATTGGATGCCAGCGTCGAGATCCTTGAACGGCACGGTCATCGCGAATTTGTAGTGTCGTGCGATCGCTTGAAGCGTTTGCTCATAGTAGGGCGAAGTGGCGCCGGTCTTGGCCCACGGTGCAATCGCCCCTTGGCGCAAGGAAAGTGCCGGATCGGGCACGACGAGGTCAGCTTCGAAGCGCAATTCGGTTCCGAGGCCATCGCATTTGGGGCAGGCACCGGCGGGTGCGTTGAAGGAGAAGAGGCGTGGTTCGATCTCATCAATCGTAAAGCCTGATACCGGACAGGCAAACTTCGCCGAGAACGTTATGCGCTCGTGGGTCTCGTTCTTGTTCTTCAAGACATCCTTCTTCGCGTCAGGCGGTGCTTCCTTGTTGGTGCTTGCCGTCTCCCCGCCGGGGAGACGGCCGCCGGGCATGAGCTTGTCAGCATACTCAAAATAACAAAGCCCGTCGGCGAGTGCCAACGCGGTTTCGAAACTGTCGGCGAGGCGGCTGGCGATGTCAGGGCGCACCACCAGCCGGTCCACCACGACGTCGATGTCGTGTTTGAACTTCTTATCGAGCTTCGGCGCATCCGGGATTTCGTAGAACGCACCGTTGATCTTGACGCGCTGGAAGCCCTTTTTCTGCAACTCCGCCAGTTCCTTGCGGAACTCGCCTTTGCGGCCACGCGCCAGGGGCGCCAAGAGATAGGCGCGTGTCCCATCTGGCAGTGCCATCACCCGGTCGACCATCTGGCTGACGGTTTGGCTTTCGATCGGCAACCCGGTCGCTGGCGAGTACGGCACGCCGACGCGGGCAAACAGCAGGCGCAGGTAGTCGTAAATCTCCGTTACTGTGCCGACCGTCGAGCGTGGGTTGCGCGA
>JANNRP010000446.1:0-19446 GCA_031401535.1 Hyphomicrobiaceae bacterium | reverse complement strand
CGACCGAGAGGAAGGCGGCGCTTTTGCCGGTGGTGGCAACCGTCGCCGCCGCCTGGCCGTCGCCGCGGGCGAGGCCGTAGCGCGTGGCGCCGACGGAATCGATCTCGTCGTTGCCGCCGTGCTTGCCGTAGAAGCTCAGGCTCACCCGGCCCTCGTTGGCGACGCGGCCGCCGACCGCATCGATGAAGGCGTTGACGATCGAGATCGCAGCCGTCGCCGTGTTCCACGCCTTCTCGCGGAACGCCGGGCTGTCCGATGTATCCCAGCTGCGTGGCCCCTGCACGAAGTGGCCGCTGCCCGGCGCCAGTTCGATCACGCTCAGCCCCGAGCCGTGGTTCTCCGGCCCGCCGCCGAACAGGTTGCCGAGCACGGTGCCGAGCAGCACGCCGGTCAAACGTTGCCCGCTCGACGTGGGCCGACGCCGCCGGGCGTACCGATCCCGTTTAGATCCGTTGCAGCCGCACGCTTGTCAGCGCCGAGGCTTAGGTTTAGGCCCTGTTCTCCAAGTCCCGAACTCGAGTAGGTCCAATGCCTTCGTCCGCCCTTATGAATGTCATGGTCGCCGCCGCCCGCAAGGCTGGCCGCAGTCTTGCCCGCGATTTTGGCGAGGTGGCGCAATTGCAGGTCTCGATCAAGGGGCCGGCCAACTTCGTCTCCAAGGCCGACACCAAGGCCGAAGAGATCATTTTCACTGAACTCTCAAAAGCACGTGCCGGCTACTGCTTCCTGATGGAGGAAGGCGGCACGGTCGATGGCGTTGACAAGACCCATCGCTGGATCATCGATCCGCTCGACGGCACGACAAATTTCCTGCATTCGATCCCGTTGTTTTGCGTCTCGATCGGCCTTGAGCGCGAGGGGCAGATGGTGGCCGGCGTAATCTTCAACCCGATCACCGATGAACTGTTCACCGCCGAAAAAGGCAAGGGCGCGTTCCTGAATGACCGTCGTTTGCGGGTCGCCGCCCGGTCGTCGTTGGCCGATGCCGTGCTCGCCACGGGCATTCCTCATCGCGGCCGCGACCACCACCCACGCTTCCTAAAGGAAGCCGAAGTCATCATGCGCGAAGTGGCCGGCATTCGACGCACGGGTGCTGCCGCCCTCGATCTCGCCTGGACGGCGGCTGGCCGCTTCGATGGGTACTGGGAATACGGCATCAAGCCGTGGGACATGGCGGCTGGTCTCTTGATGGTGCGCGAGGCCGGAGGCTTCGTCTCCGATCTCGATGGTGGCACCGACATGTTCGGAACCGGCAACATCATTGTTGGTAACGACAAGATCCGCAAAGCGCTACTTGACCGGCTGCAGTCGGTACGCGGCGCATAAATGGCAGCCGTCGCGGCGTCACTTCTCCGGCAGCATCCGGCGCAGCACCCCATCCTTGCGGATGAAATGGTGATAGAGCGCGGCGCCAATGTGCATTGAGACCAAACCGATGATCGCGATCGCACCCCAGAAATGGAACAGGAACACGGTCGACGCCGCCGCCTGATTGGGCGTCCATAGCGCTGGCAATTTGAACAGCCCAAAAATATCGAGAGCCGGATAGAGCGACACGCCGATCCAACCGCCAATCGGCATCAGGATCAGTAGTCCGTAGAGCGCCCAGTGCGTCAGATGCGACAGCATCTTCTGCCAAGGCTCAAGCGTCGGTTCATCGCGCGGCGCACCATTCTTCAAGCGGTAAACAAGGCGTGCGATCACCACCCAGAGCAGGATGAAGCCCAGCATTTTGTGGGTGCTGTAGAGATTGTTGGTCGTCGCATCCCAGACATTGAGCGTATTGCCGCGATAGGCCATGCCGAACCCCAGCGGGATCATGACCGCAACGAAACCAACTGTGATCCAATGCAACGCACGCGCCATCGGGCTGTAGGCTGGCGTCGGAAACTTGATTGTCTTGGACGTGTTGGCCTCTGGCATCTTAGCCTCCGTTATCACAGCGCCGCAGATCACAGTCGAATAGCACATCACCGTCTGGCAGCACGTGCACGTGTGTCACTGGCCGACGCGCCTCAACGAGGCGTGTAATCGGCTTCAGCTCCAGTCCGGTCTTGCCGGAACCCAGGATCATCGGCGCCACCAGCACGTGCAGACGGTCAACCACGCCGTCATTTATAAATGATGACACAGTCCATGCGCCGCCTTCGATCAGAAGGCGCTTCAGGCCACGGTCGAACAGCGCCTGCACGATGGTTGGAGGCGACAGAGCCCGCCCGTCGCTCGGCAGCAACACCTCCTCGACGCCAGGAGGAAGGGCCGAGCTGTGACGCCCACGGATGACCAGCCGCCGAACGCCGTCTTCCATCAGGCAGCGGGCATTGAGTGGCAACCGCCCAGACGGATCGATGATCACGCGTGCCGGATGTCGCCCCTCGACCCGCCGGACGTTCAACAGCGGATCGTCAGCGACCACGGTGCCGATGCCAACTACCACAGCATCAACTGTAGCGCGTAGTCGGTGCACGTGGTCAAGCGCTGCGTCACGATTGATCCAGCGGCTTTCGCCGGTCGGGGTCGCGATCCGCCCGTCGAGCGACTGACCCAGTTGGGCGACAACAAACGAGCGATCGGGCGCCGCATCGCGGATCGCAGCATATGGGCAGGGAACTTCAGCGCTTACGGGTTGCATCAACGCCTCTGGCTCGCGGAAAGGGCTGGCATCGCTGCTTACTGCATGGCGGCAGTATTGGCCAGATGCGTGTGCAGAAAGGGGATTCTCCCACCCATGCTTGACCCGAGCCGCCCTCGCAGCGCAGATGGGGTGGCACCACGTGCAGACACTTGAAGGGATAAGAGCCGTTGTCAGCATCGCGGATCAGCGGCCGACGCACCCGCTCGGGTCGGGCGGAAATCCTGCTCGATCTCGATCGCCCGGTTGAGGCGTGGCCGTACTGGCCAGTGGCGGCGGTGTTTACGCTGTGCTGGCTAGCGTTCTCGTGGCCGTGGCTGTCGGGTGCGGTGACGATACCCTGGGATGCCAAAGCGCACTTCGCCCCGCAGGTGCAGTTCCTGGCAGCCAGCATTGCCCGCGGGATGAGCCCGTTCTGGACCCCATATGCCTTCGCCGGTCACCCGCAGATCGCCGATCCGCAATCACTTATGTTCTCGCCGCCCTTTCTACTGCTGGCCGTCGTCAACGGTGCACCCAGTCTGCGCGCCATCGACGCGACCGTCATGCTATCGCTATTGGCTGGCGGCCTCGGCGTGCTTTGGATGTTCCGTGAACTCGACTGGCATTGGGGCGCCGCGCTCATTGCAGCACTCGGTTTCTGCTTCGGCGCATCGATGGCGTGGCGGCTGCAGCATTTCGGGCAGCTGCTGAGCCTCGCCTACTTACCGTTTGTCATCGTGTTCCTGCGGCGCGGCCTCGCCACTGGACATTTGCTACCGGGTTTGGCTGCCGGCGTCATCACCGGGTTCATCGTGCTTGGCCGTGATCAGGTTGGCTTGCTCTGCGTCTACGTGCTGATCGGCTACGTGATCTGGCAGATGGCGACCGCGGCTGCGTTCTGGCCGGGCGTTCGCCGTGCCGTGCGCTCGCTCAGCGCAGGCATGGTCGGCGGGCTGGCGCTGATCACCATCCCGATCGTGCTGACAGTGCTGCTGGCTGGTCAGTCCAATCGGCCATCAATCGACTATGCTGGGGCTGCCGCCGGATCGCTGCATCCGGCACTGCTCGTCACAGGCGCCATCCCGCATCTGTTTGGTGCGGCCGGAGAAATGGCCGAATATTGGGGACCGCCGAGCTTCACCTGGGAAGGCACCGGCCTCTTCATCGCGCAGAACATGGGGCAATTGTACCTGGGTGCGATCCCCCTGCTGCTGTTGATCCCGGGCGCGGTGCGCGGCGTGTTGTGGGATCGAGAGATCCGGTTCTTCACAGTCGCTTTCATCCTCATTACGCTCTACGCGCTGGGCGGCTATACGCCGTTCTTTCGTGTCGCCTACGAACTATTGCCCGGTGTGAAGTTGTATCGGCGGCCGGCCGATGCAACGTTCCTGATGGGCGGGCTTGGCAGCATTCTTGTCGGCTACGTGGCGCATCGGTGGGTTACCTGGACGCTACCCGAGCCTAAGCGCTGGCAGCGCGCGGCGGAAATCACCCTTGCAGCGCTGTCATTCGCATTCGCCATTGGCGCGGCATTTACGTTCGCCCGGCTCGGTCGCGCTCTATCGCCACTAGCAGTTGCCGCACTCTGGTTCGCAGTGGCAGCAGCGACACTGGTCGTCGTTGAAAACCTCAAGGTCATCCGCCCGGTCGCTGCTGGCTTGCTGCTGGTCGCCGTCACTGCGACCGATCTAACGTGGAACAACGGACCGAACGGGGCGACCGCCCTGCCATCGTCCGAGATCGACATGCTGGAGCCTGAGACCAAGAACGCGACACTGGCCTTCCTGAAACAACGACTGGCTCAGCCACGCACGGCCGACACCCGCGACCGTGTGGAACTGATCGGACTGGGCTTCCACTGGCCGAACGCATCCATGACGCACGGGCTCGAGCAGACACTGGGTTACAATCCTGTTCGTCTAAAACTCTACAGTGCAGCCACCGGGGCCGGTGACAGCTCGGGCGGTGCCGACCAGCGCAAGTTTACACGGCTGATGCCTTCCTATCGCTCTGCCATGGCCGATCTCCTGGGCCTGCGCTATGTCGCGACTGGCGTCGCCATCGAGAAAATTGATCCGTCGCTAAAGCCCGACGACCTACCCCTCATCGCACGCACGGCCGATGCCTTCATTTACGAAAACCCTCGCGCCTTGCCACGCGTGATGTTTGCGACCGAGGCGCGGCCTGCCGACTTCGACAAGCTCTTGGCAGACGGGCCCATGCCCAACATCGACTACCGCACTACGGTCTTGCTCGAGCAACCGCCGCCCGCCGCCGCCCGCCGCCCCGGTTCAGCGCGGATCACGAACTATACCAACGCCGCGATTACCATCGACGCGGAATCGCCGGATGGCGGCTGGGTCGTGCTCAACGACATCTGGCACCCTTGGTGGTTCGCCAGTCTCGATGGCGTGCCCATCGACATTCAGCGTGCCAACGTCCTGTTTCGCGCGGTCTTAATCCCGGCGGGACGTCACCTGATTACGTTCAGCTTCCGCCCTGTCGCCGGTGCACTGGCGGAATTACGCCGCCGTTGACGCAGGAATTCAACGCCCGTTCATTGACGGTTCACCGAAAATCCTGTTCCTCATTGCCCTGGTGCACGGCGAGGATTGGGTTCGTGCGACCTCCACAAGGCGGATTATACTGATGGCGCGGCAGAGTTACGAACCATGACTGCGGCAGCCAAGGTTGCACCTGAGGTGTCGGTCGACGCACCAGCGCTGGCCCTGGATCGCCGTGTCATCTTGGCGTTCTTCAAACTTTCCAGTGGCTTCTGGCAAGGCGCGACGGCAAAGCGCGCCTGGGCGATTACGCTCGGCCTAGCCCTGTTTCTTGGCTTGAGCATCGGCGTGACGCTCGCGCTCAACCACTGGAACCGCTGGTTCTTCGACGCGCTCGCCGCCAAAGATGCACCGACCCTGGGACGTGCCGTGCTGGTACTGGGCCTGATCGTCGGGTCGATGGCCGGCATCGGTGTCGGTATCGTCCGCTGCCGCGAAACCTTGCAAGTGCGGTGGCGCGAATGGGTGACGCGGACCCTCGTCGAGCGCTGGCTCGGCCAGGATCGCTTCTATCACCTGGGATTGACCCGCACCGACCCAGCCAACCCCGAATATCGCATTTCCGACGATACGCGCTGGGCCACGGAATTGCTGGTCGACTGCGCCATCGGCCTGTTCCTCGCGGTGATTGGAGCTACCGCCTTTATCGGCATCCTGTGGTCGGTCGGCGGCAGCCTGTCGGTGGCCGTCGGTGGCTTCAACTTTGTCATACCAGCCTACATGGTGCTGGCAGCGCTCCTCTACGGCACCCTCGCCTCCAGCCTGATGCTGCGCATTGGCCGCCCACTCGTCGGCTCGGTCGTTGCCAAGAACGAAGCTGAGGGACACTTCCGCTTTGCACTGATGCGGGTGCGCGACAACGCCGAGAGCATCGCCTTGTCGCGTGGAACGCCCGGCGAGCAGCGCATCGCCAATAGCCTTTATGACACGCTCGTTGGCCGTTGGCTGGCGATTGTGCGCCAACACGGCAATCTGACTTGGATCACCAACGCCAGTGGCCCGTTCGTGCCGATCTTCCCACTGATCGTGGCGACGCCGAAATATCTTTCTGGCCAACTTACAATTGGCGAGGTTATCCAATTGGCGGCTGCCTTCGTGCAGGTGCAGGTTGCGATTTCCTGGATCGTCGACAACTATAACAAAATTGCCGATTGGTATGCCTCGGCACGCCGCATCATCGAGCTGACCGACGCCTGCGAAGCGATCGACGCCCGGATGCGCCAGCAAGTTGGCAGCGACCGACTGCAGATGACCGATAGCCCCGATGGCAGTCTGCGGATCGAGGGCGTGACGATCCTCGATCCAGCTGGCCGCACCATCGTACAGAATGCAGGGTTTACCGCCTTGCCTGGACAGCGGCTAATGGTGTCGGCCCCGTCAGGGACCGGAAAATCTTCGCTCGTGCGTGCGGTCGCCGGGCTGTGGCCCTGGGGGCGCGGACGTATCGCATTGCCGCAGGGCCGGACCATGCTGATCGTGCCGCAGAAGCCTTACCTCTCAGCCATCACACTGCGACAGGCACTTTACTATCCCAACGAACATTTGGCGGTCGCTGACGACCAACTGCATCAGGCACTGCAGCTGAGCGGCCTAGGCGCGCTGACGGCTCGTCTTGATGAGGTGGCGCGATGGGATCATCAGTTATCAAATGGCGAATTACAGCGTCTGGGTGTTGCACGGGTGCTGGTGCAGTGTCCGGATATCATAATCCTAGACGAGGCTCTGGGAGCGCTCGACGACATCAGCCGTGGCGACCTGATGCGGGTGCTGGGCGAACGTATGCCGCTCGCTACCATTATATCGTTCTCACAGCGCGAGAGCGTTGCCGAAGCAGATACAATGCATGTGACGTTGCCGACACCGGGGCCGCAAACGGTCCAGTCGGACAAGCCATCCGCCAAGGCCGACAGCCCGCGTGCTCCAGCACTGACGTAACGAAGGCAGACGCGAGACAAAACCAAGAAACCAGGGGAGTGTACGATGCTACATTATTGGGATCAGAGCTGGGATCTGCGCGTCGCGGAATGCCCGTGCGACATGCACTTTCTCGAATGGCTCGAAGACGGCAAGCTGCGCGACCAGACCATTTTCCATTTTGGCACCGGCAGCCACCACATCGTCGGCATCAAAACTGCGGAGGACGGCTCCAACAATGCGGTTTTCGGCATTACCGCATCACCGTCCGAATATGATGCCTACATCAAGATCCTGATTGAGAAGCCAAAGCTCGGCTTCACCTACATCGCTTATTTCGGTGATATCTATCAGCTTGAGCGCCGCCTGCTGCCAACCTTCGACATCGTCACGCTGTTCCACGTCGGCGAGTTTCGCTCGGAAAAGAACGACAGTTATGGCGCACTCACCGACCTCGACATGACAAAGGTCCTGGTCGATCGCACCAAGCCCGGCGGTAAGATCCTATTCTATGCGGGATCGTACGCATTCGACGTTGCCGAACGGGTCGTTGCGGCACTCGTCAAGGATGGGACGCTAACCGAGACTGGCAGCTTCAAGACCTTGCGTATCTACACCAAACGCTAGTAGCCATCGGAACAGCACGCACTGGTCCATATCGACAATACGAAACCGTCGTCCCTCAGAACCGCAACGCATGACCTTGATCGCCGTTTACGTCCGCGCACTTGCTATGCTCGCCACTGAGAAGACCATCACGGTGTGGCTGATGATCGCCAACTGTGCGTTGGCGCTGGTGGCGCTTGCCGAGCCGCTCCTATTCGGCCGCGTCGTCGATGCTCTATCCAAAGGCGAAGAGGCTTTTCCGACGATCGGATTATGGGCGGCACTGGGATTATTCAGCATACCAGCCAGTGTGATCGTCGCCGTGTTTGCAGATCGCCTGGCCCACCGGCAACGGCTTGCTGCGATGAGCAGCGCCTTCGATCGTGCCATCACGCTGCCGTTAAGCTACCACGCCGAAAAAGGATCGGGCGCGGTAGTGCGGACCATTCTGGCCGGAACCGATACGTTGTTTGGCACCTGGCTTTCGTTCTTGCGGGAACAGCTGGTTGCCGTCGTCAGCCTTATCGTCCTGGTCCCTGTCGCACTTTACATGGATTGGCGGTTGGCCGGATTGCTGGCGCTGCTGGCATCGATTTATGCGATCATGAGCGTGATTGTCGTGCGTCGCACGTCGCTCGGCCAGTCGAACGTCGAACGCTATCACATCGAAGTCTCGGGCCGCGTCGGCGACGTGCTCGGCAACGTCACGGTTGTGCAGAGTTATGCCCGCCTGCAAGCGGAGGCAAGCGCGCTGCGCCATTTGATGGGACAACTGCTATCGGCCCAATATCCGGTCCTCACCTGGTGGGGATTGCTCACCGTGCTGACGCGCGCCGCTTCCACCATTACGATGGTTGCCGTGTTTGCATTGGGCGCTGTTCTTGCGTCTCGCGGCGAAGTCACGGTCGGAGAAATCGTCGCGTTCGTTGGCTTTGCCGGCCTGCTGATTGCCAAACTAGATCAACTCTCCGGCTTCGTCGCGCGCATCTTCATGCAGGCGCCTACTTTGGCATCGTTCTTCAATCTGCTCGATGCCAGTGTCGCCATTAAGGAATCTCCGACAGCCATCGAGTTCACCCCGGTGAGCGGCCGCATCACCTACGACAACGTGTCGTTCCGCTATGGCACCAGCACCCAGGGCGTGTTCGACGTCAGCTTCGAGGCTCAGGCCGGACAAACGATTGCGCTGGTCGGCCCGACCGGTTCTGGCAAGTCAACGACGCTTGCGCTTCTGCAGCGCCTGCGCGATCCAGACCAAGGCCGCATCCTGATCGATGGCCGCGACATCCGCGAGGCAACCCTCAATTCATTGCGCCATGCCATCGCCGTCGTATTCCAGGACGCAGGGCTGTTCAACCGCTCGATCGCCGAGAACATCCGCATCGGGCGCCCGACAGCAACCGATGCCGACATCGAGAGCGCAGCACGGCTTGCGGAAGCGGACGACTTCATCAAACGTAAAGCCGATGGATACGGCTTCGTCGCCGGCGAGCGGGGCGCTGGCCTTTCGGGTGGCGAGCGGCAGCGCATCGCACTTGCCCGCGCGTTCCTGAAAAGCGCGCCAATTCTGATACTCGACGAAGCCACGAGCGCGCTCGATACCGAAACCGAAGGCAAGATCAAACGTGCCCTCGATGCCCTGCGCCAGGGCCGCACCACTTTTATTATCGCGCACCGCCTATCGACTGTCGCCAATGCGGACCTGATCTTGGTGTTCGACCATGGCCGCGTTGTCGAGCGCGGCACATTCAAGAGCCTCGTCGCCGAGCGCGGGTTATTCTACCGGCTGGTCAAGGAGGGCGGGTTCACGGAGCCGACGGAGGACGAAGAGTTGGCAGTAGCCGTCGCGACATAACGCTCAATCCGGCGGATCGCAAAAAACCCCGCTGCTGTATGGGCAACGGGGTTTTCGTTCTTTGCAAAGATGCTGACTAAGTGCCATGCACCTGAATCAAATCTTATGATCCATGCGCTCACGCTTTGTATTCAGATATCGCTCATTGTGCTCCGACGCTTCGATGACGTGGGCAACCTGTTCAACGACGTTGATGCTATGCGCTTTCATGGCATCGACCTTGAGTGGGTTGTTAGTCAGCAACCGAATGTCGGTCGAGCCAAGGTCGCGAAGGATTTTAGCCGCCAACTCATAATCGCGGGCGTCAACAGGAGCGCCGATCGCAAGATTGGCGTCGACAGTATCGAGCCCACGATCCTGCTCGGCGTAGGCCTTCAACTTGGCGACAAGCCCGATCCCGCGCCCCTCATGCCAAGGAAAATATAGGATGATACCGTTTTCACTTTCGATGACACGGTCGATTGCCTTTTGTAGTTGCAGATAGCAATCACAACGCAACGAGTGAAAGATATCACCGGTTACGCAGCCGCTATGAACACGCACAAACGGTGGCTCCTTGGTGCCATGTTTGCGATACACAAGCGCCATCGCTTGATATGAGGCGCTGTCATCTTCGTAGGCGTGAGCCTCCATAGTGACCTCACGGCCGTTGAATTCCATGGGCAGGATGGTATGAGCGACGTCGCGAAAAATAGGCTCCTCCCCACGCGCCTTTTGAGCGGCTCCATTGACATACATCGCCCCATTCCGTGGCGATTTGGCGAGACGGACTCGGTTAAAACCTGCCCGGACGGGATCCGTGTCCTTCGCCGGGGCTTTACTGTCCCAAGCGGTAGGTTGGATCGAAACAATGGCATTCGTCATCTAAGGCCTCGATGCGGTCGTGCAAAATTGCACATGATAGAGCCGTTTGTCAGATAGCGGCGGCGCGGGGTCTTATACTATTTGAAGTTGGACAACCAGTGCGGGCCTAATACCCGCTTCCGGTGAACGCGGTTGTTGGAACAACCGCTGAGAACGCAACAAGTTGCGCCCTTAACCTCAAATAGTTCAACCCCATCGACCCACCGCCATCGGCTCTGATGCAGACTGGCGTGATCCAAGGCCCGAATGCGCCTGAACTATGGCGCTACCAGGACATACCATTTAACGCTTCGCGCGACAAATTGGTTGTCATAGATAAAAAAAAGATTTTCAGGCGCAACATGAGCCGAAATCGGCTCACGCGCGCTCGAAAAAAAACATCACCGAACCGTAGTTTTTCTTATTTATTTTCAATGCATTGCCACGTTGTTGTGCATTTTACTTTAACTCACTCCAAGCGATCAATTCAATGCTCGTAGCGCAGCAACTCAACACCCCCGGCATTTCGCCTGCAGAGAAATGCAGACTTTCACTTTGGGTTGTATGGCAGCTTCATTGGTTCAGCGACGCGCTTAGGCGATGACGCCTGCGAGTTCATCCTCAATGTGGATCTTGATGATCTCTTCAAAACTCGATTCCGCCTTGAAGCCTAACGCCGTTGCACGCTTCGCGTCGAAATTGCGCGGCCAGCCGTCCACGATCTTGACGATCGCCGGGTCCGGTACGTGCTTGATCCGCGCCACCACCTTGTCTCCAGCCACCGTGCGCAAGGCAGCGATCTGTTCGGCAACGGTCACCGACAGCCCCGGCATCGACAGGCTGCGCCGTGGTCCGATCAATGCACCGTCGATGGTTGCTGCGTGGATCAGAAAGCCCACCGCCGCACGTGGGCTGGCATGCCAGTGACGTACGTCGTCGGAAACTGGCAACACCGCTTCGTGACCAGCCAGTGGCTCACGGATGATGTTTGAGAAGAAGCCCGACGCCGCCTTGTTGGGACGTCCCGGCCGGACGCAGATCGTTGGCAGCCGGATGCCGACGCCATCGACAAAACCCTTGCGCGTATAGTCGGCCAGCAGCAGCTCGCCGATCACCTTTTGCGTGCCATAGGAGGTCAGCGGTGTGTTGAAATACTCATCACCGATCTTGTCGGGAAATGGCGCACCAAACACCGCGATCGAGCTTGTGAAAACGAGGCGAGGTTTATGTCCGGCGTGGCGAATGGCTTCCAGCAGATGGCGCGTGCCATCGAGATTGATACGATAACCTTTGTCAAACTCCTGCTCGGCTTCACCGGACACGATCGCTGCCAAATGGAAGATGACGTCGGGTTTGGAGGCAAGCAGCGTTACAGCCGTACCACTTTCGCTGACGTCGCCGCTGCGGATCTCGACCGGAAACCTGGCGCCGACCGGACGTTCCGCCATCACCACGTCGTGCAGCGTCAGGTGCGAGATTTCCTTGCCTCCGAGCTCGCCCTCCGCTGCCAGTCGTTCTGCGAGCTTGCGGCCAACCATACCAGCGCCGCCAATGATCAAAATACGCATGTTCGTGGTCCTCAGATGTGGTTATTCAATTAATTTCAGGGCTCAAGCCAGCACCCGAAAATGGATGTCCACCGGCTTCATATTGTTGATCGGGATCATGTCCTGTGGGCATGCCGACATGGCGCAAATGCAATCCATCTCGGCGCGCATCCGCACCTTGTCGCCTGCTTTGGACACCGGCGGCAACCATTGCACGTTCCAGTCGGGGGCGACGGGAATGTTCATCCACAGATTGAAGGGTTGCGGCACTTCGGCGACGGGAACGCCGATCGCAATCATCGCCATGCGCAGGTTGTCAGCACAATTATCGTGGTACGTTTCGACGCCAAAATTTGTGTACCGGAACAGATCGCAGGCCGCCATCAACGTGTCGTGGATACCGGGGGACGTATCCGCCGTCAGCGTCAGGATCGGCCTCCGCCGGTTGGTTGCAAGCCCATCGCCGACTCTTGGGATTACGCGGCTCAGAAATGCCCGGCCATGCTCCCACGACATGAACTCATTCGGATTGACGGCCGAGAACGCCCAAAAGTCACACACTTGGGTGCCATGCGTGTTGATCACTTCTATGGTCTGTCCCTTGGCAACGCGCACGGCCCGGCCCTGCCGCGCCGGTACGTCGTAGAGGCGGCCAAGCTCCGGCGTACCGTCACCCGACAACGGATTGTGCAGCGTGGGGTTGTGGCCGCACGGCGTCACGTTATTGCTTGGGATGTCGTGGATGCTGGCTGCAATTTTCATCTGCACTCCTATCCAAGTGTCACGCCGCAAGCCTTCGCCCAGCCGAGGCCTGCGACCGTGCCGGCGCGTGGTTTGTATTCGCAACCGACCCAACCGGTGAAGCCGCTATTGTCAATTTTTTTGAACAAATAGCTGTAGTTCATCTCGCCATCGTCGGGCTCGCCGCGATCGGGTGGATTGGCGATCTGGTAATGCCGCGCCAAGTGGCCGAACTCCCCGATCGCCATAGCGGTATCACCCTCCTGAATCTGACGATGATAGAGATCGAACTGCAGCCCCAAATTGGGAGCTGCCACTTCATGGATCACCGCGCGCGCCTCCGCCGTCGTATTCAGAAAGAAGCCTGGGATATCGCGCGTGTTAATCGGCTCGATGATGACGTCGACGCCGACTACGGCTGCCATCCCCGCTGCCTTGCGCAGGTTTGCGATATACGTCGCTCTGGCCGCACCGTGATGGCGCAGACCAGGCATCGCATGCACGCGCTGACACCCGAGCACCTCGGCATATGACAATGCCTGCCGCACCGCAGTCTCGAACTCGGCTTCGCGTCCCGGTAGCGCTGCCAGTCCCCGCTCGCCCTTGGCCCAATCGCCGGGCGGTAGATTGAACAGCGCCTGGGTCAAACCATTGGCCTTCAGTCGCGCAGCGATCTCGGCCGCTGTCCATTCATATGGAAACAGGAATTCAACTGCCTTGAAGCCAGCCTTGGCTGCCGCCTCAAACCGGTCGAGGAACGGTACCTCGGTAAACATGAACGACAGGTTGGCGGCAAAACGCGGCATGGCACAGCTCTTGACTGTTGGTCAGTTTGTAATCCGCTTCATCATGTGTGTGATTTTGCGATCACTCAAGGTCTCGATGCATTCAACCGTGAAGCCATGCCGTCCATACCAATCGGTCAGGTGGGTCAAACGCGCCCCTGTATAGAGCCGGATGACGTCATAACCCAAGCTCCTTGCCTGGGCTTCAGCAGCTTCAAGCATCGCGCGGCCCAGTCCACGACCCTGGACTGCAGGATCCGTTGCAATGCTTTCGATCATCAGATCGGCGGCGCGGCGCTCCAAAACCAGAACGCCAACCACGCTCGACCGATCCAACTCGTCATTGAGCGCCAGCCAAACCAGCTTATCCCGCAAAATAGCCTGGTAGTCGGCCAACAGCGGCAGTGGTTCGACACCAAGCAGCACGCGATTGCGTGCGTAGGCAGCTCGCTGCAGAGCCACCACCGCGTCGGAGTCAGCTGGTCCGGCGCGCCACAGTGTCCAGGCACCGGCCGCAGCCGCCACCGCTTCGGTCACAGCGCGAAACCGCCATCGACCATCACGATCGTGCCGGTCGTAAAGGTGCTCTCGTCAGAGGCGAGATAGACGGCAAGATGCGCCACCTCTTCGGCCGTCCCCAGTCGACCCATCGGCTGGCGATCGACGAACATCTGGCGCACGTCGTCCACGGACTTACCCAGTACCTTGGATTGTTCGGCGATCCGGTCATCGAGTGATGGCGACTGAACCGTGCCCGGGCAGATCGCATTGGCGCGCACCCCCTTGCGTATGTAGTCCGCCGCAACCGCTTTCGTCAGTCCGATTACGGCGGCCTTGGTCGCCCCATAGACATAGCGGTTCGGAATTCCGCGGACAGAGCCGGCGCCTGACGCGATGTTGACGATTGAACCACTCCCTTTCGCCAACATGCCCGGCAGGAACGCGCGGATAGTGCGATGCATGGAACGGACATTGAGGTCGAAGGCAAAGTCCCATTCTTCGTCCGTGCAATCGAGCACCGTACCATGGTGCACGAAGCCCGCTGCATTAAACAGAATATCGACCGGCCCAACGGCCTTCGCCGTCTTCTCGACCGACGCGGTATGGCGCACGTCGAGCAAGTGGGTTTCGGCCACGCCCTCATCTGCCAAACCTTTGAGCTTGGCCATGTCGATGTCAGTGGCGATAACGCGAGCGCCCTCGCGCGCAAACGCAACGGCAACCGCACGACCAATGCCAGCGCCTGACGCCGTGCAGAATGCCGTTTTACCTTTGAGCCGACCTGTCATGGCTTCTCTCCCAGAATGAGTTTGTTGATTTTGGCAAACGGAGCAGCCTCGCGGCCATAGTCAAACGTACCCTTCGCCTTCATCTCTTCGGCACCGCGGAGGAATCCGCCCAGCGCCGCCCTTGCGAGAGCACCCCCAACACTGATGCGCTTGGCACCTGCTGCCAAAATTTCGGCCTGAGTCAGATGCGCGTTGCCGGTCGATACGATGACGTTGACCGGCTTTTTGACCGCCGCGACGACCTGGCGGATTTGCGCGATATCGTTCAGGCCGGGCGCATACAGCACATCGGCACCCACTGCCTCATAGGCCTGCAATCGCTTGATCGTATCGGCAAGATCCGGGCGTCCCTGCAGAAAGTTTTCCGAGCGTGCGCACAGCAAGAACCGGAATGGTAGCGCGCGAGCAGCCGCAACGGCCGCCTTCACGCGGGCAACCGAAACGTCAAACGAGTAGACTGGGCTTTTTGCGTCCCCGGTCGAATCCTCGATCGAACCGCCCACCAGACCGACATCCGCCGCCATTGTAATGGTGTGAGCCGCTTCGGCTGGGTCGTGCGCGAAGCAATTCTCAAGGTCGGCGGCGACGGGAAGATTAGTGGCCTCAACGATTTGGCGCGCATTTTCGAGCGTCTCCGCACGCGTCACCTGACCTGTGCCGTCGATCTTGCCCAGTTGAAAGGCAACGCCAGCGCTGGTGGTGGCCAAAGCCTCGAACCCGAGCGTCGTCAACATCTTCGCGGTGCCCGCATCCCAAGGGTTGGGTATGATGAAGCATCCCGGTCGCTGATGCAGAGCCGCAAACGCTTCGGCCTTCTTCGCTTGCTTGCTCATGCGCCACACTATCCCCTGTTGACCTGGAATTACTGCGCTCGATGCAGCAGATTAACCCAAACGGGACACGCAAACGAGAGGAACATCACCGTGACGACCGCCCGACTTCGACGCCGCCCGCAGGTCGGCCTTGCGATGATCGCATGTCTTGCGTGGACTGAGCCGTTGGCCGCGCAAACGAGCACACGGATTGACTGCGAAAAGGCGGTGAGCACGCCGAGCTTAACTGGTGCGCGGAGCTAGAGCTCGAAGCGGCCGACAGAAAATTAAATGACACCTACAAGCGCGTCATCATGAAGGTCGCCGCCGCCGACACAATAACCAAACCAAAGCGCGAACAATGGGCAGGCGCACTGCGCGAGGCGCAACGTCGCTGGATTGCCTTTCGCGACCACGACTGCGGCGAGCTCATCGCCCATGAGTGGTCCGGCGGCACCGGCATGACCGGCGCCATGCTGGGCTGCAGAATGTTCAAGACCCTGGCCCGAACCAAGGATCTGGAGGAGCGGTACCTGGAAAACTGAGCCTCTTTCACGGCTCAAGCGGTTTTATTGAACAACTCGCGCCCAATCAGCATGCGGCGAATTTCCGATGTGCCAGCCCCGATCTCGTAGAGCTTGGCGTCGCGCAGCAACCGGCCCGTCGGATAGTCGTTGATGTAGCCATTGCCACCGAGCAACTGGATTGCGTCCAGGGCCATCAATGTCGCCTTCTCGGCAGCAATCAGGATAGCGCCAGCCGCATCCTCGCGCGTCGTCTCGCCCCGATCGCAGGCCTTGGCGACCGTATAGACGTAGGCCTTGCAGGCATTCATGGTCACGTACATGTCGGCGATCTTGCCCTGGACCAGCTGAAACTCGCCGATGGCCTGCCCGAACTGTTTGCGCTCATGGATGTAGGGCAGCACCGCGTCCATGCAGGCTTGCATGATGCCAAGCGAACCGGCCGCCAAAACGGCGCGTTCATAATCGAGACCGGACATCAGAATATTGACACCGCGCCCCACGGCACCCAACACATTATCTTCGGGCACTTCACAGTCCTGAAATAGCAGCTCGCAGGTGTCCGATCCGCGCATCCCGAGCTTGTCGAGCTTTTGGTGCGTCGAGAACCCCGGCATACCCTTCTCGATGAGAAACGCCGTCATACCACGCGGACCCGCGTTTGGATCGGTCTTGGCATAGACCACCAAGGTCTCAGCCACGGGGCCATTGGTGATCCACATCTTGTTGCCATTGATGACGTAGCGGTCACCCTTCTTTTCGGCACGCGTCTTCATTGATACGACATCGGACCCAGCGCCCGGCTCCGACATGGCAAGCGCACCCACATGCGCGCCGGAAATCAGGTTCGGCAGATACTTCGCCTTCTGCGCGTCGTTGCCATTGCGACGGATCTGATTGACGCACAGATTGGAATGCGCGCCATAGGACAGTCCCACCGATGCGGACGCGCGACTGACTTCCTCCATGGCGACGCAGTGCTCGAGATAGCCCAGCCCGCTGCCACCCCACTCCTCCTCGACCGTGATGCCATGCAGCCCAAGCGCACCCATCTTCGGCCATAGGTGCCGGGGAAAGATATTGGTGGTGTCGATTTCGGCGGCTAACGGCGCGATTTCATCGGACGCGAATGCGCGCACCGTGTCTCGCAGCTGGTCGGCCGTCTCGCCAAGGCCGAAGTTCATTGTCGGATAGGCATTGGGGATGGTCATCATGGCCTCTGATTATTGGAGCGGCTTACAAATTGAACGATCTGCACGCATGTCCCTTGCTGCTTTATCGTATAAGACCGGACGAGCGCCAACCACTGCGATGTGAGCACGATGAGCAAAGATCCCAGCGACAAGGAGCAGGAGTTCATCAACGGCTTAACGGTCGATACCGGCAAGGACCTTGCCGCTTGGATGGCGGCGATCGATCGCCAGACCTTTGCACATCGCAACGACATGATCGACTGGTTGCGCCAGCAGGGGCTAACCTTCAGCCGTGCTTCCCGTTTGGAACGGCTGCATCATAATGGCGGTCGGCCACTCTATGATCTCAAACCGACGCGAGATGACACCGTTGCACGACACCATCACCAAGCAGAACCGGTACCCCTTGCACCCAGCGCGCCGCCAGCCGTCGTTGTGCCGCCTCTCCCCGCTCCAAAATCTCTAGTCAACGCGGCTTATCCCGCCCAATCGCTGGAGACGATCCTCGTCAAGGCCAAGGGCTATCGGCCATTGGCGGAACTGGTATTGCGTGAATTTCGTCGTTCCGTCCCTCACCTGACATTCGAGGTCCGCGAAGCGGTGGCCTATATAGGCGCACCCGCCCCGTTTGCAGCCTTCACCGCGACCGCAAAGGACGTGCGGCTGGCCCTCGACCTCGGTGAACGGGCCTTCGACGATGTCGTCAAACAAGGCCGGCTGGCTGGCACCCCGGCTCACTTTTCCCATTTAGTTGTCTTGAACGATGCCCGCAAAGTCGATGCTACGCTGATCGCGCTCTTCAACGAGGCGCGGCTGCGCACCAACGGCTGACAGCGCGCAAGCAACCATCGTGTTGCCTGAATTCACCGCTGTTAGTCGAGGCGGGCTGCGGAGGATGGTGCTATGTCGATCACGGTTCGAGGGATAACGTCGGTTCTGGCGCTTGCGGCCTTTTCCCAAATGGCCATCGCGCAGACCGCCGCACGCGATGCGATCGCCGACCTCCTGGCGCGCGACAAGTCTGGCGGCGCACAAGTTGCACAAGCACAACCGAAGGCACCAGGCTCCACTGCCCAGCAACCGCCGATAGCGACAGCCCCCGTCGAACGCGACCCCCGTGAAGGCGACGCTGCGTTCGAGCAGGCCAAACGCCTGATGTCGGCCATCGACGCGATCCTCCAGGATACCGCAAAGAATCGCGGTGACGCCAAAAAGCTGCCGTCCAAGGATGAGTTTCTTGTCACCCCGCTGTGGACCGAGACCAAGGAAGACCGCGAGAAGAAAATCCGCGAACTGCTCGATTCGGCGCTCGGGATTGTCACCGAAGTCCCGGTGGTCGACGTGCAAAAGCGGATTGAGGAACGCCGCAAGTCGATCCGCGACATCGACGTACGCATCGTCAAGCTGCGCGAAAAGCAATTGGGCGCGCCCAAGGACGGAATGCTGCCGGGCATGTTGACCGACACCGTCGACAGCCTAGGTCGCGATATCGAGGATGCGAAAAGGAAGATCGACCTCAACCGCGAGGACATCAAGGCCGCCAAGTCGGAAATTACGGCGGCGTTGTCGAAATCCGGCGTGCAATTGTCGCCCGACCAGATCGACCTTTTGCTCGACAGCGTGTTGTCGGGCGATCTCGTCCGTCTTGTCGCGGTGTTCAATTCGGCGAAGCTGATCGACGGTCAACTCGGGCGTTTGATGGCGACGTCGGGCGATAACACCAACGCGGCGCGCAAATACTTCGCCATGCATGCCGCGCTATTTGCGATGCTGGTACACGCACAGGACACGTTGATCGCCAAGATCGACACCAACTACCTGCCGAAGCTTGACGCCATCGCCAAGGACGTCGAGGCCGCGCGCAAGAAGACCAATGAATTGCTCCGCGCCGAGAACCGCCCCGACCAGAAGAAGGCGCTGGAAGCCAACCGCGACAGTCAAAAACTTGCCGAAGAAGCAGCCAAAGGTTACCGGCGCTATATGTTGCAGCAGCGCGAGCAGATTGCCAGCGCCCGCAAGCGCGCGGCCCATGACCTGCGCATCGCCGACAACACCTTCGAGACAGTGGAAGCGAGCTTCCAGTTGCGCAACCTGATGCGCGACTCGGCAACGTCGTTCGAGGCAATCCAGAAGCTCGAAGCCCCCACATTCGAGCAGAT
>JANNRP010000445.1:0-3980 GCA_031401535.1 Hyphomicrobiaceae bacterium | reverse complement strand
TAGTCAACGCTCGTCGCCGCCATGATTGCGCACGATCCGTTCGAGCCGATGACTGGAGCCGGGCCCCTCACCAAGCCGATCTGCGAGCAGTGGTAGTACGGTTTTAAGCTGCTCTTCGAGCTGCCACGGCGGAT
This sequence comes from Hyphomicrobiaceae bacterium, assembly GCA_031401535.1. Lineage (GTDB taxonomy): Bacteria > Pseudomonadota > Alphaproteobacteria > Rhizobiales > Hyphomicrobiaceae > JAKFWF01. The sequence continues at coordinate 3,846 of JANNRP010000445.1, read as the reverse complement.
TGATAATAGCGACGCCGCAACCGTTGAGTTTTTCGGGATGGCGCGGCGGCCTGATCATCAACTCGGCTATCAGCACGTCTCGCGCGCAGGCCTGGCCCAGTGCACGATGAAAGCGCGCGATGATTCGCGGATCCTTGATTGGATACCACAGTAGATAGACGCCGGTCTCGAACCGCCGCAGGGCGTCGGCGATACTGTCCGTAAGGCGTATCAGCTCGCCAGGCTCTTCAAAGGGTGGGTCGATCAGCACCAGCCCACGCCGCTCTTTTGGCGGCAATAGCGACTTCAATGCGACCCAGCCGTCGATCCCCAATACCCTGACCTGATCGTCATGTTCGAAGAGCGCGTCGAGTTGTCCGCGATCAGCCTCGTGCAACTCGTTGACGACGAGCTGATCATCGGCCCGCATCAAACGACGGGCAATCTGCGGGCTGCCGGGATAGCGGGTCAGACGACCTTCGGCTGCACTACCGTTCTCGGCGGCAACGACGTCGAGATATGGTCGCAGCACCTGTTCCGCCTTCTGCGGGATCGACGCAGCATCAGGTCCAAAGAGCCGAGCGATGCCAGTGCGCCACTCGCCGGTTTTCTCTGCTGGTCCGTGATTAAGGGGGTAGAGGCCAACGCCAGCATGGGTATCGATAATACGAAATGCGGCCTCTTTCAGCTTCAACCGCTCGATGGCAAGTGTGAGGATGACGTGCTTGAGCACATCCGCGAAATTGCCGGCGTGGTAGACATGTCGATAATTCATGGTGCCCTGTGTATCGACTAACGCGTGTTACCGCCAGCGCCTGGCAAGATCGGCGATATGAGCGGTAAACGCTGCAATCAGCCAAGGCGCGATCGCCAGCCACGCTGCGCCTGTCAGTGACGCCCGCAACGCCATAAGCAGGCATGCCCCCGCGAGATTGTTCAACAGAAGATCAATGGGCGGTATCCCACGCCCGGTCCGTCGCTGATAGACCGCAAGCACCAGGATCTCGACCAGCATGATGCCTAGAATGAGGTCAACGGCCTGACCGGTCTCAAAAAAGCTTGCCATGACACCTAGTCCACGCCCCACAGCCGCTTGGCGAACCCTGGATAAGTCTCGGCCACGTCGTGAGCAACTGTGCTGCGCAACAGCGCCAGCGTCGCCGCATCTGGCGGTGCTGTTTCCGGCACGTCCGCTGGTATGTCGAATGTGAAGCCTGTTGCTGCCCTCACATCGTCGACGCTCACACCAGGATGCGTGCTCATCAGCCGAAACCGCGCCTTCGCTTTGTCGAAGTTAAACACACACAGCCCGGTGACGAGTGCATACGGTCCACCCGGCCGGTACTCGCCCGCGGGGGATGTTCCAGCCGCGCTGATAAAATCGACTTTGTGAACGAGTGTGCGTGGCGAATGCTCTTCACGGAACAGGATCACGCGCGGAATCAGATGATACAGGTAGGCCGAGCCGAACGAGCCTGGAAACCTCAGCTTTGGCGCCGCGGGATCGCCTAGCCCGACCAAATTGATATTGCCATGACCGTCGATCTGCCCACCCGACAGAAAGAATGCGTCGATGCGGCCCTGGGCCGCACAGTCGAACAACTCGCGCCCGCCATCGGTGAACGGGTTATGCGCAACACTGCCCAGCAGCGAGACCCGCGTGCGACCCTCGGACCGAGCGCGCGCCAACAGCGCCGCCGAGCCTGGGATCGGTGACGATGCGCCAACCGCCACATGGCCGAGCCCATCGAGCATAAGAGCAATCGCACCGATCATGATTTCGGGCGTCGTTATTGGGGCGGCTATCATGCTGGCACGGCACCAAGCACATGGGTTTCAAGCCATGCGCGGAACCCGTCCGCCGTCCGGGCAGCCCGCACATAGGCGGCGATTACGGCATCATCAGCGGCATAGGCACCAGCCAACCCAACCGGATCAGCTCCACGCGGACTGACGGCAATGCCGCTGATGTAAAGTGCTGGAATGGTGCCGGATGCGCGGGCATCGTCGGTCAGGAAGTTGTCGTCAACAATCTCCTCGACGGTGACGAGTGCCATCTTCGACGCGTGTGCCATCAACATCAATTCACGGCGTACGCCGATCCAGACGTTGCCGTGCTGGTCGGCGGCCCGCGCGTGGAACAGTGTCACGTCAGGCCGAATGGCCGGGATCGCCACGATCTTATCGGCGGCATCGCCAAACGGGTTTTCGATCACCCTCCAATCCGGCCTGATCTTGAGCAGGTCAGATCCCAGGATGCCGCGCAACGGCATGAATGGGATGCCCTTCTCGGCAGCCTGCAGCCCGGCATGAATCGCCGGGCACGTTGCATCGCGCATCTCGATCTCGCGCGCCTTCAGGGCGGCTAGGAAGCGCGGCGGTATGCCATGCTCGCCCAGCGTCATCGCGGCTGCTTCCATTCGCGCCACACAGCCAGCGCCAATCAACCAGTCGGCCTGCAAGCCCCCGGTTGGAACGCCAATCAAGTGAAGTTTCCGCACCTGCCGTTTGATCAAGCTGGCCACCGCCGCCATGGCGCAGCCCGAGTAATCAGGCGGCAGCGCAATCGAAGCTCCATCCGGAATGCGTGCTGCGAGCCCATCGATACTGAGCGTTGTCATGTCCTGCCTGCTTGAACTGCAATGACGTTTACTCTGCGATTGCGCAAGCCGCCGCGCAAGTCCTCCGACCTCAAACCTGCTCTGCATGCTTCTGCTTCATCCGCTGTGCGGCCATCGCATAACCACCGCTCGCACCATCAACGAAGTGCAGGTGGTCATCGGCTACCACCGATGGAACTATGCACGTCATCAACGCCTGGGCCTGCCGGTGCGTACCAAACTTCACGGTTCCGGCCGCCTCGGCCGCGGCAAGCAGTGTCTCAACCCGTTGCGCCGTTGCCTCCGAGCAGTCGACGGTCATGCGCAGGCCATCGTCGAATTTGCGGAAGTCGGTGTTGAGCCCCGATTGGCGCACATAGTGAACCGGATCGAAATTTCCGAGCCGCCATCCGGTGCGGAACAACACCAGCGCCAGCAGCATCTCCAGCCGCAGTTTCCAACGCGATTTGGCGGGGCCAGATGCGCGTGCCTCCAAATCAAAACCTTCCGGCGGCCAACGGTAGTGTAGGCTAGATTTCGAGATCGGGTGCCCGCCACTTTGGCCTTCAGGCTGAAGCATGGCCAACACTTGCAACACGAGCGCCGAAAACGCTGCATGCGTTTCGTGTCGTTGACGCTGCACCAGGAGCGACAGAATTGTTCCCCTAGCGCTATCGATCGGTGTCCATCGGCACGACAGGCCGGTGAGATCAGGCCTCGCATCGGCCGGAGACGCATCCAGGTTGTACCTGCCGTTTTTCATCTGCGTCTCAGCCCAGGTAAGACCGCCGCCTGCGAACATTGCATAGCTGGCCGACGGCGATGCCGCGTAACGAGCTACATTGAGCTCTTCGCCGGCGGCGAGGATATCAACGACAGGCACCAGAGCGATCCGCAACGTCAGGCCTAACTCGCTTGCAACCCAGGCAGCGGTATCGGCGAGCGCACGCTGGGCTGCATCCCGCTCGCCCAAGCCGATCACGAAGCTTGCACCATCACCACCGAACACGAATGGAAAGCGACGGTGGCCCAGCGCATTCATCACTGCACTTATGACGGCTGCACCTGCCATGTTGACGGCCTTGTAACGGCCATCGGCGACGGCGTCGGTTGAATCAACGACGTCCGACAGCCCAACAATTGATCCACGATCAATCGGCGTGAACACGCCCGCATCGACGACCCGCTCAAACTGGTCGAAGGGCTCCAGATCAAAAAACGAAGCCGCTGTTGTCATCGCTCGCCTCGCATGATGGCTGACCAGAAG
>JANNRP010000444.1:0-6511 GCA_031401535.1 Hyphomicrobiaceae bacterium | reverse complement strand
GGTGCCCGACACGATACCGTTGGCGTCGGTCGTGTCGACCTCACCGTCGATTGTCACTTTAATATGACTGACCGGCCCAACGACGAATACAGTGTGTGTGATGTTGCCAAACGCATCCTCGTCGCGATCGAGCCTGGCATCGGCATCGATCTCGACGCGCCAGCGACGCACAAATTGACTATCCGAAGACCGCGGCGTCATGCGTAAGGTCTGGATCGCCGACTGGGCCGCCCGGGCGTACGAGTAGGTGGTTTGATGCCGGACCTTAAGACGCATGCAAGCTGCTTCCCCGAACTGCCAACAGCCTAAATCGTCTACGCCAGATATTGGGCACTGATCGCTGCTCCCACCTTGTTGTTCTCGTCGAGGAAGCCGGTCAGAAACTCGTGCAACCCTGACTGGAACAACTGCTCAATCTCGCGATGCTGCAGCCCGGCGTAGGTGCCACGCGCAATACGCTGCGACGGCCCTTGGCGGCCATAGGCCTCAGCCAACTGATCAAGGTAGCCGTTGATTGCCTCATAACACGAGATCAGCGAACGCGGTTGCTCGTGCCGCAGGATCAGGAAGTCGGCGACCAGCCATGGCTTGACGTTCTCACGGTAGACCCAATGATAGGATGTGAGCGCCGAGACCGAGCGCAGGATCGACGACCATTGGAAGTAGTCGAGGCCGCCGCCGACCTGCTCCTTGTCGGGCAGCAGCACGTGGTATTTGACGTCGAGCAGACGCGCCGTGTTGTCGGCTCGCTCGATGAAGGTTCCCAAGCGCTGGAAATAATACTGATCCGAGCGCAACATGGTGCGATATGCGGCACCGTCAAACCGCAGCGATGCCTGCTTTACGGTCCCGAGGAAATCGGCGAGCCTGCTCGGCGACATCGACTTCATATCGAGCCGCTGCATCTCGTTCCATTGGCCGTTGATGATCTCCCACATCTCGGTGGTGATCGCCGTACGCACCGAACGCGCATTGGCGCGTGCCGTTTCGATGCAAGCACGGATCGACGACGGGTTAGCGTCGGACGCCACGACAAACTCGATCACGTTATCGCGCGTGGCATCCGGGTAGGCTGCATAGAACGCGTCCTCGCAAGCAGCCGTGGCGATCGCTGACTCCCATTCGTTCGACGCTCCGGCATAGGCCGATGGCAGCGACGACATGCGCTGCGCAACATCGAGGATGCGCGCAAGGTTTTCCGCCCGCTCCATGTAGCGCGACAGCCAAAATAGATTATCCGCCATCCGCGACAGCATTGCCGGTCAGTCCTCCACGACCCAGGTATCTTTAGTACCGCCGCCCTGGCTCGAATTCACCACCAGCGAGCCCTCCTTCAGCGCCACCCTTGTCAACCCACCGGGCACAATGCGCACGCCATCGGCGCCAGACAGCACGTAGGGCCTCAGATCGACGTGACGCGGTGCAAGCCCCTGATTGACGAAGCAGGGGACGGTTGACAGTGCCAACGTCGGCTGGGCGATAAAATCGTCAGGGTCGGCGCGCAACTTGGTTGCAAATGCCGCACACTCGGCTTTCGTTGCGTGCGGCCCGACGAGCATACCGTAGCCACCAGAGCCATGTACTTCCTTGACCACCAACTCGTGCAGATTATCGAGCACGTACTTCAATGCATCCGGCTCTCGACAACGGTGCGTCGGCACGTTCTTAAGGATCGGTTCTTCGCCAAGAAAAAACCGAATAATCTCAGGCATGTAGCTGTAGATCGCCTTGTCATCCGAAACGCCAGTGCCAATCGCGTTGGTGATCGTGACATTCCCTGCCCGGTATGCCGACACGATGCCCGGCACGCCGAGCACGGACTTTGGATTAAACACCATTGGATCGAGATATTCATCGTCGATGCGCCGATAGATCACGTCGACGCGCTGTGGTCCCTCGGTAGTGCGCATGTATACGACGTTCTCGCGCACAAACAGATCGTTGCCTTCCACCAACTCGACACCCATCTTGTCAGCAAGAAACGAATGCTCGTAATAGGCGGAGTTGTATTGCCCGGCTGTCAGCAGCACGACGGTCGGCTCGCCAGATGCAGCCTTCGGTGCGACCGAACGCAGCGTGGCCAGTAAATCGTCAGTGTAATTGTCGACTGGTGCGATCCGCAGGCGGCTGAACAACTCTGGGAACAGACGCATCATCGCCTCCCGGTTCTCCAGCATGTAGGATACGCCCGACGGCGTGCGCGCGTTGTCTTCCAACACGTAGAATGTTTCCGCATCAACCCGCACAACGTCGATGCCTGCGATGTGGACGTACACGCCGCCGGCAGGCTTGATCCGTGTCATCTCCGGCTGATAGGCCGGATTCTGAAGGATCAGCGCTTCGGGTACAACGCCAGCCCGGACGATCTCACGTGGACCGTAAACGTCGCCAATGAACGCATTGAGCGCCTTGACGCGTTGTTCTAGTCCGCCAGCGAGCCGCTTCCATTCCGACGACGTCAAGATGCGTGGCACGATATCGAACGGAATTAAGCGCTCCGTGCCTTGCGCGTCGCCATAGACATTGAAGGTGATACCAATCCGCCGGAAGAAGTGCTCGGCTTCAAGTTGACGGCTGGCAAGCAACTCGACCGGTGCCGTGTCCAGCCAGCGGGCCAGATCCGTGTATCCGGCGCGCACCAGGGCATCGGTTCCCCCGAACGGGCCCAAACCGCGCATTTCATCGAACGCCATTGCCTGCGCCATTGGTTAGAATCCGCCCCCTCGCTTGAGAACACCACGCACGTCATGGGCAAGCGTTACTGTCATACCCGCGTCAGAATGAGGGGTTCGCCACAACAGCGCAAGATACAGCGCAAATTCTACAGTGCTCAATCTTCAAGCAACTGCACTATACGACGGCAGGCCACTCCCCGACGACCATATGGGTTGCAGCCTATTGATCATCGACCAGCAAATTGGCGCGCCTCAGACTGACGCAATCGCACCAGTTCACGCAATCCCAGCTTAAAGCCCGATGCTGGCACTTGCCATGCGAGCACGACGCCGGGCGTTGGACGTACATCAAGGTCGAGCGCCCGGCCATCCCACAGACTGCTGGCCGCGCGTGACCCTGCTCTGATGTCTGCTTCCATCAGACAGCCCGATGTTCCGCACCCGGCCAATGGCTCGCTCAGCGCACTGCTTCCCAACCGATAACGCACGACGTTGGCCAGGCGATCAGTTGGCGAATCGGTCCCGGCAAACCACCGATCGTCGGCACGTTCGACAAACACCCGCCAGAGCACCCGTTCCTGTCCGCCGATATCGTTGATTACGAAATGCGTGATGACGCGGATACGTTCGCTACCGGCCGCAGCCAACCCGGCATTAGCCAGAGCTTCGTGCACAATTGCGCAGCGTTCACGCACCCCCTCCGCGCCACAACGGATGGTCCAGCCGCCAAAACGGCCGCGGATACGAGGTGGCAGCTCACCCTCGAACCCACCCTGCGCCCACGGCCACGACCAAATCGATACAACCGCATCCACGTCCTGGTCGGCAAACGCACACACGCGTTCAACGATGGATTGCCGCAAGCGAACTCCGGCATACGTTTCCCCGAGCCGGTTTGCTATGCGGCGCCATTGGCGGCACTTGTCGATCGGCTTTGTAGGCGCACCAGAGACGCGGTACGACCGCTCAACCGGAGCTTCGACACCCAGTCCCATTGGCCGCTCCCAGCGACCATCGAGCGCTTGCGCCATGCCGATTACCGGTCGCGCAAAAATGCCAAGCAGCGCACACAGCATCGCTGCCACGGCAACTGTTGGTCGCACCGCCCCGCGCATTCCCTCGGCTCCCGTGGTTCCCCCAATTCGCTAAGCACTTCAAGCTAGACCACCTTTCCCACGATAGGGAAGTTGCTGGAAGGCAACTGGCTATGGTCACCAGCAATTGTTGCAGGAGTTAAATCGCGACGGCGACAACGCGGTGTCGCGTGCGTGCATTGCAGCATAAATTTTTTGCATTCCGCCTAATTATCGAGCAGCGATTGCGCTTGTCAGAAATCAATGCAAACTTCTAACCTGTCCATGTGGATGACTTGGCGCAATCGCGCGCCAATCGGCGGCGGCATTGCGTGGCGTGCAATCAGTGGAGGTATCAGTGAGCTTAAGTCGCAGAACGGCACTCAAGGGAATGGGTGGAGTAGGTCTCGTTGGCCTCGGTGGATTCCCGATGCCGGCAATCAGCCAGGGAGCGGCCGCTAAAACCCTCAAATTCGTACCACAAGCCAACCTTGCTAACTTCGATCCCATCTGGGGCACCCAGTACGTCGTGCGCAATGCGTCAGCACTGGTCTGGGATACACTGTACGGCGTCGATGCCAATCTCTCGCCCAAGCGACAGATGGTTGAAAGCGAAGAAGTCTCGTCTGACGGTTTGACCTGGACCTTCAAGTTACGCGAAGGCCTTAAATTCCATAACGGCGAGAAAGTCACCGCTAAGGACTGTGTCGCGAGTCTCGATCGCTGGGCCAAACGAGACAGCATGGGCTTGCTGATCGGCGGCATTCAAAAAGAGTTGACCGCCGTCGACGACCGCACGTTCAAATGGGTTCTCTCGAAGCCGTTCCCGAAAATGCTGTTTGCGCTCGGCAAGAACAACACGCCGATGGCATTCATAATGCCAGCTAGCATTGCGGCAACCGACCCGTTCAAGCAAATTACCGAGTACATTGGCTCTGGCCCGATGAAATTTGCAAAGAGTGAATGGGTGCCGGGCGCAAAGGCGATTTTTGAGAAGTTCGCCGACTACGTGCCGCGTTCTGAGCCGTCCTCCTGGCTGTCTGGCGGCAAGAGGATTAATTTTGATCGAATTGAATGGATCATCATGCCGGACGGCGCGACCGCGTCGGCAGCCCTTCAAAACGGCGAGATCGACTGGTGGGAGCAGCCTCTGCCCGACCTGATCCCAATCTTGAAGCGAAACAAGAATATCAAGGTGGATATCGCCGATCCGCTCGGCAATATTGGCTCGTTCCGCTTCAACCACCTGTTGCCGCCCTTCGACAAACTCAAGGCGCGCCTCGCCGTGATGACGGCGATGAACCAGGAAGACTATATGCGGGCCGTAGTCGGCAGTGACGATGCTCTCTGGAAGAATATTCCAAGCTTCTTTACGCCCGGCACGCCGCTGTACACGGAAGAAGGCGGCGAAATCCTCAAGATGCGTAATCTTGATGCTGCCAAGAAACTGCTCGCCGAAAGCGGTTATGCGGGTGAGCCGGTAACGTGCCTCGTGGCGCAAGATCAGCCATTCCTGAAGCCAATGGGCGACGTCACTGCAGAGCTTCTCAAAAAGATCGGCTTCAAGGTCGATTTCGTGGCCACCGACTGGGGCACCGTCGGCGGTCGCCGTGCGAAGAAGGAGCCACCCGCTCAGGGCGGCTGGAACATGTTCCACACGTGGCACGCCGGCGCCGATTGCGTCAGCCCGGCAAGCTACGTGGCTGTCCGTGGAAGCGGCGACAAAGCCTGGTTCGGCTGGCCCAACGTGCCAACAATCGAGACGGAAGTTGCCGCATGGTTTGATGCCAAGGATATCGCAGCCGAGAAGGCCGCCATTGGTCGTCTCAACAAGACCGCGATGGAAAATGCCGTCTACGCACCAACCGGCTTCTTCCTTGGCTACCAGGCTTGGCGCAGTAACATCGAAGGCGTCGTCAAGGGACCACTGCCATTCTTCTGGGATGTCAAAAAGACGGTTTGATCCTGCGGTCATATCGTCGACCCGAGGCATTCATCGTGCCTCGGGCCTGCCCCCTCGACCATCCGCCGAATGACTGAATTGGAACCAGACGGATGCTAGGCTACATTGTACGGCGAATTATCGCGACCATCCCGGTCATGGCGTTCGTTGCCTTGTTTGTGTTCAGCCTGCTTTATATCGCCCCCGGCGATCCAGCCGCGATCATCGCTGGCGATCAGGCATCGCCTGAGGACGTCGCACGCATCCGCAGCAATCTGGGGCTCGACCGGCCATTCTTGGTAAGGTTCGGCGAGTGGACGTGGCAGATCTTGCACGGTGATCTGGGAACGTCGATCTTCACTAATCTGCCGGTTACTGCGCTGATCAAGCAGCGCATGGAGCCAACGCTATCGCTCACGTTCCTGACGCTCATTTTATCGGTAGCAGTGGCAGTGCCACTGGGAGTTCTGGCCGCTTGGAGAGTTGGCTCTTGGCTTGACCGTGGCGTCATGGCGTTCGCGGTCATCGGCTTCTCGGTGCCGGTGTTCGTCGTCGGATATCTGCTCGCGTACGTTTTCGCACTGCAGCTCGACTGGCTACCCGTGCAAGGCTACACGCCGATATCAAAGGGCTTCTGGCCGTGGTTGGAGCATTTGATCCTGCCGTCGATCGCGCTCGGAGGCGTTTATATTGCCCTGATTGCCCGCATCACGCGCTCGACAATGCTTGAAGTGTTGAGCCAGGACTACATCCGCACAGCCCGCGCGAAAGGCCTCGGCCAGCGGGCGACCTTGTTCGTCCATGCGTTGAAAAATGCCGCC
>JANNRP010000443.1:0-4315 GCA_031401535.1 Hyphomicrobiaceae bacterium | reverse complement strand
CGCCTTAACTTCGGCCCAGGTTGGCAGACCGCCGTTGGCGCCGTCAAGCAGAGCACCGGTGGCGATCGGCTTGCCATCGATCCCCAAGACGTACTCGCGCAAGAATACTTGATGTGACGAGTGTGATGTATAGGTCTGGTTCTGATCGACAAACGATGTCGTGGTATTTTGAGACTCAATAGTGTCGTCCAGCGTCCCTACAACGCCATCGGCGCCTGGACCAGCGAACGGTGTGGCGCGTGTCAGCACCATGAAATTGGTCTGGGGACTTGACGGATTGAACAGCGGATCGTCCGGTTGCAGCGGCACCAGCACGATGCTGTTGCCCCCCTTGGTAACGAGATCCAAGCCATGGTCGAAGAACTGACCAAACAGCGTCATCCAAGAGTTGAATGGCGCAGACAGGCCGACGTCAGGCGCAACGTTCTCGATTACCAGAACCGGAACAAAGGCCGGGTTCGGTGTTATACCGTCTGGGAGCAGTCGCGGTTGAAGGGTTTGAGGCGGCTCATCCGGATGGGCTGCATTGAACGCCGCGACTGCCGCAGGGTTGGCGGAACTCTGGTCGACCACCAAATTAGACGCAATTCGAGGTTGCGGGTCAATGATCGTCCCGCTTGGAGGCGTTGTCACATCGCGCGGCACCAGTCGGGGAAACAGCGTGTCAGCCGCGCCGAAGTCGGTTTGTCCAGGCAGTACGTTGTTGTCACGACCATCAACCGTTCGCACACCGTAGGGGAGCGTAGGGTCAAGCCCCAAAATGCCACCGCTGACCGAGGTGATTGGTACTCCCGAAGCGTGCTCCTCGGAGAACTTGATCTGCGCCAGAATGAATTCCAAATCGCTTCTGATGAGGGTGACCATACTCAAACTCCACCTTGGGGGACGCTAGATCGTTTTTTATTTGGAAGCTGCTAGATCGGCACGCGGCCTGGCTTTTTTTCAAATCCTGAGATTTGACCGGCAGGTCGACTGCAGCCCGGCGACTGCAGAATGTCGGCCCAATGAAGGCGACCGCCAGAACGGATTGCGCTGTATTTGGTTGACAGCAGGACACAGTAATTCGGAACCGAAGCGGGTCCTGGACCTGAAAACTCTTGATCGCATGGGCATACGCGAACTCCCACTGCTTGACGTCTTCCTATCAGTGCGTTCCTCGCCCCCAACATTGAAAAAAAGTTGAGCCAACGCGCACAAAACTGTGAAATGTGTCTTGTTTTTGTTAACAAAATTTTTACCAGATGCGTCCGGCGGCGATAGGGCACGACGTCCTGCAATCAATGGAGACTGTGGTCGGGCCGTTGATCAGACTAAAGTCTGGGATTAACCAGACCTTGGTCCCGGTGAGGCTGCTGACGCCCCTATCTGGACAACGCCGTCGATGCGGATTGTCAGTGCATCGCATCTCGGCTGGTCATGCGGCCCTCGCAGTCGGTTAATCAAACGGAGTCACGGCCGGAAGTGGACGGTCACGGCACCCGTACTGCGACGCGTGACGCTACTATTTTGATGTGCCGACGTCAGTCGGCGGCTGAGCTACCATGTTTTTGGCCTTAAAATCTAAGGCGTACTGGAGTGGGATCCGGCGGTGGGTTCCAATCCGATGAAACGGGATTGCGCCGCTCTCGAGCAGTTGCAGTAGTGCTGACCTTGAAATTCCCATCAGGTCGGCCGCTTGATTTGAGGTGAGATCTGATTTCAGTTCGGTCATTGCAACGGCGCTGCCACTTGCCAAAACGTCGAGCAAATCAAGAACGAGCCGCATGGCGAGTGGCGGGAGTGCCAAGGTCTGACGGCCGGATTGATCATAGATTACGAGCCTAAGATCGGCGCCAGCGGCGACGCGATCACCAATCTTTCGCCGCGTTTCGCGCGCCAACAGGCGCTCGGCCTCAGAGGGCGCAACGGCCCTATTCGATTGGTTGACAGATTTTCGCATGCTGGGCTCTACTCCCCGCTCACCGACTAGGTCGTTGCCGCGTGCGCAGTAGCGTCCTTTATAAAATTTTGCAACGGTCACGACTGCCCTCGGTTCCACGTCACACCCTCATAGCCGGAGGTATGCAGTGGCATAAGCGGGACCTGTGCGGGACTTCGCGATTGTAGAGACGAGCGCCGAATTGGCGTTCAGAGCAACTCTGCCTCTGCTCGGCCCGGCGCTTAGCATCGGTAAGCCGCCCATTTCGAGACATCAGCTGGCTCACAAGCCCGACGGTGCCGCCGTCTGAAAGAACTTGGTCTCACGCAATCTTGACGGGCGAGGTTTTTTTTCAATCTTCGTCAGACCCTTCCTCAGGAACTCGCACCGCCAAGCGCTGATCGTCAGCGCCTCAAAGGTTGCGCCCTTCGATCGACGCTGTCGCTTGGATCACACCCGTCACAGGCATGCGTGGTGGTCGATAATTTCCCAATCGAAAAAGGGGCCGGCCCGTGGGCGGAGTTTTGCCTTACGCTACTGGAACCTGTGCTGTGATGTTTTTACCGTCGGGCTCCCAGCGTACTATCGAATACATTACGATAATAGGTCGAGGCAAAACAGTTAGCGTTGCAAGGTTGCACGGAGGTGTCGTGAAGAAAAAACCTAACATCGAGCCCATAGCCCAACACGCCACGGGCGTCGTTGTGACCGACGCACCACACGCGCCCGTCATTTATTTCGAGGGCGTTCCCAATGGCGGGGATTCGAATGGTATCGTGAACCTGACCTTGGCTGTGGGGCGCCAGTTGGCAAATGGTCAGACCATCAAGAAGGACGCGATCGCGATTGCACATTTGCGGTGCACGGTACGCGCTGCAAAGGAGCTGAGAGACGCCATCGACAAAGTGTTGCTGCTCAGGGCCAAAACCAGCGGCCAAGCGAGTTAGCGCCGCGAAATTCGGACGGACATCGTGAACTTGCAAGCCTCCATGCATGGATTTTCGTGCTCAGGATTCAGGCTCGCGCGCCGATCGAGACAACGATCAGCCCGTGTAAACGCCCGAACAGTGCCGCCAGACGCCCACGCGCTCCGCTGAAGTCGGGCACTGCCATTGCTAAAGCCATGACCGTTCACGGGTGCGAAGGTGCTAATAGGTTTCATAAAGCGCGGCCTTTAAATACGCGATCGAGCCGCGTCATGCGGCCATGACCACTACGCTTCAGCTTGATAACGCAGAGCTCCTCCACAACATGATTGTCACTCACGCAATCTCGGAGAGCCGAATGATCATGACATGCGACGAAGCGTTGTCGGAGCACACAGCATCGGTGGTTCTGGTGAAAGTCGCTATGCATCCGTGTCGCAACCCGCACGGCGAAGACCCGAATAAAGCATTGTCGAGCGGGAGCGACGTGTAGCCCTACCCCGATAGGGGTTCCGCCCTTAACCCACCTTGGCGTCCGCCTTACCAGCCTCATCACTTCATCAATCTGCCATTCCGCAGCCGATGACTACCCATTGCGCGCCACCACGCAGACATCTGAACCTGCCCGCAAACCTTCTCTTGTGGAGGTCACAGCCACGTGCTGAGTCGCTTGGCCTCGGCTGTCAACGCTGACTGCTCAAAGCCTCTGCAGAGCGACGTACCGCCGAAAAATGATCAAGCAATCATCGTCGCATGGTCATACGCAAACTCCCGCAGCTTCACTAAGCCTTAACAATAACCGACCGCCATCCCACATCAGGAGATGAAGTTGAGCCAAGTCGTGCTAAGCTATGTAAAGACGGACTATTTTTGTTAATGGTATCTTTACCAGATGCACCACCCACCGACAGGGCACGACGTCCGGCAATCGATGGAGGCTCTGGTCGGGCTATCGATCAGACTAAAGTCTGAGATTAACCGGACTTTGGTCCTAAATCGACTGGGCGCACCTTGGGCCAGGATGTCGCTTTCGACACGGTTCGTGATTGCATCGTTCTTCGTTGTGTTTTTGACAATGGTCCTCACCGGCGCCTGGGTCGACAGCCGGATGCGCCAGAGCGTGGTACATAATGCAGCCCTGATGTCGACCCGCGTTATGGAAAGCGTGATCGCGCCTCATATTCAAGAACTGGCGACCGGCCAAACCCTGTCCAACACCGCCAAGGCTGCAATCAACGGCTTGATACGCGACACGAACGTCAGCCAGCGGCTTGTTCAGGTCAAGATCTGGCGACCCGATGGTTCTATCGTTTACACGACGGATGGCTCTCAGATCGGTGAACGCCCGCCCATGACCCGCGCCCTCTCTGGAGCGCTCAACGGTCGGTTCTCTGTAGATTGGGATAACCTCGGCAAGATTGAATCCGCTGAAGAGCGCCGCCACGGCCTCCCCCTCTTCGAGGTCTATGCT
>JANNRP010000442.1:0-2044 GCA_031401535.1 Hyphomicrobiaceae bacterium | reverse complement strand
ACCAGATCGGCGCCGAATTCCTTGAGGCGCTCACGCCGACCGGCATTGGTCGACGTACCAATCACAATCTTTGCACCCATGTGCTTTGCAATCTGCAGCCCCATAATGCCGACGCCGGAACTGGCGCCTTGGATCAGCACGGCCTCACCCGCTGCCATGCGACCGGCCGTGATCAAGGCATTGTGCATCGTCTGCAGCGCAATCGGCAATGTTGCTGCCTGCACATACGACATGTTGTTGGCCGGTATCTTTGCCACCCGCCCCCAATCGGTTACGGCATATTCAGCATAGCCGCCGCCGCCTGAGCACATTACCCGATCGCCCGCCTTGAAACCGGTCACATCGGCGCCCATAGCCTCCACAACACCCGCAAACTCCAACCCGAGAATAGCGCCAGGGCCACCGCTTGATCCGTGCATATGCCCGGATGCCATGATGACATCGGCGCGGTTCAGTCCGCTTGCATGGACCCGTACCAGTACCTGTGCGGGTCCTGGCACCGGCTTGGGCACAGTTCGGACCTCAACGCCTTCAGCTCCGATGACTGCAGCCTTCATCATGATCGGATCCCGCTTGATCTGATTGATTGGAACGAATTCGCACATTGTTGTCACGCCCCTGCCGAAGAGCAACCGAAGAATTCGCTGCCGTGCAGAAGATGCACGCCAGTCAACGGTCATCGCAGCCTTGCACTACTTGCAATAATGTGGCCGGTTCGCAAAAGTCAGGATTAGAACCACGGAATAGGTGAGGCGCGCGCACATGATCAATTCGCAACCCTATTGGTGGGACGAAGCGCCCCTCGTCACGCTGCCGGTTCAAGCCGTGACGCCCGGTTGCGACGTCGTCATCGTCGGTGCCGGTTATACCGGCCTCAGCGCTGCGTTGACGCTCGCGCGTGCGGGACGACAGGTGCAGGTGTTCGATAGCCAGAAGCCGGGCGAGGGAGCATCGACGCGTAATGGCGGCATGGCGAGTGGTAGTATCAGACCAGGCCTCGCGGAATTATCGCGCAAGTTTGGGGTAGAGCGCGCCAAGGGCGTGCTGCTCGAAAGCAAGCTCGCGCGCGAGGATCTGGCGACGTTCATCCGAGACGAGAATATCGACTGCGATTTCGTGATGACGGGGCGGTTCACCGGCGCCGACAGCCCCGCCGCCTACGAGCGTCTCTCACGCGACGCTGACATGCTGAAACGCGAGTTCAATATCGATGCACGCGCTGTGCCGCGCGCCGAACAGTCCGAGTTCATCGGCACCGACCTCTATCACGGCGGCCTTGCGCGCACCGACATCGGTGGCTTGCATCCGGCTAAGTTCCATCGCGGTTTGCTGCAAGCTGCCCTCAAGGCGGGCGTGATCGTGCATGGCGAAACCGCCGTGCTCGGACACACGCGCCAGGGCGATGGCTTCTCTGTCAACACCGCACGAGGCCATGTCGCCGCCCGCAATATCATCATGGCAACCAACGGCTATACCGACGGCGTCGATAAATGGCTGCGCCGCCGCTTGGTGCCGGTACGCAGCCGCATAATCGCGACAGCTCCGCTGTCCGACAACCTGATGCGCCAGCTGATGCCGAAGGGCGTCATGTGCGGCGACACCAGGCGCCTGCATTATTACTACCGACCGTCACCCGATGGCAGACGCATCCTCTACGGCGGACGCGATGGCAATATTGCCGGCGAATCAAATGGCGCCACCGCATTGCTGAAACGCGGGCTGACCCAGGTTTTCCCAATCCTCTCGGACGTTGAGTTGACCCATAGCTGGTATGGCTACGTCGCGATGAACCGCGACATGTTCCCGCGCATCTTCACCCGCAACGGTGCTGGTTATGCGGTCGGCTACTGCGGATCGGGACTTGTCTGGGCGCCTTGGGCTGGCAAGAAGGCGGCATTACAATTGCTCGATGCCGAAGCTGGTCGTTCCGCGCTCGACTTCCGACCGCCACCCGCAATACCGATGTACAACGGCACGCCATGGTTCATGCCGGGAGTGTTCGCTTGGCTGCGGCTGCGCGACCGCCTGGATCGGCTGGGGAAGT